>JANLPY010000721.1:0-18337 GCA_031367505.1 Hyphomicrobiaceae bacterium | reverse complement strand
TCAGCACCGCGTGTCGCACACGTGCGTATAGTTCCACTGTCTTCATCCCCCACCCTCGGCCGACGCAGGCACAAGAGCTCTATCTGCCGCACTTTCACTCCGGCGGCGCGACCGAACAAATCAGCCGCTTCTGTGAGGGATAATTGCTCCGGCATTTACACATTGGCTGCATGCAACGTTGAGCTGGCCCTGACGCTCGAAGAAGAAATGCCTGCCCGCTTCAAACGAAGCAGCAGCCGTACCGGTAATTGACGGTGTAAACGGTAATCCGCGCGACTGGTGAGCGACATACGCGGTCAGCCCCAGCAGATCATCGCTTTCATATTTCAGCGGCTCAGCACCCATATGTGCCGAACGGCAATTGTTGATGCGCGCTTCAATGTTGAACAACCGTCCGGTCGCCGCATCGATCGCTGGGTAACGCGCCGCAACACCACGCATGGAGGTCGCGGCGCTGTCGTGACATTCAACGCACGATTTTGCTGCCGCACCATCCGGCTGTGACCACAATTTGGCACCCCGATCCACCCACAACATGCCGGGATTTGCACCGTCGTCGGCTTGTTGGGCTTGCAGTTCCGGCGGCAGGAATTCGCGGGCCGACGTGCGTGGTTCAGCAAGTGCTTGAAGGGCGAATGCTAACATCGCCAGGGCGAATATGCCGGCGCGATCCATCATGTCACCGTCAACATGACTTTCTCTGAGGACGCTTCACCCTTTTCGTCGGTCCATGTGAAGACGAGTTCACCTGTCTGCGTTGCGATGGTGGTGAACGCGGCAAAAGGATTGGCAGCCGTACCTGGGAACATATCCATCCGAAACACTTCTTCACCAGCGTACGAGACCGTGAGTAACTTGATAATGTCACGCGGGATCGCCTTGCCCATGTCGTCGCGGCGATACCCGGTCTCCATTGGATGCGTGACAAGGGTCTTGATCTCGATGATGTCACCCTTGCGGGCGGTCTTCGGCATGACGATTCGAGCGGTACGCATGGATCAGAGCCTTTCCGAATTCAACCTGCATCCAGACAAGCGGACATGGTGACGATAACTTCGGCGGTATCGCTCCAGGCACTACCGTCATTCATCACTGCGATCGCCAGCAATCGTTGCGTGTTGGCTAAGCGGACCGATGTCTGCACTCGTGCACGCCCAGAGCGCGGCCCCAAGTGGAAACGAACCATATCCGGCTGCGGATTTTCCGGCGCAAACATATAGATCGTCTTTACATGGTCCGCGGCTGTCATCGGGCTTTCGACAGTCAGCGTCACTGGCATTGAGTTGCCGTTCTCAGCGAGCGGGGAAACGTCGAGCTTGATCTTGCCTGGTTTCGCGATCTTACCGCCAAGCGCCTTTTCGACTGCTGCTGTCATCGTCTCGGGCGTCGCACGTGCGGTCGTTGGCAACAGCGCAACCAAACTTAATGCAGTAGCGGCTTTCAACGCATCACGACGGTCCACGCGAACTGTTCGATTTTGCAAAGCCTGTCTCCACTAATCTTTCAACGTGGCGAGCCAAGCCACCACATCTTCTATCTGCTGGGCATCAAAAACCGGCTTCGACTTGAACTTTGCCGCCACCCGCGTGAGCCCATCGACGCGATGATAGGGCGGCATCAATGTCATCGGGTTGAGCCGGCTTTGATCAACCAATCGGAAGCGTATCTGCGCGGCTGTCAACCGCGCTCCGACACCTGCCAGTGACGGTGCAAGGTCACCTTGAGAGGGCTCGCTCGCAATCGGCACCTGATGACAGATCAGGCAATTGCCGGTCTCACGATCCAATACCAAACGACGACCGCGCTCGGCATTGCCGTCCAAACGATCGAGCGGCGCCGGAATGGTATCGTCCACCACCGCATAGCTAACAACGCCCGCTTCGGCAGCGCTGACGTCGCCAACATACAGGGCTTGCAACCACGAATGAGGCAATCGCGACAAAGAAGCCAGGAGCAGAGGCAGGGCAAAGATCCCAACCACTGCAACTATTATTCCTAGTCGCCACCGCGACATCACGCGCGCAGCTTCACATTCTTCAGCGGTAGCGAACGTACTGGATTGCCGGTCGCCGCAAAGATCGCGTTCAAAACAGCAGGTGCTGCGACCGCGATCGTCGGTTCACCGACGCCACCCCAGAAGCCGCCGGACGCCACTGTGACCGTCTCGACGAGCTTTGGATAATCGGCCATGCGCATGATCTCGTAGACATCGAGATTTTCCTGCTCGACGGCGCCATTCTTGATCGTAATTTCTTCGAAGAACGAGGCAGAGAGGCCATACGCAACCGAGCCGATCACCTGAGCCTCAACTTGGTCCGGATTGACCACGTAGCCACTATCTGTACCCATCACTAGCCGATGCACAGTGACTTTACCCTTATCGCTCACCGAAACCTCCGCAGCGGCGGCGATATAGCTGCCGTAGCCCATGTGCTGGGCGATGCCGCGGAACTGTCCCGCAGGCGGCTTCGACGACTCCCAGCCGATCTTGTTGGCGACGGCGTTGAGGACCGCCAAATGCTTCGCAGTACGCGGATCCTTGGTCATCAGCGAGCGCCGGAACTCGAGCGGATCGCGACCGGCAGCCTTCGCCACCTCGTCCATGAAGCACTCGAGATAGACAGCATTCTGGTTGTTGTTCACACCGCGCCAGAAGCCCGGAGTGACGTGGGTGTTGCGCATCGCATAGTCGACCTGGATATTCGGAATCGAGTAGCCGATGGAACCTTCCTTGGCGTACTTGCCGTCAAGTGGGTTGAGCCCCTGGAAAGCAATAAAATCGACGCCATTTTCCATGCGTGCGGGCGCAACAGAAGCCAGGATCGACTGGCCGGAAATCCGCATTTGCAAGCCGACGAGGTTGCCCTTGTCGTCGAGCCCCGCTTCCATCTTGCACTGGCTGATCGGACGATAGCGGCCTTGCCGCATATCTTCTTCGCGGCTCCACAATAGTTTCACAGGCACGCCGGGGATCTGTTTCGCGAGCAGCACCGCTTTGGTGGTCGGGTCCTGGAATCCACGGCGTCCAAAGCCACCACCAAGGTGAACTTTATAAACTTCACATTTGGCGGGCGGGAGGCCTGCGGCTTCGGCGCAAGCAGCAAGCGCTGCATCACCGTTTTGCGTCGGTACCCAGACTTCGCATTTATCGGTGGTCCACTTGGCCGTGCAGTTCATCGGCTCTAACGTCACGTGATGCCAAAACGGCGCCGTATAAACCGCGTCGATCTTTTTTACGGCACCAGCGATGGCGGGCCCGGCATCACCAACTTTGTTGTAGACGGCAACGTCATCTTTCGTATCGAGGCCGGCTTTGAGAGCATCAGCGATAGATGCGCTCGTCACCTTGGCGTTAGCGTCGTCTTCGTATGCGATATCCACCACCGCTAGCGCCTTGTTCGCGTGCCACCACGTATCGGCGACGACTGCGACCGCGCCTGGCCCGACCTGCAACACGTGTGACACACCCGGCATCGCCTTGGCCTTGGCGCCATCAAAACTCTTGATCTTGCCGCCATGAACGGGCGCATCTTTGATCGAGGCGACCAACATCCCCGGCAATTTTATATCGATTCCATAGACTTGCTTGCCGCTCAGCTTATCGACGGTATCGAGACGCTTGAGCGCTTTTCCGGCGATCTTCCAATCCTTCGGATCCTTTAGATTGACGTTCTTGGGCGGCTCGAGTTTGGCGGCAGCGGACGCAACTTTGCCGTAGGTTGTCTTACGCTTTGAAGGGGCATGAGTGATAACGCTCGCCTCGGCCTTGCATTCACCGTTCGGCACTTTCCACTGGTTGGCGGCGGCCTGAATCAGCATTTCGCGAGCGACAGCGCCACCCTTGCGTACGTAATCTTGCGAGCCGCGTATGCCGCGGCTTCCGCCGGTCGACATGTCCCCCCAAACCCGGTTGCGGGCGAGGTTCTGGCCAGGCGTCGGGTATTCCCACTTCACCTTTTTCCAATCGCACTCGAGTTCCTCAGCAACGAGTTGCGCCAGGCCGGTAAGCGTACCCTGTCCCATCTCGGAACGGGCAATGCGGATCACCACATCATCGTTTGGCTTTATGAAGACCCACGCGCCGACTTCGTCGCCCGTTGATCCGAGGACCTTCTGCGCCAGCGCCTCACGTACTCCTGGCAGACTAAATCCAATGGCCAGTCCACCACCGGTTGCAGCGCTACCGACGAAAAACTGCCGACGGGAAAGTACCGATTTCTTGGGTGACTTTGACATGATCACTACTGCCCTCAAGCCTTGATTTTCGACTTGGTTCCGCCTGCCATTTCAGCTGCGGCCATCTTGATGCCGGCGCGGATGCGCTGATACGTGCCGCAACGGCAGATGTTGGTCATTGCCTCGTCGATCTGTGCGTCGGTCGGGTTAGGTGTCTTTTTCAGCAGGGCCGCAGCGGCCATGATCTGGCCCGACTGACAGTAGCCACATTGGGCGACTTCGAGTGCCAACCACGCCTTCTGAATCGGGTGTGAGCCGGTCGGCGACAAAGCTTCGATCGTGGTGATCTTGTCGGTGGCTTTCAACGAGCTCACCGGCACCGAGCACGAACGCTGAACTTCGCCATTGATGTGCACCGAACACGCGCCGCACTGGGCAACACCGCAGCCGTACTTCGTACCGGTGAGGCCTACTTGCTCGCGCAGGACCCAAAGCAGCGGCGTGTCATCCTCGACTTTCACGTCGACAGATTTACCATTCACGTTGAGCTTTGCCATCGGCGGCTGCCTCCTGAATACAGTTCGTTGAATCTAGTTGCGCACATTCGGAACACAAGCCGACTGGCTTTGGAAAACACAGCACCCTACGGCCACGGCGCGGCGACGCCCTTAGTCTATGCACAAATTTTGCACACTGCCAGCGGCTCGATATGTCGATCGATCACACATCCGCGACGTCGAGGCGCGACCGAACGACACCGCGGGCGGTGAGCGCTGCAATTTCCGCAACTGTGAACCCCGTTTCTAGTAGGAGCGACGCTGTATCGGCCCCCAATGGCCGAGGTGCGCGATCCTTTGTAATCTTAGCTCGGTCGAACTTGATCGGCTGCTTCATGGTCCGCACGACCGCCGTTGGACCATCGAAGTTTGGTTCGAACATGCCCACGGCTGCCAAATGCGGATCAGACAGCAAATCCTTCGGGCTGTTGACGCGCCCCGAGGGAATATCGATGCCCTCGAAAACGGCTAGCCATTCGTTGGTCGAGCGCTGACAAAGTGCTGCTTCGAGTACCTCGTACAGTTCCGGCGAACGCAGGTTGCGCTGTGCTCCGTCCTTGAGCCATTCAGCATCGACCAGGTCAGTCCGGCCGACCTCCTTGAGCGTTCTCTGCCAATGGGCCAGCGTGTAGGGAAGCACCGCGATCCAACCATCAGCAGTCCGGTAGGGTTTTCGCTGCGGCGCCAGTGCGCGCGCGTACCCAACGGAACCGTCCGCCTTGAACGATGCACGATCGAGGTGCTCGTTCATGTTGAAAGCCGCCATCGCTTCGAACATCGGGACTTCGATCGCCATGCCTGGTGCTCCCGTCCGCTCCCTATGGAGCAACGCGGCCAGTACCGCATACACGACGTGCAAACCGACGATCTTATCGGCGATGATCGACGGTGCGAGCGCCGGCGTGCCGTCACGCATTTCGTTGAGGCCGGCAAATCCCGACATCGCCTGGATCACATCGTCGTAGGCAGGCCGTCCGGCGTAGGGGCCATCGCTGCCGAAACCGACTGCCGCGCAATATACGAGTTTGGGATTAAGTGCCCGCACCGGTCCGACGCCGAAGCCGAGCCTATCGAACGCGTCTTGACGCATATTGTGTATGAGTGCATCGGCGTTTCCCAAGAGACGGCGCAGTATCGCCTTGCCGTCTTCCTGTTTCAGATCGATCGCAATCGAGCGTTTATTGCGATTGTTGTTGGCAAACAGCGCGGTGATGCCGGCGTCGCCAGAGGGCGGCACCACCCGCATACTGTCGCCGTCCAGCGGTTCCACCTTGATGACGTCGGCGCCCAGATCACCGAGAATTTGGGTTGCATATGGCCCGAGTATCACCGCCGTAACGTCGATGATGCGATAGCCTTCGAGTAGCGGGAGCATGCGACCACCGACCTGGAAACTGCGTTCGGCTGGACCGTAGCGGTCGTGCGCTGCTTTCTGCTATCCAAATCGGTAGATGTCCATGGCAAGAACACCGTGCTCGACGCTGTCATGCACACGTTGTATTTGCTCACCTCGATGAGTAGCACCAATAGCCACGAACAGCGGCAAGATGTGCTCCGCCTCCGGATGATTTTCTACCGCATACGGCGCTTCCTCACGGTAATTGACCGCCCGTTCGGGATGATCCGAAGTAAGCGTAAGTTTCATCCAGTCGCGGAATTCAGACACCCAGTGGGGCACCGGAGCCGTGATCGCTTGGCCGCGGAATGCACGCAGATTGTGCGTCATGGCGCCCGACGTGATGATCATCACGCCTTCATCGCGCAACGGTGCCAACGCCAGACCCATTCGCAAGTGATGCTGAGGACTGGCGTCGGGCTGGATCGACACTTGGGCCACCGGTATCTTCCGATCCGGATACAACAGATGCAATGGCACCCACACGCCGTGATCCCAGCCGTGGTTGTCGTCCGCCGTAACTCGAAAGCCAGCACTCTGAAGTGCTGCCTGCGCTTGCAGAGCTACCTCAGGCGCTCCGGGAGCATTGTAGTTGATCAAACGCAGGCGCGGATCAAAGCCACCAAAATCGAACACTGTCGCTGGTGACTTGCCGGTGGCGACGACAGGCTGCTCGGTCTCCCAATGCGCTGAAACGACCAATATCGCCCGGGGCGTTGGCAGTTCGGAGGCATAGTTCGCCAAGAACCGATGCGCGGATGAATCACGCACGGCCAATTCCGGCGACCCATGCGAAATGAAAAGCGATGGCATTCTGTCCATTTGTGACCCGCCTGCGTTCGAGCTGTTTCACACCACTTGACATCTGCCGCTGTGAAAACAATACCTGATTAATATCATTCACCGTCAACATTGCATTGACAGATGGACACTCTCGATTTGATGCGGACCTATCTGGCGGTGATCGACACCGACAGTTTTACCGGTGCAGGACAAAAGCTAGGCAAGTCGAAGGCACTCGTTTCCAAGCATATTGCGGAGCTCGAGGGCCGTCTTGGCGCGCGACTATTAAATCGTACCACGCGCAGCATCGGCGTTACCGAGACCGGGCGAGCCTACTACGAACGCGCGCATCAAATCCTTGCCGATTTCGATGATCTCGAAGAGGTGATCCGTTCGGAGTCTGGCACCCCACGCGGCCTCCTCAAACTGACGGCGCCACAGACCCTAGGGGAAATGTCAGTCATGACGATGGCAACTGCATTCCGGGCGAAGTACCCCGCCGTCGAACTCGACATTCTACTCGCTGATCGCATGGTCGATCTTGTTGCCGAAGGCTTCGATGTTGCGCTGCGCGTCACCGCAATGACCGACAGTTCGCTCATCGCGCGCAAACTATGCGACATGCAGATGTTTCTGTGTGCATCACCCGGTTATCTGAAAAAAAATGGCACACCCAAGCGCCCGGAAGATCTGGCGCAACATCACTGCATAATCGATACGAACATTCGTTGGCGCGAAAACTGGCGGTTTCAACGCGATGGACGCTCGCTGGTGGTAAAAGTGCGGCCGACTTTCAGTGTCAACAGCGCAAGTGCGGTGCGCGATGCGTTGCTCGCGGATATAGGCATCGGCTTTTGCCCCGAGTTCGCAATCGCCCCTGAACTCAAGACTGGCCGGCTGATTTCGCTATTCGAAACCCTGATCGAAACATCGTTCGGCGTCTATCTGGTCTATCCACACCGGCATCACCTATCGGCGAAGGTGCGCGCATTCTTGGATTTCGCCGTCGACTGGTACACCCCGGTGCCCCCCTGGCTGGTACGATGAAGTCGATCACACGCGGAGTGGAAAGAACGAGCTGCCACTCCAGATGCCGAGTATTCCGCCTTCTTCTACCGCCAGCTCGACCAAGTCATAATACAGGGCGCGCGTGAGGAGGGCGTCAAGACGGCCACGAACGCGCACATATGGTTTCAGACCACCACTCCGCGTCTCCTCGACAAATCGAAGCGGGTTATCAGCACCGCATACGACGAAATCGTCGACGTTGGTGCGAAATGTCAGCGTTTGATCTTGACCTTGTCCGGCCGCTTCCATTTCGACTGCGAGGAACGGCGCATCGGCAACGGTCACGTCGACTTTTTCAACCGGTGTCACGAGATAGTGGCGACCGTCGGAATCCCGGCGCAGCACACGCGAGAAAAGGCGCACGAGTGGTTTCCGGCCAATCGGGCTACCCTGGTACATCCATACGCCATCGGAGCGGATCGCCATGCCGATGTCGCCGCAGTACGGTGGGTCCCAACTCTCGACCGGTGGCAATCTGTCGCCGCCAGAGGCTTTCAGCAAAGTTTCAAGTCCGGCGATGCGCGCGGGATTGCGGTTATGGTCAACCTCGGTCAATCTGGATCATCTCCTTCTTGTGAACGTTGTCACCTTCATATTGTGACCACTTTCAAAGCAACACTGTTTCACACACACCAAAGCCAGCATATAGTGAGGCCATGAGCACAACGACAGCGACCACGATCACCCCTGGCAGCAGCGACATCGTTGCACGAATTGAAGCTGCAGCCGAGCGGATGCAGCGCGTGCATAAGGCGGCCGGCTCAGTTATTTTCGGCCAGGACTTGGTCATCGAGCGCACGCTCGTGACCATCTTGGCTGGCGGACACGCACTTTTGATCGGTGTTCCCGGGTTGGCGAAAACCTTGCTCGTGGAAACCCTTGGCAAAGTTCTTGGTCTCGATGCCAAACGTATCCAGTTCACGCCCGACCTCATGCCGTCGGATATCATTGGTGCGGAGGTGTTGGAGGACAACGCCGCGGCGGCCGCCGGTCAACGCCGGTCATTTCGCTTTATCAAAGGGCCGATTTTCACGCAGCTGCTGATGGCCGACGAGATCAATCGTGCGTCGCCGAAGACCCAGTCAGCGCTTTTGCAGGCGATGCAGGAACATCACGTGACGGTGGCCGGCCAGCGCCACGATACGCCGATGCCGTTCCACGTGCTCGCAACCCAAAATCCACTTGAGCAGGAGGGCACATATCCGCTTCCTGAAGCGCAGCTCGACCGGTTCTTGCTGCAGATCGATGTCACCTACCCGGATCTTGCTGCCGAGCGCCGCATGCTGTTTGCGACCACCGGCACTGAAGAGCGCAAGTTGGAAGCCATCATCACCCCGCAGGAGCTGATGGCAACCCAGCGCCTCGTCCGCCAGATCCCCGTCCCCGATAAAGTCGTCGAGGCAATTTTGAAGCTTGTGCGCTCCGCACGTCCGGGGGCCGGCGAAGAGACCGATCGTTATATTGCCTGGGGCCCCGGCCCGCGCGCCAGCCAAGCGCTGATGCTCGCCGTTCGCGCCAAAGCACTACTCGACGGCCGCCTCGCGCCATCGATTGACGATGTGACGACACTTGCCGAACCCATCTTGAAGCATCGCATGGCATTGACTTTCGCTGCCCGTACCGAGGGCCAAGATATCGGAAGCATTGTCGCCCGGCTCGCGAGCCGATTGGAGTAACGCCGAGTGGCCGAAATCAGCCGGGCGTCCAAGCAGCAAGACGGCAAGGCTGCAGCCCAAATTCTCGGGCTGGAGACGGGCGCGCACGAACTCGCCGAGAGCCTGCCGGACCTCGTCGCCGAGGCAATGCGAATTTCGCTCAATGTATCGCACGGCATTCATGGCCGCCGCCGTGCCGGTCCTGGTGAGACGTTTTGGCAGTTCCGGCAGTACCAGCCGAACGATGCCGCCACCCTCGTCGATTGGCGCCGATCGGCCAGCTCCGACCACCTGTTTGTCCGCGAACGCGAGTGGGAGGCAGCCCACACGATCTGGCTGTGGCCGGACTTGTCGCCGTCCATGGCGTTCAAAAGCCATCTCGCCAGCGTGACAAAGGGTGACCGGGCGCTGGTACTGACGCTTGCTGCGGCCGAATTGCTCGTTCGTGGCGGCGAGCGCGTGGCGTTACTCGGTCTGACACGACCAAGTGCCGTGCGCAAAGCTGCGCGCAAACTCGCCGAGGCGATCGCCAGTAACCTGTCCAACCCGCAACTGACTGCGAGTTTACCGCCACCTGAAAGATTGACCCGATTATCAGGCGTGTTGCTCGTCAGCGATTTTCTCGATCCGCTGCCACTGATCGAGGAGCGCTTGAAAGCCCTCGCGGCCAACCACGTATTCGGCCACCTGATACAAGTGCTCGACCCGGCTGAGGAAACGCTCCCTTACGACGGTCGCACTGAATTCACTGGTCTGGAAGGTAACGACCGTTGGGTGGCCGACCGGGTCGAGAGTCTGCGGCCGCAATATATCGAGAAACTCGGCCTTCACCGCGCCGGACTTGAAGACATCACCAAGAAACTCGGCTGGTCACTATTGACCCACCGGACTGACAAACCGGCCGCCGAACCGTTACTGGCACTTATCATGCGCATGCAGTCTGGCGGCAAAGATTACCGCTGGGCTGGCGCTTCAGGAGGTGCTGCATGAGTATCGGCGTACTCGCTTTCCTTAATCCATGGCTGCTCGCAGGCTTGTTGAGCTTGCCGATCATCTATTGGTTGCTGCGCACCGTACCGCCGCGCCCGAAACAAGTTGCGTTTCCTGCCACCCGCATTCTCGTAGGTCTCGAAAACAAGGAAAAGACGCCAGCCAAGACACCATGGTGGCTGACGCTCATTCGTATGCTGGCAGCCGCCTTGGTCATCTTCGCGCTGGCCGATCCTGTGCTTAACCCCAATCGCGAAACGGCCTTGAAAGGCACCGGCCCGGTGATCATCGCCATCGACAATACCTGGGCTTCGGCGGCACGGTGGGCTGAGCGTGCCCGCATGATCGATCGCCTCATCTCCGAGGCCGAGGGACAAAATCGCGCGGTCGTTATTGCTGGCACCGCCAGTCCATCAAAGTCGTTCCAGTTGCGCATCGAGCCGCCAGCCGCTGCTCGCTCGACTGCTGCCGCGTTACAGCCGCAACCATTCTCACCACTACGCAATGATGCCGCCACAGCGATTGAATCGGCAATCGGCACAGTTGCTGGCGCTTCGGTCGTCTGGTTGACCGATGGGCTCGATCACACCGGCGATGCGCGCGCTTTCGCCGACCGGCTCGCCAAGCTCGGCACCAGCGGGTTCTCGGTCATCGAGGCAGGGAGCGGCGACGAACCGTTAGCCTTGAACGCCGGAGTGGGCCAGGGCGGGAAACTCGAAGCGTCGGTCATCCGCGCAAACGGCGGAGCGCGCGACGGTATCCTGCACGCGTTTTCGGTTCGAAGTCAGCGCCTAGGCGAAGTTCCGTTCAAGTTGCTGTCTGGCACAACGACCACAAAAGCCACTTTCGAACTGCCGCTGGAGCTGCGCAATCAAGTTACCCGTGTCGAGATCGCGAGCGAGCGGTCGGCCGGCGCAGTGCAACTGCTCGATGCGGCCTCCCAGTGGAACCGCATTGGCTTGCTGTCGGGCGAAAGTCGTGAGCAGGCACAGCCGCTTCTGGCGCCACTCTACTACATCCAGAAGGCGCTCAGCCCGTTTGCCGAAATCGTGCAACCGCGCGATTCAAACCTCGATCAAGGTGTTGAAACCGTCATCAAGCAGAATGCCACCGTCGTGGTGCTCGCCGACATTGGCACCATCGAGGGTGATCTGAAGATCAAGGTCGAGGAGTGGGTGCGAAAGGGTGGCGTTCTGGTTCGCTTCGCTGGTCCCCGGCTTGAAAAAGGAGGCGACGACTTGCTGCCCGCGCCGCTGCGTGTCGGCGGTCGCACGCTTGGCGGCGCGCTATCGTGGTCGACACCACAAGCGCTCGGACCGTTCACCGATGACAGCCTATTCACCGGGCTCAACATTCCGTCTGACGTGCAGGTAACGCGACAAGTGTTGACCGACCCGTCGCGGCTCGATGCGAAGGTGAAAGTGTGGGCACGTTTGAAGGACGGCACGCCTTTGGTCACAGCCTCTGCGCGCGGTGCCGGCCAGCTCGTACTATTCCACGTTACGGCCAATTCGGATTGGTCGAACTTGCCACTATCGGGATTGTTCGTCGACATGTTACGGCGCATCTCGACGCTCGCAAAAACTGGCGCGCCAGCGGGCGACGCACTAACGACCAGCAAGGCCGCTGAGCCCGCGACCGCTGCTCCCGATCAATCCGATGTTCTGCCGCCTATTCAAACCCTGGACGGATATGGAACGCTACGCAGCCCGCCACCAACGGCGCAGGCAATTCAGTCGGGGAAGCTTGGTAGCGCTCAGCCTTCTGCCGATAATCCACCCGGCTACTATGGTTCACAGGTAACACCACGCGCCCTCAATGTGATAGGCCCCAAGACAGTGTTGAAGCCGCTTCCAAACCTGCCCGCCTCAGCCGAGCGCCGCGCGTACACCAGTCAAACCGCGACACCATTGAAACCCACCCTACTAGCTCTTGCTCTGGCATTGCTGTTCATCGATGTGATCGCGGTGCTGCTGCTGCAGATGGGTTCGCGCGCCTGGAGCATTCTGCGTCCGGCTGGGCGCGCGGCAGCGTTACTGGCGGTCGCATTGAGTGGCACCGCATTCGTGGCGACCGGTGACGCCATGGCCCAAACCAATCCGCCAAACTGGCGCTCACCGCTTCCACCCGATCTCTTGCAGCAATTCGGCCAGCCTTCGCCGCAAGTGCAAACGGTTCGCCCTCCCGGCCTTACGCCCTTGGATCTGCAAGCGCTCGGCGCTACCGGCAAAGTGTCATTTGGCTACATACTCTCCGGCGATCCGGCGACGGATCAAACGAGCCGGCAAGGCTTGCAAGGGCTCAATAAGATTTTGCTGGGAAGAACCGCTGTCGATCCAGGCGAGCCAATCGGAGTCAACATCACCGCCGACGAGATCGCGTTCTTTCCAATCCTCTATTGGCCCGTGCTTGCAAATGCACGCACCCTCACCGACCCGGTGCTGGCCAAGATCGACGCCTATATGAAACAGGGCGGGCTGATCGTGTTCGATACCCGCGACTACGGCCAGGGCATGCCATCTGGTTTCAATGTACAAAACAATGGCCGCGATGGCACTGCCCTGCAACGACTGCTCGGACGCCTCGATTTGCCGCGCCTCGAACCGGTGCCCGAAACGCACGTACTGACCAAGTCATTCTATCTATTGCGGTCGTTTCCCGGTCGCTGGGACGGCGGCCAGATGTGGGTCGAGGCGGAGGCGCCAGAGAACTCGGCGCAAGGCAAGCGGGCGAAGCGCGCCGACGGCGTGAGTTCGGTGATTATCACTTCGAACGATCTGGCGTCGGCCTGGGCGCTAGACGACGCCAGCCGGCCGCTCTATCCCGTTGTTCCCGGCGGCGAGAGCCAGCGCGAGCAGGCATACCGTACCGGCATCAACATTGTGATGTACGCACTGACCGGCAACTACAAGGCTGACCAGGTGCACATCCCGGACCTGTTGCAAAGGCTCGGCCAATGAGTGCAAACGGCTATCGGGACTGTAACTCTGGCAGCGGACCGCGAACGACGGCCGGATCGCAGATTGCGTACTGGCTTGCGCAATCAGAGATGAGTATCTGCCCACGATCATCGCCCCTGCTAATTCAAACCTTCGGCGGGCAAATATGAGCAACTGGTCGATCGATTTCGCTCCGATGCTTTCGGCACCCTACCTGTGGGCTGCGATCGCGGTGGCGATTGTCCTCACCGCATTACTGTTCATCCGGCAAACCCGCGGAGCGTTGTTCCGCACGCTCGCGCTAGCAGCCTTTCTGCTCGCACTTGCCAATCCGACACTGCGGGAAGAAGAACGCGAGAATCTCGGCAATATTGTCATCGTCGTAATGGACGACAGCACCAGCCAATTGCTCGCCGGGCGCCCGGCGCAGGCGGCGGCAATCCGCGCTGACATCGAAGCTAAATTGGGCAAGATCCCGGGCCTTCAGATCAAGTTCGTATCATCGTCGAAACCAGATGGCGAAACGACGTCGGGCACCACGCTGTTCACCGACCTCAACAAGGCGTTGGCGACTGTACCGCCCGACCGGCTTGCGGGCGTCATCATGGTGACAGATGGCCAAGTGCACGACGTGCCGAAATCAGCAGCGGCCCTGGGTTTTGATGCTCCAGTGCATGCGCTTCTGACGGGCCGGCCCAATGAATTCGACCGCCGGATCGAGATTGTCACCGCACCCAAGTTTGGCATTGTCGGACAAAACCGCGACATCGAGTTGATCGTCCGCGAGGCTGGCCGTTCGGGTCAAGCGAGCAACGCAGTGTCTCTAAACGTGCGCCGAGAGGGCCGTCCCGACGATACCGTCCGCAGCGAGATCGGCCGCACCGTACGCATTCCAATGCCGTTCCCGCACTCCGGCCAGAACATCGTCGAGATCGAACTCGCAGGCGTTCCAGGTGAGCTGACGCTTGCCAATAACCGGGTCGTGGTTGCAGCCGAAGGCGTGCGCGAAAACCTTCGCGTGCTCTTGGTTTCCGGCGAACCGCACGCAGGCGAGCGCACATGGCGCAATCTGCTCAAGTCGGATGCTGCCATCGATCTTGTTCACTTTACGATTTTGCGGCCACCGGAAAAACAGGACGGAACGCCGATCAATCAGTTGTCACTGATCGCGTTTCCGACGCGCGAATTGTTTTCGCAGAAGATCAACGAATTCGATCTCATCATCTTTGACCGCTACCAGCATCGCGGCATTCTGCAACTGCTCTACTACGACAACATTTCCCGCTATGTCAGCGAGCATGGCGGCGCGTTGCTGATCGCCGCTGGTGACGACTACGCCGGTCCGCAAAGTCTCGTGCGTACACCGTTGTCGCCAGTGCTGCCGGCACTGCCGACCGGTCGCGTCATGGAGCAACCGTTCAAGGCGAAGATTACCGAGATGGGATTGAAACATCCGGTAACGCGAGGATTGCCTGGTGGCGACGGTGCTGTCCCGACATGGGGACGCTGGTTTAGGCAGGTTGACGTGCGCCCGGATCGTGGCCGCATTGTTATGAGTGGGGCCGAGGAAAAGCCGCTACTGATCCTGGACCGAAAGGGCAAAGGGCGCGTCGCGCTCCTCACCTCGGACCATGCTTGGCTATGGGCACGCGGCTATGAAGGCGGTGGACCGCACACCGATCTTCTGCGGCGACTATCGCACTGGTTGATGAAAGAACCGGACCTCGAAGAGGAGCGGTTGATCACCACCTCGAAGGGTTTGAAACTCACCATCGAACGCCGCTCGATGGAAGAAGCGGTTTCGCCGATAACTTTGATGGCGCCCGGCGGAACGTCGTCGGACGTTCGTCCTGAAAAAAGTGGTCCAGGTCTGTGGCGCTCCGTAATCGATGTCACGGAGCCGGGCCTCTACAAAGTGCAAACACCGGGTCCGTCAGGGCCGCTGACCGCCGTCGCTCACGTCGGCGCCGAGGACGCGCGCGAAATGTCGGAAGTGACCGCTACGGACGAAAAGCTCAAGGCGCTCATCGAAGCAACGGGCGGTGGAGTTTTTTGGACCAAGGGTTCGGGATTGTTCGCCAGCGCCGACCCGGCTACCGTAGACGTTCCGCGTGTGACCATGATGTCTTCGGCAAAGGTTTTGGCCGGTTCCGGCTGGCTTGGCCTCAAGGATCGCGAAGCATATGTGACGCGCGGCGTCAAACTCACACCGATGTTCACCGGGCTTCTGGCACTCGCAGCGCTCCTGTTTCTCATCGCGCTCGCCTGGTGGCGCGAGGGGCGCTAGACCGCCTCAGGTATTTCGTTGCCGTTTACCGAAACGCGTCGTGCCTGTTTGACGTCTTTCAACTTCCAAACCCTCCGTAACTAGCTTAAGCGCTGCCACGAGTTTCACTCCCAAAGGGTATTGATATGACCGCGACACATCCGATCGGATTCATCGGCATTGGCAATATGGGCGCGCCGATGGTGCGTTGCCTGGCGAAGGCCGGTCACAAGGTCTTGATGTACGATCTGCGTCACGTGGCCATGGAACCAGCGATCGATGCGGCAAATGGCATTGCGGCCGCGAATGCGCCAAGTGAAATTGCTGCTCTATGTCACGTCGTCATCACGATGCTGCCCGAAAGCCGGCATGTGCATGATGCGATTTTGGGCGCGAACGGTATAGTTGGTCATGGTTTCGGCACCGGCCGTGTCGTCATCGACATGAGTTCCTCATTCCCGCTCGACACGCGTGCTTTGGGAACAGCTCTCGCTGCGAAGGAAATCGGCCTCGTCGATGCGCCGGTTTCGGGCGGCGTGGGCAAGGCCGTCACCGGCACACTAGCGATCATGACGGGCGGCGACAGCGCCCTGATTGATCGTATCGAGCCTGTTCTCAAGGCCATGGGAACGATCCACCGCACCGGCGCGCTCGGCTCCGGTCATGCCATGAAAGCCTTGAATAACTATGTTTCGGCGGCGGGCCTCATCGCCACGGCGGAAGCGCTAATCGTCGGCAAGAAATTCGGCCTCGACGGCAGCGTCATGACCAAGGTGTTGAATGCGTCGACAGGGCGCAACAATACGACGGAAAACAAGGCCGAGCGGTACATGCTGTCGCGCAAGTTTGATTCTGGCTTTGCTCTGGCACTGATGGAGAAAGATGTCGGCATGGCGCGCCGTCTCGCCGAAGAATTGGGCATCGGGGCCGACGAATTGGCGTTCGTGAGTGGGTATCTAACGCGCGCGCTGAGTGCCCTTGGCAAGGACTCCGATCACACTGCCGTACTCAAATTCGCGGAGTCGGTCGTCAAGACTTGAAGTCGACAGCGGTGGTGTTGGCGCCACATAGAAGCACGCCAACACGCTCGCCCTTGGCTGGCCTATAGGCGCCAGCAAGCAGCGCTGCGAACGACGCGGCGCCCCCCGGCTCAACCACAATGCGCATTGACTGCCACAGTCGCGCTTGCGCTTCGCGGATCGCTTCGTCGCTGACGAGCACGACCTGCTCGACGAAATTGCGCGCGATCGGGAACATCAGATTACCGACACGGCGCGCACCAAGGCTGTCTGCCGCAATTCCGGATACCTCGACATCGACTGGCGTTTGACCAGCGAAGGCGGCGAACAGCGCCTTGCTCGTTGCCGGCTCCACGCCGACTATGCGAATACGGCTTTCATACCAGGCCGCTATCCCCCCGATCAGTCCGCCACCGCCGACCGCCACGAGCAATGTATCGATACCGGGCGCTTGCGCTTCGAATTCCAGACCAACGGTGCCTTGGCCCAGTAGCGTTTCAACTTGGTCATACGCATGGATGCCAAGCGCACTGGACTGCCGAATAAATGCCTCGCAACCAGCCAAAGCATCGGCATAACCAGCGCCCTTGACGACCAGGTCCGCGCCAAAGTCACGGATACGTTGAATTTTAGCCGGTGAAGAAATCTCAGGGACGAATATGGTCGCCTTGCGGGCAAGCTTCGAGGCGGCGTAGGCAACGGCCGCGCCATGGTTGCCACCGGATGCCGCCGCGACCCCGCTTTTTGGCACGTCCCGCATCAGCATGTTGGCGAACGCGCCGCGCGACTTGAACGAACCCGCATATTGCAGATGTTCGAGCTTGAAGGTGATTTGTCCTGCATCAATGCCAAAATCAGCGCCGGAACTCTCGATCACTGGCGTGCGACGGACGTGCGGGCGCAACCGATTGTATGTGGCGGCAATCGTATCGCGCGAAATCTCTTGATCCACCATGGTGCGCCTCCAGCAACCCGTCGACTTATCACCGACAAAGAACAAAAAACGCAAACACTGGCAACGGTTTGTTGAGTCGCAGGTGGTCAATGAGCTAGGTATGCGCTCGACCGCCGAATACACTTGGAGATACACCGGATGGCTGCTGAAGGATCAACGAAGGTCGTGCTGATTGCGCTCGGCTGCAATTTCGGCATAGCCGTCGCTAAGTTCGCCGCAGCGCTGTTTACCGGTTCTTCGGCAATGTTATCCGAGGCGATCCATTCGCTCGTCGACACTTCCAACCAGGGATTGCTGTTTCACGGTATCAAGCGGGCTGCACGCCCCGCTGACGCGCGGCATCCGTTCGGATACGCCATGGAGCTTTATTTCTGGAGCTTCATCGTCGCGATCCTGCTGTTCTCGCTGGGCGCTGGTGTTTCGATCTACGAAGGCATCGACAAGCTTTATCGGCCACACCCGATCAGCAAGCCCGAGTTAAACTAAGCCGTGCTGGGCATATCGTTGTTACTCGAAGGGGTATCCTCCTGGCA
>JANLPY010000444.1:0-2030 GCA_031367505.1 Hyphomicrobiaceae bacterium | reverse complement strand
GCGACGAGGCACAAGATCACGCTGGCGACGGTGTGATGGAACGGTTGGAAAGGGCTGACAGCACGTAATGCAGAACCGGTCGATCCGGTGATCGGGACAACCCACTCGGGCCAACGCATTGTCGAATGCGCGCATTTGACCGGGACCTGATCCGCGGAAGGCATTATGGCCAGCGGCTTTGTGTGCCGCACTCAAAGGCCGAACACATGGCTGCACCGACCAGCGCTGCAACGTGCACAATCCCTTGACAACCCGGAGCCGTTCTCTAATCGCCGCCGAAAAAGCAAGTGCAAACTGTCGTTGGCACTACTTTTCTACCCCTAAGGTCATTTCTCTGGTTCGACCGCGCCGCAGGCTTTCTCTCGCCTGTCAATCGGCGTCGAATTTTGACCCGCGTGCGTCGCGCGTCCGAGCATCTGCACAAAAGCGGACAGGCTAATCAACTTGTCCGGTTTATGTAGCTCATGATAGCGCGATGTTGTTCGACGGCCTCGTGCCGAGCTGAACATGTGGGTAAGCGAGTTCAGACTTGTCCGTAAGGTGCCTCAGGATCGGCCTGGAGGCTACGCCCGATAATCGTTACAACGTGTCAGCGGATCGGAGCTAGCGAGCAATGGACGCAGCTCTGCCTTCAGTCCGGCCAGCCGTAGGGTCACACCCTTTTGTTGAAGCTCGTGGTCGAGGCCATTACTCCGCGTTCACGGCTCTACCGTAATTTTCTTTCGGGTCAGAGCTAACCGGACAAGCACCGACACGCGTCTGGCAGCAGAACCCCAGATAGCCGCCGAAACCCTGTCGTTCTAGCTTAACCGCGCAACCAACGAACGCAAACTCTTCTGTCTGCTGGGGGTTGAGGCGGGCTGCACATCAGGCGCTCCTGAGTGTGGCCACTCCACCCAACGAGCTGAGAGCAACATGACCGCGTTCGAAATATGGGCCACCCAATCCCGCCCTGTGCGATGTCGCTATATACCGTTCCCCGCACACGCGGGGCTGAATCGCGTGCAAGGTGCACCCGCCGCAGGCTGCCCATTGAGCCGCCCCTCTCTGCCAGCGCGGTTGTAGCCCTTCATAGCTGCCCAGACTTCGGGCGTCGCAGGTTCGCGCGAGTGGGTGTTGATCAACAGCTTACCCGATTACCCCATGATTCTCCGCCATCTTTAGTATCCGATACGGCATTGGCGGTGTGCGAAGAGCGATCCAGGCCAAACGCGAATCATGGCCGGCAGATCGTAGCGTCGGTTGAAGCGATAGCCGAACTCGGCGAGGCGTCGCGCGGCGTGTTTGTTTGCGCCGGACCGAAAGATGGAGGCGATGGCCGTCTTGATAATGCTGAGCACTGTGTTGACCGCGCCGAACGCGGGATGACGCGCCGCTTTCCGGCCAGAACCTGTGATGATCGCTCGTGCGTGGAGCCCGCATCGGCAACGCCGTTGAAGCAGCGGAGCCCGTAGGTGACAACGTGGGCGCCTTCCGTGACGATCCGGCTCGTCACCGCTTTAATGACCTTCTTCGTGAACCGCCGCACGCGCCTGAGCTTGACGCGATGGCCCTTGCCATCCACGGTGGTCTCGACAGCCACCACGAATGGCGTCTTGCCGGGGCTGCCGCGACCGCGGTTGCCGCCGCTGCGCGCGCCGCCGAGATAGGCGTCGTCCATCTCGTCTTGCTGCTCCGGCAACTTTCGCAAAATTTTGGCACGTAGGGTTGTGGCGTGCTGAAATTGTTCCTTCAGCAGAGCTGCGTGTTGGGATCATCGCCGTACCAGACAATCGAGGACGCGTCGCAGAACACACCATCGGATGTCCGCGTCTGGCTGGCAATCGGGCGGACAGATAATCGTGACGTCGGGAGTGCCGAGGCTCGGATTGAAGAGCACGTACATCCACTCGTTTTGCACTCCGGGCGACGAGTGCTCGTTAATTGTCGGTGACAGATTGCGTGCTTGCGGCAGAGCGCGCGTCGGCATGCAGCGGGTGTGCGGTCAGGCGAGGGCGAGCCCAAGCTGAAAGGTATCTCGTGCCAGTCCA
>JANLPY010000716.1:0-14492 GCA_031367505.1 Hyphomicrobiaceae bacterium | reverse complement strand
GCAGCACCGGATATCGTAGTTCCAGGATCTCCGGATCGGTGAGGCGCGTATTGGTCATATGGACGTGCACACTCGAGGTCCCGTTGAAGCCGCGACCGTCCGAGAAGTATCCGGCTGGCGAGCCCGAACAGATGGTCTCGTAATACTGCACGCGATCATTGCCGAAGGTCAGATTGTTCATAGTACCCTGGCTTGGGCCCATCGCTCCTAAAGCGGCCAACAAACAGTTGGTCACGATCTGGCTCGTCTCCACGTTGCCCGCGACAACCGCCGCTGGATAGACGGGGGACAGCATCGAACCGGCTGGAATTTTGAGCGTGATCGGTTTGAGGCAACCGGCATTCATCGGGATGTGCTCGTCGCACATGATGCGGAATACGTACAGCGTCGCCGCACGCGTGACTGGGGCCGGCGCGTTGAAATTGTTGGCAGGGGACGGACTGGTGCCGGTAAAATCGACAACCGCCGAACGGTTCTTTTGATCGACCGTAATCCGCACTTCGACGTGCGTGCCTTGGTCCATCTCGACGCGGAAATGTCCATCCTTCAGCCGCGATAGCAAACGGCGAACGCTTTCCTCGGCGTTGTCCTGCACGTGGTTCATGTAGGCGCGCACCACGTCGAGGCCGAAGTGGTGCACCATCTTGTCGAGCTCGGCCATGCCGCGCGCATTGGCGGCAACATGCGCTTTCAGATCGGCGATATTCTTGTCCGGACGACGCGCTGGATATTTTGCGCCACTGAGCATCGCGTACGTTTCGGCTTCGAGAAATCGGCCCTGATCGACGAGCTTGAAGTTGTCGATATAGACACCCTCCTCGTCGATGTGCGTCGCCTTCGGGGTCATCGAGCCGGGTGTCAGACCGCCGATGTCCTCATGATGCCCACGGCTCGCAACATAGAAGAGGATTTCAGGCTGAATCTCCTCTCCCCGCTCTTCTGCGGGGAGAGGGCTAGGGTGAGGGGCAGCCACTTGTTCGGAATAACCTGCGGCAGTTGAGGTCGAATCCATGGAGTGGGTTCGAGCAAGCCCCTGCCCCTCACCCTCGGCCTGCCGAAGTTGGCCGGCCTCTGCCCTCTCCCCCGAAGTGGCGGGGGAGAGGGAAAGTGCTGCGGCTGGAGCGAAAACAGGCGTCACAACCGTTATATCCGGCAGATGCGTGCCGCCGTTATAGGGCGCGTTCAGCATGTAGACGTCGCCGGGCTTCATGCGGCCCTGGTTCATCGCGATAATCGTCTCGACCGACTTGTCCATCGAACCCAGATGCACCGGCATGTGCGGGGCATTGGCGACGAGCGCACCGGTTGAATCAAACACCGCGCATGAGAAGTCGAGCCGCTCCTTGATGTTGACCGATTGCGCCGTGTTGCGTAGCGCTTCGCCCATCTGCTCGGCGATCGACATGAAGAGATTGTTGAACACTTCGAGCAACATCGGGTCGGCCTTGGCGCCCAGACGTTCGACGGTGCGGGCCACCACGCGCCGCAAAACGAGATGATTTTTCGGCGTGACTTCGAGGTTCCAACCGGGCTCGATCGACACTGTTTGGTGTGGCTCGATGACGAGGGCAGGCCCGACGATTTTGTGACCTGGCTTCAATGCATTGCGGAAAAATACCGGCGCGTCGTGCCACGCATTGCCAGAGAAAAATCGCGTCGCGTTTTGCGCATTAGGTGCGCCTGAGCCGGCCAGTGGCAGGTCGGGTTCGAGGATGTTTGCGCCGCCACCTTGCGCTTCGACTTCGATGGTCGCGGCAAACACCTTTTTCTCTGGTGAAACGAATCCGTAGCGGCGGCGATGCTCCGCTTCGAACACGGCGCGCATGTTCTCGATCGTATCGAATTCAACCGGTAGCGCATTGTCAGTGCCATCGTAGCGGACGTGCACGCGGATCGTCGTCACGGCTTGCGAACTATCGACGCCTTGTTGGAGAATTTGGTCGAGCACGACCTTCGACAAT
Organism: Hyphomicrobiaceae bacterium; assembly: GCA_031367505.1. GTDB lineage: Bacteria > Pseudomonadota > Alphaproteobacteria > Rhizobiales > Hyphomicrobiaceae > JAKFWF01. The sequence goes on along the minus strand of JANLPY010000716.1, from coordinate 12,531 downwards.
TCGCCGCCAAGCGAATCGATGCGGGCAAGGGTTGCAGCGTCGAGCACTGCCTCGATCGACTCTTCGCGACTGGCGCGGATGTTGGCGAGACCCATACCGTAGGCCGATAGTAGACCCGACAACGGATGCAGCAACACGGTTTCCATGCCAAGCGTATCGGCGATCAAACAGGCGTGTTGGCCACCGGCCGAGCCAAAGCATTGCAACGCGTACTCGGTGACGTCGTAGCCCTGCTGGACCGAAATTTTCTTGATCGCATTCGCCATGTTTTCAACTGCAATACGAATGAAACCGTCGGCAACTTGCTCTGCCGTGCGCTTCTCGCCGGTGTCGGCGTTGATGCGTGCCGTCATCTCCTCGAACGCGGTGCGCACTGCCGCCTCATCGAGCGGCTGGTCGCGGTTGGGTCCGAAGATCTTTGGGAAGAGCGATGCCTGTAGTTTTCCGGCCATCACGTTGGCGTCGGCAACGGTGAGCGGGCCGCCGCGGCGATAGCACTTCGGACCGGGGTTCGAGCCGGCGCTTTCCGGACCTGCACGAAAGCGATTGCCGTCGTAGAATAGGATCGAGCCGCCGCCGGCAGCGACCGTGTGAATGCGCATCATCGGCACGCGCATGCGCACGCCGGCCACTTCGGTTTCGAACGAGCGCTCATAGTCGCCAGCGAAGTGAGACACGTCGGTCGAGGTGCCGCCCATGTCGAAGCCGATGACTTTTTCAAAACCGGCAAGCTTCGCCGTTTCAGCCATGCCGACGATGCCGCCAGCCGGTCCTGAAAGGATCGCATCGCGGCCCAGGAATAGGTCAGCCGAGGTGAGGCCACCCGAGGAGGCCATGAACATGACTTTTACGCTTGCCCCTAACGCGCCCGGCGGCCGGCTCCCCGCGGGGGAGTCGCCGGGCGCCAACAAAGAGAGCGCGGAGGCAACCTTATCCACGTACCTGCGTAAGATCGGCGACAAATACGCATCGGCGACCGTGGTGTCGCCGCGGCCGACGATCTTGATCAGCGGTGATACGTCATGGCTCGCCGCCACGTAGGTGAAACCGAGCTTGCGTGCGATTTCGGCAGCGCGCTTCTCGTGTGCCGGGTAAGCGTAGGAGTGCATGAATGCGAACGCGACGGACTTGATGTCATCGGCCAATGCCGCGCGCAGGTCGCGCTCCAACGCCGCTTCATCGAGCGGCAATTCGACGATGCCATCGGCGCGCACGCGTTCGGCCGCCTCGATCACCCTCGTATACAACATCTCCGGCTTGATGATTTCCTTGGCGAAGATGTCAGGGCGCGCCTGATAGCCGATCTCGAGTTGATCTTTGAGGCCTTGGGTGATCACAAGAAGCGTGCGCTCGCCCTTGCGCTCCAGCAACGCGTTGGTCGCGACCGTCGTGCCCATTTTGACCGTCTCGATCAGATGCGCCGGGATCGGAGCATGAGACGCGACGCCCAGGAATTGCCGGATGCCTTCGAGCGCTGCGTCGTCGTAAACACCGGGGTTTTCCGACAACACTTTGCGCGCGAGGATCTTGCCATCGGGCGTGCGCGCGACAACGTCGGTGAAGGTGCCGCCGCGATCGATCCAGAAGTTCCACTTGGCTGGATGCGTCGATGTCGATGCCATCGTCGTTACTCCCGGACGGCGAAATTTCGCACTATCAAAATAACCTTCGCGGAGAATACGTCAACAAATTATTGACATTTTATGAGTGAGCGAACAGGCTCTCTATGTTGAATATTCAATCTGGGGCTCGATAGGAATGGGGACGAAGCGATCAAAGCAGACTGGCGCGATGCCCGCGAAGCCAATTTTCTCGCACATGCTGGCCGATCGCGATACGAGCGCTGAGTTTGGTCCCATCGTCTCCTCTGCTCATCTTGCGGCCGGCGTCTTGCCAGGACTCTCCGAAGTCGAGTTTGGGCTTTCGCTTGCGGTTCACGCATTCCATCGCTGGATGGTGCGCTGCATGGGCGCGGCTGGCGTGCCTGATCTCTCTCCGATCGAAGTCCTCGTCTTGCACAGCGTGCGTCATCGCGAACGCCCCAAGAAGTTTGCCGATCTCTGTCTGGTGCTTGGCATCGATGACACGCACGTCATCACTTATGCCGTGAAGAAACTCACGGCGGCGGGCCTGGTCACCTCGACCAAGTCGGGCAAGGAGAAGTTGATTGCGGCAACCAAAGCCGGCGCCGAAGCGTGCGATCGCTATCACCGTATTCGCGAGCGGCTCTTGGCGCGTCCGGTGAAAGCGACCGGCCTGCCCGATCCGGTGTTGTCGGAACTTGGCACGCTGCTGCGAGCGCTGTCGGGCCACTACGATCAAGCCGCGCGTGCAGCAACATCTCTTTGAATTTCAGTTGACCCGTGTCCACGTCGTGGTCTTGCAAAGCACAACAGCAGTACAGCCGGAGAGATCCATCGCCGTCTTGCTTTTCACAACCAGTGTGCCGGAATAGGTGCCGCCATCTGCGCGGTTGTAAAGCTGGCCTTTCCACTCGTTGGCGGCCGTCTTCTTCGCCCCCGACATGATCACGAGGCCAACGATCGGGCGAGACTTCTTCGCAGCATCAGGATTTTTGTCGTCGGTTTTTTGCCCGTCAACGACTTTGACAATCTTGGCGCACATTCCATCGCCACATTTATAGACTTCAACGTGACTGCCGTTGTCGGGATGACGCCACGTGCCGAATGCGTCCTCGGCGGTTTGGGCAGTGGCCATGCCAGCCGCAAGTGCGATCAACGAAGCGCCCGCGATCCCATAAACAAGGGTTCTCATCGGTGTTTCTCCCCACTTTAGGTCTTGTAAGCGGACCAAGCGAGCGACGGTCCGCACGTTACTGAGACTTTAGCACGCGGATCAGGCGTGGAAAGTGGCTTAGACATGAAGACGCGATGAATAACTCAATTTCAGGGCCTTCGTGTCACCCGCGCGCGCCATACGTATACCAATAGTGCGACAATCAGCTCGGCAAATTCTAGTTATGCGAAAAGTAATGCTGCGTGGCGAATCGAGCTTCGTCACGTTTCAGGGCGTTCCTGTGCGGCGCAACCCGCTTCAATTTCGTCGCGATTGCGGCTATGCAAGCGGCCATGCCCTGGCAATTGATTACTCGAGCTCTGGAAGACACGCCTGTCACAGGAGCGCCCGCGCCCTCGCTGCTCGACCGGTTATGGATGGCGCTTGGCCTCGACTCCTCCAAGCGTCAGAACTCGGTCGCATTCACGATGGCGCTGGTGTCGCTGTCGGCCAAACTCGCGAAGGCGGATGGCGTGGCTTTGCGCATTGAAGCCGAAACCTTTGAGCGGTTGCATGAAATCGCCGCGTCGGAGCTCGGGAATATCCGGCAAGTATTCGATCTGGCCGCGACCGACACGGCCGGATTCGAGGCGTACGCCGGGAAAGTTGCAGCGCTGCTGAGGCACGATCGCGCGTTGTTGCGCGATGTGTTGGAGGGGCTGTTCCATATTGCAGCGGCGGACGGCATTCTGCACCCCGAAGAGGCGCGATGTCTCAAATTGGCCGCCGATCATTTCGGCCTTTCGGACACCGATTTCAAGGCGATGCGGGCGCTGTTCATTTATGATCCGGATGATCCCTATACGGTGCTTGGTCTGTTGCCAGACGTCGACAATGCGACGTTGAAAGCCAGGGTTCGGCAACTTGTGCGGGAACATCATCCAGATCTTCTAATTGCACGCGGCGTGCCGAAGGAGTTCATCGCCGTTGCAACCGCAAAGCTCGCGATGGTCAATGCCGCTTATGATGTAATCGCGAAGGAGCGCGGACTTTGACGCCTGGGACTGCACGCTTCGAGCCAGACAGTGGCCTCGTCGCCGACGTGCACGCGTCCCCCAACGTTGGGCCGCGCAACAAGGGTCTGAAGCCGACGATTTTGCTGATGCACTACACCGGCATGCCGAGCGCGGCGCGGGCGATCGACTGGTTGTCCCGGCCCGAAAGCAAGGTGTCATGCCACTACGTGATCGACACCGATGGTCGCATCACGCAGATGGTGCCAGAGGCGCTTCGTGCCTGGCACGCTGGATTGTCCCACTGGGCTGGCGAGAGCGACGTCAACTCGGCTTCGATCGGCATCGAGATCCAGAACCCAGGCCACGAGGATGGCTATCATTCTTTTTCGCGGACACAGATGCGAGCCGTACGCGAGTTGTCACTCGACATCCAACGGCGGCACAAAATCGCGCCAGAGCGAATTCTTGGACATTCCGATGTCGCGCCGCAGCGCAAGATTGATCCTGGCGAAAAGTTTGATTGGCGATGGCTCGCCAGGGCGGGCGTCGGCCATTGGGTGCCACCGGCAGTATTGCACACCGATGATGATGCCGGGGGATCTGGCGATCGCACATTGGCGGCCGCCTCGATGCTCGAAGCATACGGCTATGGCGTCGGCATCGAAGGCGTTTCGGGGAAGGAACTGGCCATCGTGGTGCGTGCCTTCCAGCGTCACTTCCGCCCGGCGCTCGTCGATGGGATCGTCGATCGCTCCACTCTCGCGACCTTGGAACGGCTGCTCAATGCACTCGCCAAGGACGCGGTCGTCAACTGAAAGCCCATCTGCGGATGCAAAAGAAGCACGATCCGGCGGCCGATCGACCGGCGCAACCGGGGCTACGTCCGATGGACTGGTTCGCCGTTGCCTGTCTCATAGCTTGTTGTGCGGCGTGGGGACTGAATCAGGTGGCGATGAAGGTAACGAACGACGGCATCACGCCGCTGTTCCAGGCGAGCATCCGTTGCGCGATGGCCGCCGTTCTGATCTGGATCTGGACCTCGTGGCGCGGCATCCCGTTGTTCGCGCGCGACGGCTCGCTGTGGCCAGGGATCGTGTCCGGGCTGCTATTTTCGGTCAACTTCATGTTCATCGGGCCGGGCCTATCGCTGACCGAAGCATCGCGAGGTGTGCTGTTCTACTACACGGCACCTTTCTTCGTCGCCGTTGGCGCGCATTACTTACTGCCGGGTGATCGGCTGAGTCTGCTGAAAGTGATTGGCTTATTGGCGGCGTTCGCTGGGCTGATGGTGTCGGTGAGCGACCGTTTGGGCTCGGGTGCGGCGACAGCAAGTCTGCGCGGCGATCTCTACTGCTTGGCGGCTGGTTTCTTTTGGGCAGCGACCACGTTGGTTATCCGAGCAACATCGTTGCGCCGCGTGTCGGCCGAGAAAAATCTGTTTTACGAGTTGGTCGTCGCAGCGCCAATGCTTCTGGTAGCGGCTGGGCTGGCGGGCGAAGCGGGTATCGTCGATTTGTCGCCACTCGTCGTCTGGTCGTTTCTATATACTACGGTGGTTGTTGTCGTAATCAGCTATGCCGTATGGTTCTGGCTGTTGAATACGTATCCGGCGAGCCAAGTGTCGGTCTTCACTTTCCTCGGGCCGATTTTCGCGGTTGTGGCAGGTTACCTGTTGCTCGATGAGCCTGTGACGTGGCGGCTCGCTGTCGCCCTGATTCTCGTGGCGCTCGGCATTTACCTCGTCAACAAACCGGCCGAACAGCATTGATTTTTACGAGTCTTCGCCCAATTCCAATGCTAAGACACGGGGCACAGCTTCATAACCGAGACCGACCATGAACCAGAGCAAGACACTTGAAAGCCAAGCTGATGCCATTCTCCATCAGCACGGCGACCACGAACACGTACATGGGCCTAACTGCAATCACGGGCACGATCACCACCATCATGCAGGCGAGACGTTTGTTCGTGCGGCGGCAAAAATTGGCCGCAACGATCCCTGTCCCTGTGGGTCGGGCAAGAAGCACAAAAAGTGCTGCCTAGTTTGATGCAGAATGTGACGCTGAAGGATTCCGGCGCCAGATCGAAAAATTAAGCGCGCCAGCGAAACTAACCCATGCCAAATAGGGCCAGAATAGCATGCTTGCTGATCGGCTTATTGGCCATGCCATCCAAGCGAACAGCGCAACCAACAACCACAGTCCACACAGCGTCAGCATGGCCGCGCCAATCTGCTTTCGGCCGAACATGACGTAGGACCATGCGCCGTTGAAAATGAGCTGGATCGTCCACACCACGAGCGCTGGCCCTATACCCGCCTGCAGCCAAACCAGCCAGCCGGCGACCGCCATCGCGATATAGAGCAATGCCCAGGCCGGCGCGAACAGCCAGCCAGGCGGCGTCCATGATGGTTTGTCCAACCGTTGATACCAGTCGCCCGGCCGGAACAGCGAGCCGGTCATCGATACGGCCAACACTGCGGCAACGAAGGGCGTCAAAGTGACGTAACTCTGCACGTGAAGGCCTCTTGCTGCTGGGAAATCTAGCGACGATTGCTGTGAAATAAATTCGGAAGCTGGAACTTATGTGGCACGTATTCGCGTTGTCGCCAGAGGAGATGGACGGATTTCGTGCTTGATGTCCGATAAATCTCATTGGGCAGCGATCGCTTCGCAACTCCGCCGCAATTACTGGGCCTGATAAATCTCAAAACGATTCTGTATCGACATCGGAGGAAATACGCTGTGGCCAAGAATGTAAGCCTTCTTTTGGGCCTGGGCCTCGTTGTGGCACTGGTATCGCCGATCGGTTCGGCGATGGCCCAATTGGCGCCACCACCAGGTCAAGCCGATCCGAATGCCGAAAAAAAGAAGGCCGAGGAAAAGAAGGCAAGGCCGAAGGCTCCTGAAGGCCAGCAGCCGCCGAAGGGGCCGTCACCCGGCGTACCCGGCAGAGGTCCAGGGGAGCGGCCACCGCGCGCCGATGGCGATGGTCGTGGCCCGCAACGCCCCATTCCGCCGCGTCCGCCCGAGCAGAAAGCCCCACGCGATATCCCGGCCCCGCCGAAGGTCCAGCCCGTGCCGCCTAAGGCCCAGCAACCTGTGCCGACGCCCAACGTTCAACAATCACCACCGGCACCCAAGAAGGAGTTCCTGCCGAAGTCGAATGCCGTGCCTCAGATGAAGCCACGGTCTAATCCGACGGCACCGGCCAATCAGCCGCCAGTTCCAACGGTGCCAGGTACCCCGAAGGGCACTCCGAGCGGCAACGTGCCTGAGGGCGTCGCGCCGAGAAATCCCGGCGCGCCGACGCTCCCAAAGGGTGCCGGCAATCGCGTTCCACCAAGCCAGAGTGCGCCACCACCGGCGGTTCCCAATGCGGGGACCACAACAAGGCCGCCGGCGGCTGCAGCCAACACGCCCTTGTCAACGTCACCACCGCCACAGGCAGTATCGAAAATCCCAGCAGCGGTCTTGCCGGCCGCTCCTAAGAGCGCGGGTGGCGTCGAAGGGTTCCGGCCTGGGTTCCTACCTTCAGGTCCAGCGGTCCAATCCCTCGGTGAAGTGCAGAAGGGACGTACGCAGCGTGTCGAGGCGGGCGGCAAGCGCACGGTGATCCAAGAGACTGACAATCGCATCATCATCAAGCAAGACAATCGGACCATCATCCGGCATGACGAAACGCAGCGCTTCGCCAAGAACGCGACCGATATCAGATCGCAGCGCCGTCCGGATGGTACGACGCAGACCGTGGTATTCAGGCCCGGCGGCGTCCAGCTCTTCAACATCGTCGATAATAGCGGCCGGCTGGTACGCCGCTATCGTCGCGACGGGGGAGGCCGGGAAGTCAATCTGATCGACAACCGCCGTTTCTATCGAAACGCTGGTATCGGTATTGGCATCGGCTTGGCAATCGGCGCAGTAGCGCTCGCCCTTCGGCCGCCGGAGGTCAGGATTGACCGCGCAAAATACATCGTCGACTACGAGCGTGCCTCGGACGATGACGTTTACGAGGCGCTTTCAGCCGCACCGATCGAACGTTTGGAGCGGCGTTATTCGCTAGACGAAGTGCGCTTCAGTTCTGAGCTGCGTGATCGGATGCGCCGCGTCGATCTAGATGCGATTACATTCGAGTTCGGATCGTGGGATGTCGGCCAGGAGCAATTCCCGAAGCTCGAGCGTGTGGCGAAGGTCATTCGCCGCATCACCGATCAAAAACCAAGTGAGGTCTTCATGATCGAGGGGCACACGGATGCCGTCGGCTCCGACGTTGATAATTTGACATTGTCGGATCGTCGCGCCCAGGCCGTTGCCGAGATACTTTCCAGTGTGTTTGGCGTGCCGCCAGAGAACCTCGTCACGCAAGGCTACGGCGAGCAATATCTCAAGATTTCGACGCAAGATGCCGAACGGCAGAACCGTCGTGTCGCCGTTCGCCGCATTACGCCGTTGATGTCTGAAGGTCGCGAGTAGTAGCGCGCGGCTGTGTTTTCAGCGTTAAAGGGATTGCCAGTGTTGTGGCGGTGTTTGGTTCAATCCGGACACCGCCAAGTTTTTTGACTATGCAACACATATCGGATCGCCGGACAGAGCTTTGACGATTTGCGAAATCGCCTCGCTGCACTTAAGTCCGCCGATAGAATGATTGATCGTCGCTTGCGAGGAGTTATCCCATGGCCAACGTTGAAATCCACCAGTTCCCCTGTCTCTCCGATAACTATGGCGTGCTGATCCGCGACAGCATCAGTGGTTTGGTCGCATCGATCGACGCGCCGAACGCTGCGCAAGTTGAGGCCGCGCTGATTGAGAAGGGCTGGAAGCTCACCCACATTCTGACAACGCACCATCATGCAGATCATACCGACGGCAATCTGGCACTAAAGGAGCGTCATCGCTGCACGATCATCGGGCCGCGCGCTGAATCAGCAAAAATTCCCGGCATCGACACGCAAGTCGGTGAAGGCGACACTTTCAAATTCGGCGACCTCGAAGTGCGCGTGCTCGACACGCCGGGCCATACTCTCGGGCACATTTCGTACTGGATGCCGGAGATCAACGTTGCTTTCGTTGGTGACACGATGTTTGCGATGGGGTGCGGGCGCGTCATCGAAGGCACGATGGAAATGATGTGGAACTCACTCGCCAAGCTCACCAAGCTGCCACAGCAAACCGTAATTTATGCCGGCCACGAATATACTGCGGCGAACGCTAAATTTGCGCTTGGGATCGAGCCCGAAAATGAGGCGTTGCAAAAGCGCGCCAAGGAGGTCGATGCCTTGAGGGCTGCCGCGAAACCGACGCTGCCGACCAAGCTCGACATTGAACTCGCAACCAATCCTTTTCTGCGTGTTTCGAGCGTGCCGATCCGCGCGCGTCTTGGACTGCAGGATGCGAAGGATTGGCAGGTGTTTGGCGAAATCCGCGAGCGCAAGAACCGCTCGTGATTGGCATGTCGCGCACACTCGATCCGGACGAAATCATCCAGCTCCTCGGGCTTGAGCCGCATCCCGAGGGCGGCCACTATCGCGAGATGTTTCGCGACACCGCCGGTATCGATGGGCGCGCCCATTCGACCGCGATCTACTTCCTGCTACGTACCGGCGAAGTATCGCGTTGGCACCGGGTCGATGCCGCGGAGGTCTGGCATTGGTACGCTGGCAGCCGCTTGGAGCTCGGAATCGCTGCGGCTGAAAATGCCGCCGTGACAATCCGCGAACTAGGATCTGATCTAGCAGCGGGCCAGCGCCCGCAATGGGTGGTCCCGGCGGGGCACTGGCAATACGCTCGCTGCCTCGGCGCCTGGACACTGGCCGGCTGTACCGTGGCTCCCGGATTTCTATTCGACCGGTTCGAAATCGCGCCGCTGGGTTTCGCGCCAAACGCCGCAATTGCGTGACGTTCCATGCCGATTCAACCCCAAACTCCGTGGCGAAAGCCGGGGCATAACGTGGCGCTCGTTGGCTTATCCACGATATTCTGGCTCCAGCCGTAACAGGCAATCATCTGTTTTTTATGTGTTTTTTACTAACGCCACGCGCCGCGTCCCAGGTGCGCTTGCGGGCTAGATGCGACTCGGAAAGGGTCGCACTCAGCAGCACAAGCGATTCGCGAAGCAGGAGTTCAACATAATGAAGCGCCAGTCCTCAGGACCCATTTTGAGCGCTGTGTTCGTCGATTACGACAACATCTACCTCTCATTGAAGCGCAAGAGCGAGGAAGCTGCCAAGCGCTTCGCCAAGGATGCGCTGTCGTGGGTCAAGGAGATCGAAACCGGTCGCCTGATCACGCCGACAAACAGCTACGGCAACGATGTGGATCGTCGTATCGTGATGAACCGCTGCTACGGAAATCCTGTGCCGCGCCGTAACACCAGCGACAACTCCACCGACATGAACTCTTTTCCGTTCGTGCGGCATCACTTCTTGCGCGCTGGCTTCGAGATCGTCGATTGTCCGCCACTTACAGCGCAGCTGAAGAACTCGTCGGACATTCGGATGGTGATGGATGTTCGTGATTACCTGACGCACGACACTTATTTCGATGAGTTCGTCATCCTGTCGGGCGATGCTGATTTCACGCCGGTGCTGCACCGCTTGCGTGCGCACGCGCGGCGCACGGTCATTTTCGCGAACGATTATACGGCGGCACCTTACACTGCGATTAGCGATGGCGAGGTGCGGGAAGCCGATCTGATCAACTTGTTGCTGGAAGGTAAGCTGCCCGGCCACAAGGATGGCGAGGAACCTGCCATTCTGACCGCCAGCGTGCAGAATGAAGGGATCGCCCGCGCGATCATCGCCGAAGTCGTGGCTGGTGTTCGCTCGTCGCCGATGCCGTTGCCTCTCGAAGCGCTTGCCGATCGTGCCTTGCGGGCTCTCGGGCACGACAAGACGATCGCGACCAATTGGGCAGGCGCTGGTAGCTTCCGCGAATTGCTCTTGAAGGCGCTGCCGGACGACATCCGTCTAACCGATCAGCCGCCATACTTGGCCTTTGAAGTGCGCCGCGCTCTGGCAGCCGAGCACATCACCACCGAGGCCAAACCTGCCGCGCGCACCGAACAGCGCCCAGAACAACGCCAAGAACCGCGCCACGATGCCCGTCAGGAACCACGTCACGACGTGCGTCTCGAACTGCGCGATGAGCCGCGTGCCGATGTCCACGCCGAATTGCGTTCGGAACCGCGTCTGGAACATCAGCATCGCGCCGAAGCTCGAATAGAGCAGCGTCCCGTTGCACCCCAAAATATGCCGCGTATGGAAATTCCGGATGAGCGTGCCGAACGTACCGTTGTCAACCAGGCTCCGAGCTACGCAGAGCCGCGCGCTCAGCAGTCCTTGATGCCGCGTGCCCCGGCCGCTCAGTCACGTGACGTCGAGGTCGAGCCCGCGCAAGTTCGTCGTCCAATCTTGGATCCGCGCTTGCATGCGACGGCTGCTGCTCCGCTGCCGCCTGCGTTCGTCTCGCCGTCGGCTCGCGTTCAAGCGCCGGCTCAAAGCGCCGTCCAGTCTCCGGCACCAAAAGCACGTGCGCCGGAACAGCGCCTGCCGGAACCAGTCGTGCACGAAACGCGTGCGCCAGAGGCGCGCCCGGCTGAATCACGCAATCATGAGCAGGCGTCAGCCTTGCAGCAGTCGATCGCACGGATCCACGATGCAAGTCAGGCGCCGCCCCTATCGCCACCAGAATATCGCGTCCTGTTCGATACGATGGCGCAGGAAATCACGGAGCAAGGATTGCTTGGTGCGCAAACGCTGACGAATATCTCACTTCGCGCACGTGATGCCGGCATGGATATTCGCCGCGACGATGTCCGTTTTGTCTTGGAAGTCGTGAGCGAACAGGATCCTTGGTTCGAGCAAGGCGCGTCCGCGAGCCTGTTCTCCAGCCGGTTTCGTAACTTCGTCGTGGCCCGTTGCCGGGCGCAAGGCCTCAACCTGTCAGCCGACGAGATCGATCTGATCGATGCTTGGTTTGCTGGAGCCGCTGCGCAATCAGCGTCAGGGCAAAACTCGAACAACCAGCCGGCCGCGGCAAAGCCGGTGCAATACCAGGCTGAGCCCGCTCGGCAGCAGCGCCCAGCAGCGCCCGCCGCACAACCCCAGCAGACATCACCGAACCAGGGCTATCAGCAAGATCGGTGGTGGGCCGACGAGGAAGCGCGTCAACAAGGTACGGCTAACCCGGCGCAAGCAGGTTATGGTCGAGCGGCGACGCCGCAACAGAGCAATGACTTTGGCTCCACCGAGACTGATTTCGGTTCCACGGAAGAGTTCCCGCGTATCGTTAAGAACCGTTTGCGCGGGTGATCGGATAGCCTTTTAACGCCGTTTGATGTAGAATAAGAGGACGCGCTGCACTGCAGGGCGTCCTTATGCCTTGACCTTGGGTTCCCCCGCCCATAGGTTCCGCCCGTCCTGGTGTCAGGGCCCGTAGCTCAGTGGTAGAGCACCTGACTTTTAATCAGGGTGTCGATGGTTCGATCCCATCCGGGCTCACCAGTCATTTCAACGGTTTGCAGATCTGGCGGTGAGCCGAGCAACTGGGCTTGCGGGATTTTTGCGGGAGTCTGTTCCCACTTTACCCCTGAGGACGACCAACTCCGGTCGCCTTCCGTTCTGCTCGACCACTTTCTCCGCTGCTTCGATGAGCCTTGAAAGTTCTGCCGCCGAGTAGTGCGTCGTGATCCGTCCTGACTTATGTCCCAGCAGGTCCGGGCGATCCTCAAGAGATACTCCCGCCGCACGCAGCCGGCGCCCGAAGGTGTGCTTCAGATCATG
>JANLPY010000708.1:0-24319 GCA_031367505.1 Hyphomicrobiaceae bacterium | reverse complement strand
TCTACTGGCGCCCTCCTGGGAACCGTGCGCCGACACCTGCCGAAGCGCAAGTTTGCCGGCCGTTCTTGGAGCGGCAAATCGAACTCGTCGCACCCGAAGTGCTCCTCGTGTTGGGCGGGGCAGCCGCCAAGCATATGTTGAATGCAGCCGAAGGCATCGTCAGATTGCGCGGCGCGTGGCGCGAGATAACCGCCGGGCGTCACAAAGTCAGGGTGATGGCCTCGCTCGGACCGGATTTCCTGCTGAAGACACCCGCCAAGAAGGGCCAAGCCTGGCAAGATCTGCTCGCCGTCAAACAGGCTTTGGATCAATTGGACTAAGGAAAATCGATGCCCCGAATAGATGAAAGCCGCCCCTTCATTCCCGTGTGCATCGCCGTGCTCACGGTGTCGGATACTCGCGAACTGGCGGACGACAAATCTGGCTCGACGTTGGTTCAGATGTTGACCGCTGACGGCCACACCCTCGCCGATCGCGCCATCGTCAAGGACGACATCGCGCAGATCCGCGCTCGCGTGCAGGCCTGGATTGCCAATCCAGACATTGATGTCGTGATCACCACGGGCGGCACCGGGTTCACCGGCCGCGACGTCACGCCGGAAGCCTTGAAGCCGTTGTTCGAAAAGGAAATCGACGGCTTCTCCACGGTGTTCCATATCATCAGCTACGCCAAGATCGAAACCTCGACGATCCAGTCACGCGCGTGTGCGGGCCTCGCCGGCGAAACGTATATCTTTTGCTTGCCCGGCTCTCCCGGCGCCTGCAAGGACGGATGGAACGGCATCCTCAAGTGGCAACTCGACAACCGCCATCGTCCGTGCAATTTCGTCGAGATCATGCCGAGATTGGGGGAGTAGAGTGGCTGCCGTTTGCGGCAGTTAACCGCCGGCCAAGAACAACACGTTGCGATTTCGAATGGCCGATCCCCAGGTGGTGTTGCTGGCAAGGCTTCGGATCACGGGGAATGCGTCGACCCTCTGTCCGTCTTTCGTGACGATCCACGCAGTGTAGCCGTAGTTGGCACAAATTTCTTTTGTGATTGCCTGAGGGTCGGCGTGGGCGCCGGTCAGCAGTTCCGCGATCAGCGCTGGGCGATCCCTCAATATCGTTTTCCGGCCACCCTCCAACACCTGCATTTCACTGCCTTCGACATCGACCTTTATTATTTTCACGTTTGGAAAGTTGTAACTGTCGATTGTTCGAACGTTGACAGTATAGCTGATCGATTTGCCAGGCGCTGCTTCGAGGGGTTTCAAATTGCCGCCCAGATGCAATTCGGTTCCGTCATCGGACACGGGCACGATGAACTCTGCTGTTCCAATCCGATTCGAAAGCGCAACCTGATGCACGTTAGCGCGCGCGCCCAACATGCGACGCGCAAATTCTGCATAGTCAGGATTGGGCTCGAACGCCTCGACACGATCGGCGATGCCAGCGAACGCATATGCGAAGAAGCCCTGGTTGGCGCCAACGTCGAGCGCGGTGCCGCCCGGTGATACGAACTCGCGCAGCACCGGCAACTCGTGCTCGCCCCATTCGGCTTCCTCAGCGATCCGCTTGTTGTAGAAATACGCGGACGGCATCAGCCGCATGATCAGTTGCTCTTTAAAAGTCACAGGCATTTTGTCATCCGCAAATTGGGGGCGATTAGGTGTACCGGTGTGAACGCTCGCTCACACCGGAGCAATTCAGCATGTCGCGATAATAGATATCATGCGGCGCTCGGTCTGCGTTAGATCGACTGTCATCGACGAATACACGAACGTGCAAAGGGTTTCGCATATGCTGACACTCATGTTGGGCCGGATCATCGATGCGTGCCGTTTGAGCCGCGCCTTGCTGGTGCTGATTGTTATGTTCGCGACCGTGTCCAGTCACGCCCAGTCCGCACGCACGCAGCTCGTCGTCCACTCGACGCTCGAAGCTGATAACATCACCGAATTCAAGCGCGCGTTCGAGGCGGACAATCCCGACATCGAGATACTGTGGAGCCGCGATTCGACCGGCGTCATCACAGCGCGCATCGTGGCCGAGGGTGAGAAGCAGCAGGCCGACGCGATATGGGGGCTAGCCGTCACCTCGATCGCCAAGATCAAGTCGTTGGGTTTGCTGGTGCCCTATGCGCCAGCGAACCTTGCGGCGTTGAAGCCTGCCTTCCGCGACAAGTCCAATCCGCCTTCGTGGGTCGGGATGGAGGCCTGGGTCGCTGCCGTCTGTTTCAACACGATCGAAGCGGCGAAGTTCGGATTGAAGGCGCCGGCGTCGTGGTTCGACCTGCTCGACCCCGCATTCAAGGGGCGCATCCTGTTGTCCAATCCAGCATCGTCCGGCACGGGCTACTTTCACGTTTCCGGTTGGATACAGATGTTCGGTGAGGCCAAGGCGTGGGAATTCATGGACCGGTTGCACGACAATATCGCTCAGTACCAGCACTCCGGAACTAAACCTTGCCGCGATGCTGCATCGGGAGAATTTACCGTTGGAATTTCGTATGAGCTCGCCGGCGCATCGCTGAAAACGAAGGGAGCGCCGATCGAAGTGCTTCTGATGAAGGAGGGCGGTGGCTGGGATATGGATACGGCCGCGATCCTAAAGGGCACAACGAAGTTGGAGGCCGCACAACGATTGATGGATTTCGCCGCAAGCCGAAAAGCCAACGAGATCTATGCCAAGTTCGTTTCGCAAGTGGCTATCGAAGGTGTCGCGAAGCCCATTCCCAATTATCCAGAAGGGGTGGCTGCATCGATGATCAAGAACGATCTCGATTGGGCCGCCGAGAACCGCGACCGGATCATCAAGGAGTGGCAGCGCCGCTACGAAGCAAAGTCGGCGAAGTGACGTATTGATCGACGAGTGAGTCTTGGTGTTGCGTACGCTCGCATAATATTCACGGCTGAGTTTCTTCCCGAAAGGGCACTACGAATTCTGGCGCGCGACGAGTTCAATTTCATTGCGCAGCCAACACGATGTCCTGCCGGTCGCTCACGGCATGCCCCTGCGGAAATTAAAAAAGGCAGCCTGTAAAGGGCTGCCTTTTCTTCGCATCGATCGATGTGAGACTTAGTTCTGGACGTATGTGGTCTTGCCGTCGGCGCCCTTCTTCCACGTGTACATCACGTAGTCGGGGCGGGTGATGTCACCCTTCTTGTCAAAGGCGAGGCCACCGATCACGGTCGGCCAAGCCTTGCCGTTCTTGATTGTCTCGGCAATCTTCTTGGGGTCGAGCGACTTTGCTTCTGCAGCGGCACCAGCGATCACTTCGAGCGCGGCGTAGCTATAGAGCGTATAGGCTTCCGGGTTGAACTTCTTGGCTTCGAACGCCTTTACAACGGCGGCAGCTTCTGGACGCTTGCGGGGATCCGGTGGGAACGTCATCAAGGTGCCTTCGACGGCTGGGCCACCGATGGAGGCGAACTCATCCGAGGTGATGCCATCGCCTGACATCATCGTGGCGGTGACGCCCTGGTCACGCATCTGGCGCGCGATCAAGCCGCCTTCGGTATGCAGACCGCCCCAGTAGACGATCTCGGCGCCAGCGGCCTTGATCTTGGAGACCAGCGCCGAGAAGTCCTTTTCGCCAGTGTTCACACCTTCATAGAGGACTTCCTTGACGCCTTCCTTGTTGGCGAACTTTTGGGTTTCGTCAGCGAGGCCTTTGCCATAGGTCGTCTTGTCGTGGACGATCGCGAGCTTCTTACCCTTAAGGGCGGTCGCGATGTACTTGCCGGCAACTTCGCCCTGCTGGTCGTCACGGCCGCAGGTGCGGAAGGTGTTCCACAGGCCGCGCTCGGTGATCTTTGGGTTGGTGGCCGACGGTGTGATCATCAGTACGCCGTTCTCGGCATAGACTTCGGAGGCCGGGATCGTCACGCCGGAGTTGAAGTGGCCCATCACGAACTTGACGCCGTCGCCGACCATTTTGTTGGCAACCGACACACCTTGCTTCGGATCGGAAACGTCGTCGCCGAATACGAGTTCAATCTTCTGGCCGTTGATGCCACCCTTGGCATTGATGTCGGCTGCGGCCTGTTCTGCGCCATTCTTCAGCTGCGCGCCGAATGCAGCGTTCGGACCGGTAATGGGACCGGCGACGCCGATCTTGATTTGAGCATTGGCTGATCCGGCCAATGCGAACATCGCCGCTACAGCGACGCTCGACAGAACGAGTTTTTTCATAAAGCCACTCCCTTGGAACTGTTTGCTCGGCATGGTGTCACTTGTCGAGCGTTGGCGGACCACCCCGCCACTGGCGAACCATCCTTCGAAATCATGTCCGAGTCACGTCCAAATATCACGCTATGACAGGAGTATTTCGTTTTACCCACGATGCTGCAACGCAGCAAAGTTATCCGTCCAAGTCAGCATATTGTGTTGTCATCTGGCTTGCCCGGGCGACCCGATAACCCAAGACCGCAAGAGCGAGGAGGAGGCCGTAGTCCACAAGAAAATTGCGTGATGAAACAAATACTTCCTCGAACAAGGCGAAATGGAGGAAGCGTACAATCAATGCCAGCAGCACCATGTAGAACGGTATCTGCCAAAACGGGCGCCACGTTTCGGCGATTGATTTGCCCGAGATGAATGCTGCCGAACCGCCGAGGATCACGGTGAGCAACAGAAAGACCCAAAGGCCATTGGGGCCGGATGTGTAGAGCCAAGTTGGCATGATGTGCGCTCCGTCTCAGCTTCAGTGCCGGCCGCCTTCGAGGTACGCCGCCCGGATCTCGGGGCGTGCGAGTAGTTCCGTCGCCTGCCCGCTCATGGTGATCAAGCCGTTGACCATCACGTAACCCCGATGGGCAAGTTTCAGCGCATGGAACGCGTTTTGCTCGACGAGAAAGATCGTCATCTTCTCGCGCGTATTGAGATCGCGGATCACTTCGAAGATCTGTTTGACGATCAGCGGCGCAAGGCCAAGCGAGGGCTCGTCGAGCATCAACAATTTCGGACGACTCATGAGCGCGCGCGCGATGGCGAGCATCTGTTGCTCGCCGCCAGAGAGCGTCCCGCCACGTTGTTGCAGTCGCTCCTTGAGGCGCGGGAAAAGCGCTGTCATACGCTCGAGGTCTTCAGCAAAATGCCGTCCCCCGTCGAGTTCGGCACCCATCTGCAAATTCTCGAACACGGTCATCCGCGGAAAGATGCGCCGGCCCTCGGGCGATTGCGCGATGCGTAGATGCGCAATTTCGTGCATCGGCAGATCGGTGATGTCGCGACCAGCATATATGATGCGGCCCGCGCGCGCGCGCGGCTTGCCGAACACCGTCATCATCATGGTCGATTTGCCGGCCCCATTGGCGCCGATCAGCGTGACGATCTCACCTTCGTTGACGTCGATGTCGACGCCCTTCAAGGCCATGATGTTACCGTAGAAGCTTTTGACGCCACGGATCGATAGAAGCGGCTCGCTCATGTCGAAATCTCCGCTTCGACCTTGGCCACTTCGTCATCTTCGACGCCGAGGTAGGCCGCAATCACCTTCGGATCGTTGCGCACAAAATCCGGCGTGCCGTCGGAAATCTTGATGCCATACTCAAGCACCACGACATGGTCGGAGATTTCCATGACGACCGACATGTCGTGTTCGATCAGCAAAATAGATGTCGCATGTTCTTGGCGAATGATGCGCAGGAGCGCGTTGAGTTCGGCGCTTTCTCGCGGGTTGAGGCCGGCGGCCGGTTCATCGAGGCATAACAGAGCCGGATCAATGCACATTGCACGCGCAATCTCGAGCCGCCGTTGCGCACCATAAGGCAGGTCCCCGGCCGGATCATCGGCGCGATCGGTGAGCCCGATCCGCTCCATCCAATATTTCGCGCGTTCGATTGCGGCTGCCTCGGCGTCGCGAAAGTGCTTGGTCCCGAATAGCCCGGCGACGGTCCAACCGGAGGCATCCATCAAGGCATTGTGCTGTGCGACGATTAGGTTCTCAAGCACCGTCATTCCTGAGAAGAGGCGGATGTTTTGGAATGTACGGGCGACGCGAGCCTTTGCTGCGATCTCGAAATCCGGCATGCGCTCGAGTAAAAATACGGTGCTTCCAGTTGCGTTGCGACGGAAGCGATTGCCACTCCTAGTGACGGTAGCAATATCGTCTGCGGAAGCATCGCCGATCCGCAGCGACATGCGTCCGCTGGTCGGCTTGTAGAAACCAGTGATGCAGTTGAACACGGTTGTCTTGCCGGCACCATTCGGGCCGATCAGAGCAGTGATCTCGCCACGACGGGCTTCGAAACTCAGATCGTTGACGGCGATCAGGCCGCCAAAGCGCATCGTCATGCGCTCGACCACGAGCAGAGGACCGGTTTGCGCGGCAAGGGTTGCGGCCACAGCGGAGACAGAGGGCGCGCGCATCAACCGTGCCCCTCTTTCACGAGTGTTCCGGATATTGCTTTGCTTTCCTTCAGAACGATTGATGGTTCGCGTGTGGAGATCAGCCCGCGTGGTTTCCAAATCATCAGCACGACCATGGCCAGGCCGAACAACAGCATGCGGTATTGTGTCGGGTCGAAGTCCTGGCCGAATAGCTGCTTGAGGAAATCGAGCTCACGAAGGATCTCGGTGCCGCCAACCATTGCGACGGCAGCGATGGCTACGCCGATTTGGCTACCCATGCCGCCGAGTACGACGATCGCCAGGATGACCGCACTTTCCATGAATGTGAAGCTTTCGGGCGAAATGAAGCCTTGGCGCGCGGCAAAGAATGATCCGGCAATGCCACCGAACCCGGCGCCGATCGCGAATGCCGTCAACTTGGTGTTAGTGGTGTTTATCCCGAGCGAGCGGCAAGCGATCTCGTCCTCGCGCAATGCTTCCCAGGCGCGGCCAACCGGAAGTCTGCGTAGTCGCATGGTGACCCAGTTGGTCAAAAGCGCTAAGGCGAGGATCACGTAGAACAAGAATATCGTTCGATGCAGCGGTGTGAATTCGATACCGAAGGTGGCTGCAAATCCGCTATCGGATGCGTTGAACGGCAGACCGAAGAAAGACGGGCGAGGAATGGTCGATATGCCGGCGTAACCTTTGGTGACATCAACCCAGTTGATCAACACCAGACGGATGATCTCGCCGAACGCGAGCGTGACAATGGCCAGATAATCGCCGCGCAAC
The DNA here is from genome assembly GCA_031367505.1 of Hyphomicrobiaceae bacterium. GTDB lineage: Bacteria > Pseudomonadota > Alphaproteobacteria > Rhizobiales > Hyphomicrobiaceae > JAKFWF01. The sequence goes on along the minus strand of JANLPY010000708.1, from coordinate 17,209 downwards.
CGCAGGACTGGAAAACCCAGCAGGACGCCCCAAAACGCGGCGAGGATTCCGGCCAGTGGCATGCAAATCCAAAACGCCCACGGTCCAAGCATTGGAAATGTATTCGGGATGACTTCCGTTGCAAGTAATGCATAAGCATAGGAGCCGACCGCATAAAAGGCGACGTACCCCAGATCGAGCAATCCGGCGAGACCGACGACGATGTTCAGACCCCAGCCGAGCATAATGTAGATCAAGATTTGAATGCCGAAGTTATCGATCCATTTGATCGAACCCGCACGACCCACGAGCGCCAATGCCAGGAAGGGGTAGACCAGCAACAGTAGGCCGCCCGCGCGGGCGATGGTTTGGCCGGAAACGTAGTTGCCGGCTTTCGATAGGTCCGGCGGCGGAACAGCGAGCAGGGCGGCAAACTTGTCGAAGAGAAACGCGAGTGCCGGGACGATCGCCATGCCCAGGAGTGTTTTCAATGGGAAGATCGTCCATTGGCTTCCCGCGTTTGCATCGGACAACAATCCGAACCGGTCGTCGCCGACCAGAAAGACCGCGGCCAAGGAAGTCACCGTATATAAAATTCCGGCGAGCCATCGTCCGTGGCCTTTGAACAGCTTGACGAAGCCCAATGCGAAGACCGCTAAGACCGCCACCACAACATAGTTCCAGCGCGGCACGAGTATGAGCTGGTTTGACATGTTCTGGTCGGTGCGCAGTGCTAGGATAGGCACTGCCAAACCGAATGTGAGGAGCGCTGCCCACAATCCCGAAACAAAGGTCTTGGCGAAAGTCACGTCACCGGTGCCGTCGTTAGTGGTGCCGGTATCACCCTTGGGTTTTGGCGCCATCTCAGACCTTCTCGACTTCGGGCCGGCCGAGAATGCCAGACGGCAGGAAAATCAGCGTGATAGCGAGAATCGAGAAGGCGGCAACATCTTTATAGTCGATGGAGAAGTAGGCCGACCACAATGCCTCGATCAGGCCAATGATCAACCCGCCGAGCACCGCCCCGGGTAACGAGCCGATCCCGCCGAGCACGGCTGCGGTGAATGCCTTGACGCCAGGGACGAAACCATCGGCGAAGTTCACCACGCCATATTGGATCATATACATTACGCCGGCGACCGCTGCGAGTGCTGCGCCCATGACGAAGGTGATCGAGATAGTGCGATCGACGTTGATGCCGAGCAGGGCCGCCATCTTGCTGTCCTGTTCGCAGGCGCGTTGCGCGCGGCCAAGCGGCGTTCTCTGAACAAGATACCAAAAGCCCAACAGCAGCACGAACGTCACCACCATGATGACGATCTGCTTGGCGGATATGTTGAGGCCACTCGCTCGCTCGATCCAGCAGGGCTTTGATGCGGTCGATACGCCGACCAGGCAGCCATCGATCAACGGTGGCAATGGCTTGTTGCGCGGACCTTGCACGACCTGCACGAAATTCATCAGGAAGATCGACATGCCGATCGCAGAAATGAGCGGTGCTAGTCTGAATGATCCTCGCAGGGGACGATAGGCTAGTCGTTCGATCGTCCAATTCCACAGGGACGTGAGCAGCATCGCCACCACCAGCATCATCGCGATTGTAAGGACGATTGATGTCCAACCGAGCACCTGCGTGATGACCAGGAATACGATCAGTGCGATGAACGTTGAGAGCATGAACACGTCGCCATGTGCGAAGTTGACCATGCCGATAATGCCGAACACCATCGTGTAGCCGATCGCGATCAACCCATAGATTGAGCCAAGCGTGATGCCATTCATCACCTGCTGGAGAAAATATTCCATCTGCGCGACCTACCCCAATGCAAACATGTTGTGCGGCCGGTGCCCCGTCGCATATGTCGTTTTCCGCTAGGCTAGCAGACCTTTAGCGTTGGCAACTAGTCCAATGTGGCGTCCACGTTACACGGCAGTGGCGCGAGGCAACAGCGCAACGCCTGCCCAAATTACAGGCGCGGACCGTTTGGAAACTGGTCATATCCATAAAGGCCGGCCGGTTTTAGCCACAACACGAGAACGAGTGCGACGAACAACGCGGGATCTCGATATTCGATCGGGAATAGGCCGCTCCACACGGTTTCAGCCAAGCCGACCAGCACAGCGCCGATCAAGGCACCGTGGATCGAACCGATGCCGCCAACGATCGCTGCAATCAATGCCTTCAATCCCACGATTAGTCCGCCCGAATATCCGATCCCACCGTAATAGAACGTCGTCAGCACGCCGCCGAGCCCAGAGAGTAATGCGGCCACTATCATCGTGCGGACGAGTATTCGCCGTGCATCGACGCCGAACATGGCGGCCGCGACCGGATCGTCGGCCGATGCCCGCCATAGCAGACCAAACCGCAACCGGCGCATGGCGAAGACTAACGCCAGTGCCGCTATCGCTGCCACGAAGGCAACCACCAACGCCATCGGCGTCACGGTCACCGTGAACCCTTCGGCCCGCGCCACACCGATCGGCCGGTTCATCAGCGGCGAGATCCAGCGATTGCCGGCTCCTTGGGTCAGCCGCATGGCCTCTTGCCAGAAAATGGAGACGCCGATGGTCGCAATCAGGATGTGCTGGCCTGGTTCCCGGGCAAGCGGCGCGACCACCAGCCGGCCGAGCGCGCCGCCGTGCAGTGCTGCGGTGAACAGCCCGGCGGCAAGTGCTGTCAACAAGGCCAGCCGGATGGAAGTGTCGCCAATGGTTGCGAAGCCGAGGAAGGCCCCGTAGCCGGCCAACGATGATAGATCGCCGAATGCCAGATTGATGCGACCAACAAGTCCGTAGATCAGCGAGTAGGCGGTTGCCAGTAGCGCGTAGATCGCGATTACCGGCAAACTGCCGAGCATATGTTGCAGTCCGATCGCGACCGGCTTTGAAATGGTTGGCGCGGCATTGAGCATCGCGATCGGCGTCGGATCGGCTTGGGCCGCGAACCCATTGTCGATCCAGAAACGCTGCAATGCATGGAGGCGCAGGGGCGAGAGAACGCCCTCGCTGGTGACGACCGCAGTCAGCACCGGCGGTGTTCTGCCGGAAGCTGGCGCAAACAAACAGGTTAGGGTGCGCTCGCCGGTCCTGTTCGAGCCGTCCGACGCATCACGGTAGGTTATCCGCATTGCGGTGCCCTGAGAGGCTACAACACGCAAATCGTCCACACGATCGATTTCAAATTTCGTCGTCGCCCGTTCGATGGCTGGCAGGAGCGAGCGGCACAAGCGACGCTGATCTGAATCGATAAGATCGGCACAGCCGCCGAGAAGCAACAGGATGCTCCCCAGTAGCAGCAGGCCGCTGTTGCGCATGTTACCCCTGCGCCTTTTGACCGTAACCTTTGAACTTTTCAACGACGCGGGCCATCTCGGCGGCATCCAGGATGTTCGGTTTACCGAGCGCCAAGACTTTGCAATATTGTTCGGATAGCACTTCGACCAGGGCTGCAAGCTCCAGTGCGGCTGACAACGTTTCGCCAATCGCGATTTGCCCATGATTGGCCATCAGGCAGGCATCGCGGTCTCGCAAGCCCCCGACAACGTTTCGCGATAGCACCTCCGTGCCGAATGTCGCGTACGGCACGCATAGTATGTCCGCACCACCGGCCGCCGCCACCATGTAGTGGAATGCCGGTATCGATTTATGGGCACAGGCCAGCGCGGTTGCATTGAGCGAGTGCGAGTGCACAATCGCGTTGCGGTCTGGTCTCGTTTGGTAGACCGCAGTATGAAATCGCCACTCGCTCGATGGCCGGCGGCTGGACTTGGAACTCATGCCATCGCCATCGACGAAGACGATATCTCGGGTCACGATCGCGTCATAGGCCATGCCGGATGGGGTGATGAGCATACCGTCACGCCAGCGCTGTGATACATTACCAGAACGGCCCGGCGACAATCCCAGCCGGCTCATCTCGCGCGCTGTCTCGATCACCGACTGCCGCGTATCGGTCTCGGTGGCTTTCGTCGTCGGCCTTGTTGTCGTGGTCATGAATTGTTGCTCTTGAACGGCGGCCTTGGGCGTGGGAAGCGCTTAACATCAACCCGACCACCTCGCGAAGGCAAATCAATCGTGAAACTGCCCATTCCACTGACGATACTGACTGGGTTTCTAGGCAGTGGTAAGACAACCTTGCTGAAGGCCGTGCTCGCATCACCCGCGATGGCTGGCACCGCCGTCATCGTTAACGAGTTTGGCGAAGTCGGCCTCGATGATGCACTGATCCGCTCAACCGGCGGCGCTTCTGGCGACAACACGGTGCTGTTGCCGTCCGGTTGTGTGTGCTGCGAAGTGCAAGGCGATCTCGTCGAAGCTCTGCTGAAGCTGCATGAGGATGTGCTCGCAGGCAAGATCCCGGAGATAACACGGGTGGTGCTGGAGACGACTGGACTAGCGGATCCAGGACCGATCGCGCGGGCACTGATCAGCGACCACGATTTGTTCCGCGTGTACCGCCTCGACGGCATCGTCACCACGGTCGATGCCGAGCATGTCCGCTTGCAGCTGGCCGAAAGTTCCGAACCGGCCCGCCAGATTGCGCTCGCTGACCGCTTGGTGCTGACCAAAACCGATCGCGTTTCCTCCGCCATTGCCAACGACGCTGAACGGCTAATGGGCGAGTTGAATGTGGCAGCGAGCATCACGCGTGTCGTGAAAGGTGCTGTCGATCCGGCACTACTGTTCGGCATTGGTGCGACCGAGATAACTGCGACAGGAACCAACGCCGAAGCATGGCTCGCGGCTGACAAGTACAAGGCGCCGGTCGATCATGTTCACGATCACGACTGCTCGGCGCACGGTTGCGAACATGCGCACAACAGCCAGGACCACATGCCGGCGCCCGCACATAATGCCAGCGTCCATCTGCACGGTATCAGCTCGTTTTGCCTGATCTTCGAAAAACCGCTCGATGGCCGCAAACTCGAGGGGGTGATGGAAGCTGTCCGGATGGTCTATGGTGCGAAAATCTTGCGCATGAAGGGCATCATCGCCTTCGAGGGCGAGGCGCTGCCGTTTGTCGTCCATGGTGTGTCGCAGACGTTCTATCCGACCGAACAGCTCCCTGCCTGGCCGAGCAACGACCATCGCTCGCGCATCGTTTTCATCACACGACACCTAGACGAAAAATCGATCCGGACGGCGTTTTCGCCGTTGCTGGGCGGTACATTTTAGGGAGTTTGGCTAACTGGTGCCGAGCAGTAGCGAAGCCCAGCATCCCCATGTTGGGTGGTTAGACGACCGTTACGTCCAGATCACCAACGCCGTCGACGTGACCTTTGAGGTGGTCGCCCTTTTTTACTGCACCGACACCCGCCGGTGTGCCGGTGAAGATCAGGTCGCCGGCTTTCAATTCCCACAAGCTCGACAGATATTCGATTTGCGACGGGATATCCCAGATTAGCTGAGATAGGTCGCCGCTCTGCTTGCGCACGCCATTGAGGTCGAGCCAGATCGCGCCCTTGGTCGGATGACCGATCTTCGATGCGGGCTGGATCGCGGTGCAAGGTGCTGAATCATCGAACGCCTTGCCCACTTCCCAAGGGCGGCCGGTCTTCTTCGCTTCGCCCTGTAGATCGCGGCGCGTCATGTCGAGCGCGATCGCGTAGCCGTACACGTGTGCCAACGCGTCGGCCGCTTTGATGTTCATGCCGCCCGATTTCAGGGCGACCACGAGTTCGATCTCCCAATGCACGTCGGTGGAGCCGGCGGGGTATGGGAACTTGCCATCGGTGCGCAGCGCATCAGGTGTCTTCATAAAGAAGAACGGCGCTTCCTTGTTCGGATCGTGCCCCATCTCGCGGGTGTGTTCGGCGTAATTGCGTCCCACGCAATAGAGGCGGCGCACCGGAAACAACTGTGATGAGCCAGCGACGGGGAGCGCTGCCTGCACCGGCGGATCAATTACATAAGTAGACATCGGGATATGCCCTTTCGGCGGGTTCAATCGCGCTTGATGTATTTACGCGACCTTTTTCATCAGGTTCCGGTTGATGATTGTCTCGGCGATCTGGATTGTGTTGAGCGCCGCACCTTTGCGCAGATTATCCGAGACGACCCACAGCACGAGGCCGTTTTCCACGGTCGCATCTGCTCGAATGCGGCTGATGTAGGTTGCGTCTTCGCCGGCGCACTCTTGCGGGGTCATGTAGCCGCCATCCTCTTTTTTATCGATGACGAGACAACCGGGCGCCTCGCGCAAAATCGAGCGGGCGTTCTCGGCCGAAATCGGATTTTCGAACTCGACGTTGATCGATTCCGAATGTCCGACGAACACGGGGACGCGGACGCAGGTGGCCACGACCTTGATCTTGGGATCCAAGATCTTCTTGGTCTCCGCCATCATTTTCCACTCTTCCTTGGTGAAACCGTCCTCCATGAAGACGTCGATGTGTGGAATGACGTTGAAGGCGATTTCCTTCGGGAACTTCTTGGCAGAAACTTCCTGTCCCGGCACGTACTTACCTTTTGTCTGTGACCAAAGCTCGTCCATCGCAGCCTTACCGGCACCGGAAACCGACTGATAGGTCGATACGACGATGCGCTTGATGGTCGCCTCGTCATGTAGCGGCTTGAGGGCGACGACCATCTGCGCGGTCGAGCAATTGGGGTTGGCGATGATGTTTTTGCGCCGGATCTTCTTCATGTACTCTTCGAGCACATGTGCGTTTACTTCCGGCACGATTAGCGGCACATCAATGTCGTAGCGCCAAGTCGAGGAGTTATCGATGACGATGGCGCCCGTCGCACCGATCTTCGGCGCCCATTCTTTGGCCACCGCGCCGCCAGCCGACATGATGACAAAGTCCATCTTCGAGAAGTCGAATTGCTCGATATCTTCGCATTTCAAGGTGCGGTCGCCGAACGAAACCTGTTTTCCGACTGAGCGGCGCGAGGCGATAGCGTGTACTTCGCTGGCGGGGAATTTGCGCTCATCTAGGATCGACAGCATTTCATGGCCCACATTGCCTGTGGCGCCGACGATTGCGACCTTGTAGCTCATAATTCGTTCTCCGATTGGCTCCGCGCCGGAATGCGTCGCAAGCCCGCCTGCGTCATAGCTGATTTTGCGGGGGAATCAATCAGGAGATGGCAATTCAAGGCGGTGGAGACAGCGCTTTTTGACCTCCTGGACGTCACTCACGGTCGAGGATCACGTATGCCGTTTCGCTTTTCCAGGAGGGATGCACGGCGACTGTGCGGTCGCCACGAGTAGCATTGAGCCATTCTCAGGGCTTCTGGATGGTGACCGATGGAAGCTTAATTTCAACGGTGTTGCGCTGCTTGTCCCAATACAGATACCCGACGATGGCAACGGCCACGACCAAGGCGCCAATTAGAAAAGACTTCGTGTCCATTTATATTCGCTTTCTGATTTTCGATCGTCGTGGCTGAGTTAATGGATGTGAATTCACGTCATGCCGCAAATGCATTCCTTATCCGAATGCATGCAGCACACGCGATTTCTCCTCACACGGCGGTTCGCCGCGATGGCCTAAAACCAACGGCCGCGACCGTAAAAGCCACCACCGCCAAGTACGATCAGTACGATCAGAATTATGAGAAGCGTATTGGTGTCCATGGAATTACCCTGCCGGCTGTTGTGCATTTTTCCCACCAATTGTGGCGCACAATCAGTAAACGCGCTTATCCGTCGAAAAGTTCCACGATGGTATCACAAGTACTCGCATTGCATGCCACGGCATGGCCGTCGAAGCGCGATCACTGGGTGTGCTTTTTACCGGCCGTCGTCGTACTCGACAATTGATGGGTTCATCGAGGCCTGGCTCGACCGTCCGGCCGGTGCCGGTTGACCTTGCATCATAGCGTCTTCGACCAGTGTCGGTGTGCCCCACGTGGCGACGAATACAACAAGACCGATTAGCACGACCAGCGTGACAATCAGATCCCCTATGATCTGTGGTTTCTTGAGTTGATGCTCGCGCCAGCAATGGTCATCGGCGGTATCATTTGCCGAGTTAACGTCAGAATTCTCTTCAGTAAAATGCGATTTCATCACGGACTCCTCCGGTCATTTGGCTGGAAGTCGAGATTAATAATTGAGGCAATATGTTTTTCGCCAGGCAAACTAGCGCAGTCTTCATAATAATCAAATGATCGGAAATTTGGTATCACATTGGGTTACGATCACGCGGTTGTGACGGCCGGGATCAATTCGGCTCGTTGTCGCTGACGCTATTTTTTTGCCACGCGCAAGCTCAGATAAGCGTTGATCATTTTTAGCATCTCAGTCCTAACCGTGGTCGAGCGATTTACATATTCGACGACAGGCCAAGCGAGATAGCTGTATACGCCCACCACATCGGCCATGCCCGGTGTCGCATCCGCCGCCACGGCATCCTTGATGATGACGCGGGGGGCAAACGTCGCGGAAATCGTGATCGTGTTGTCTTTTGTGGTAAGGTCGCATTCCACCGGCTGCGCTGGCGCTTCGAACGTGTAATTGGCTTCGGTCAACGCACGTGCGAGTGGCGAGCGGGCGATGCGGATCGAGACGGTGCAATGCGCGTCCTGCAGCATTTCGCGGGTGAGACGGCGCATCTCGGCGCGTTCTTTGTCAGCCAGCCAGAACCGGATAGGCGCAAATGAGATCCGCGCCGGTGCCTCGCGCAAGCTCGGCTTCGCTTGGCTTACCCTTGGCTTGCCTGCCGCATTCGCACCCTCGATCATCAATAGTGCAAACGCCAGACCTGCCAAAGCGATGACTGCAATCCGCAGTTTTGTATGTTCAAGGCGAATGGCAAGTAGCATCCTCGAGCTCCGGCAGTTCAATGGCTGCGTCCCCGGCAGATGCTGACTGGGACGCGTGCTGCACTAAAATCCTGGCTTTGCGGATTTTTCGGGGAGAAATCGTGGTCTTACTTGCTTGAAGGTTGCAAAAAGCTTGGTATAGCAGTTGTTGCAACTGTCACGCCTAGACGAGGTAATACTATGAGCGAGCCGCACGCCGGTGGTCATCCCGATATGGATTATGCCGAACACGCACGGACTTACGATGGCTTTTTGACCGGCACCAAGGTGTTGATCGGTCTCGTCGTAATGATTTTGGTGGGGATGTTTGTTTTCTTAGTGTGAACGCGAGATTTTTGATGAGCCAGAACCTATCTGCGCTCCGCTTAGCCCATCTTTCTTGATCGATCTTCCACTAAGCATGTCGTCCTGAGTCAAGGCCTGGCACGCAAATCGGACACAGGACCATGGTCACAATTGCCGTTACCGCTGAAGACGCCGGTGAAACCCGTGTCGCGCTATCGCCGGAGACAGCCAAGAAGCTGGTCGCCATAGGGTGCACGGTGAGGGTACAATCCGGTGCCGGAATGCACTCGCGGTTCGCCGATGCACAATATCAGGCAGCGGGTGCGACAGTTGTCCCAACGGCTGCCGAGACGACGAACGGTGCAGACATTTTGCTGAAAGTGCGCCGGCCGTCGGCAAGCGAGGTCAAGACCTTAAAGCCCGGCGCACTGGTCGCGGCAATCTTGTCGCCGTTCGATGATCGCGCCAGCCTCGATGAGCTTGCGGCAACCGGCGCTAGTCTGTTCTCGATGGAATTCATGCCGCGCATCACGCGTGCGCAATCGATGGACGTGCTGTCGAGCCAAGCCAATCTAGCCGGTTACAAAGCCGTGATCGATGCCGCTTCAATGTTCGAGCAGGCGGTGCCGATGATGATGACCGCTGCCGGGACTGTTCCCGCCGCAAAAATGTTTATCATGGGTGTCGGCGTCGCTGGATTGCAGGCGATCGCGACGGCGCGCCGGTTGGGTGCGGTGGTGACGGCAACCGACGTTCGGCCGGCCACGAAAGAGCAGGTGGCATCGCTGGGCGCCAAGTTCATCGCGGTCGAAGATGATGAGTTCAAACAAGCGCAAACGGCGGCTGGTTACGCCAAGCCGATGAGCCCCGAGTATCAGGCCAAGCAAGCAGAGCTGGTCGCCAATCACATTAAAACTCAGGATGTCGTGATAACAACGGCGTTGATCCCCGGTCGTCCGGCGCCGAAGCTGCTTACCAGGGCCATGGTCGAGAGCATGAAGCCCGGCGCAATCGTGATGGATTTAGCGGCCGAGCGTGGTGGTAATTGTGAGCTGACCGAGCCGGGCAAGGTCGTCGATCACAATGGTGTGCGAATTTCGGGTCCGCTCAATTTGGCCGGCACCGTACCGGTAAACGCTTCCAGTCTTTATGCCAAGAACCTGTTCACCTTCCTCGAGACGATGTTCGACAAGAAGGAAAAAGTGCTGAACATCAACTGGGACGACGATCTCATCAAGGGGACGCTCGTCGCCAAGGACGGCAAGATCGTCCATCCGAGCCTGATGCCGAAGGAAGGTGCATGATGATGCGTTTGCTCTCGAAATCGACGCTCGTTCTGCTGGGACTGTTGCTGATGCCGGCTATGGCGCACGCCTCTGGTGGCGCCGATGTTTCGCCCGCGATTTACCAGCTCATGGTCTTCGTGATCTCGATCTTCGTCGGTTATTTCGTGGTGTGGAGCGTGACGCCTGCTCTGCACACGCCGCTGATGGCGGTGACCAATGCGATCTCGTCAGTGATCGTGGTCGGCGCATTGTTGGCGGTTGGTGTTTCACTGATCGGCTGGGGATCGGGAATATCGAAGTTTTTCGGATTTCTCGCGCTGGTTATGGCGTCCGTCAATATTTTCGGCGGGTTCCTCGTCACGCAGCGCATGCTCGCGATGTACAAGAAAAAAGAGAAGCCGGTGAAGTGAAGCGCAGCAATTTACGCTGATCACCGTTTCTCGTTTGCACGCCCGGAGCCATTTAAATGTCCGCCAATCTAACCGCCATCCTCTATCTCGTCTCGGGCGTGCTGTTCATCATGGCTCTGCGCGGATTATCGAGCCCGGAGAGTTCGCGCGCCGGCAACATGTACGGCATGATCGGCATGACGATCGCAATGGTGACGACCCTTGGCAATCTTGCCGCCAGCGATAGCGTCCTCACGTGGCTGCTGATCATCGCCGGACTGGGCTTGGGCGGCGGCATCGGCGCGTATGCTGCTCGCACCATCCCGATGACGATGATGCCGGAGATGGTTGCGGCATTCCATTCGCTCGTCGGCTTGGCCGCGGTGTTCGTCGCGGCAGCTGCTCTCAACGCGCCCGAAGCGTTTGGCATTCTCGATGGCGGTTCGATCAAGGTCGCGAGCCTCGTCGAAATGGCGCTGGGGGCGGCAATTGGTGCGGTGACTTTCACAGGATCGGTCATCGCGTTCGGCAAGTTGTCAGGCCGAATTTCGGGCAAGCCGATCATGTTGCCGATGCGGCACGCGATCAATCTGGGCCTCGGAGCATTGCTGGTTCTGCTGATTTACTGGTTTTGCCAATCTGAATCGCAATTCGTGTTTTGGCTCATCGTGTTGGCGGCTTTGGCGTTCGGTGGCCTCCTCATCATCCCGATTGGTGGCGCCGATATGCCGGTCGTGGTCTCGATGCTGAACTCATACTCGGGGTGGGCCGCCGCCGGTATCGGCTTCACGCTCGGCAACGTCGCGTTGATCATTACCGGCGCCCTCGTCGGCTCATCCGGTGCGATCCTTTCGTACATCATGTGCAAGGCAATGAACCGCTCGTTTATTTCGGTGATTGCGGGCGGCTTCGGTGGCGAGGTCGCAGCAGCCAGCGGCGATGCTGGCGAGCAGAAGCCAGTCAAGCTTGGCTCAGCCGAGGATGCCGCCTACCTCCTCAAGAACGCGCAGAAGGTGATCATCGTGCCCGGATACGGCATGGCCGTCGCGCAAGCTCAGCACGCACTACGCGAAATGGGCGAAGTCTTGAAGAAGGCCGGTGTGGAGGTGAAGTACGCGATCCACCCGGTGGCTGGTCGCATGCCCGGGCACATGAATGTGCTGCTCGCAGAGGCCAATGTCCCCTACGATGAAGTGTTCGAACTCGAAGACATCAACAGCGAGTTCCAACAGGCCGACATCGCCTTTGTGATCGGCGCCAACGACGTCACCAACCCGGCAGCCGAAGATGACAAGACCTCGCCAATTTACGGCATGCCGGTCTTGCAGGTGTGGAAGGCCGGCACTGTGATGTTCAATAAGCGCTCATTGGCGTCGGGCTATGCCGGCGTCGATAATCCCTTGTTCTACAAGGATAATACGATGATGTTACTCGGTGACGCCAAGAAAATGACCGAGAATATTGTGAAAGCACTCGCGCATTGAAAAGGGCGAGGCCCTACCGTTCGGCAGTGCAGTGTGTTAAAATTTTAAAATGAAACAGGCAAAATTCCATACCGCAGACGAATGGGCGTCACCGACGGACGAAGATGCTGTCCGGTGGAATGCGCTTCCACGGGACGAGCAGCTGCGCCAGTTGCAGCAGCTTCTTGATAAGCCCGAGAGCAATGACTTTAGCGCCTTAAGTTTCGACGAAGCCGTTGCGCGGGCCCGATCGAGGTCCGGCGTCCGATCGAATGGCTAAATTCAGACTGTCTACCACGGCGGTCGAACACCTCGATCGCATCATCACATATTCGAGTGCGCATTTTGGCGAGGCCCAAACCGAAGCCTACGTGGAAGGCTTGAAGCGAACCCTTGGGCTGCTGGCGGACTTTCCCTTGATGGGCATGGCCGCTTTCGAGCTACGACCGGGGTTGCGACGTTTCGTCTACGGCTCCCACCTCGTATTTTATACACCTCGCATTCGCTGCCATATACTCGACAATTGATCCCGTCTCCTGTCATTGGCGGCACCCCCACTCAAACCTTCTTCACGAACTCGGTCTTCAAGACCAAGCCTTTGACTTTGTCGGAGCGGCACTCGATCTCTTCCTCGTTGCCGGTGAGGTGTACGCCCTTGAACAGCGTGCCGCGCTTCAGCGTCACTGACGAGCCTTTGACCTTCAAGTCCTTAATCAGCGTGACCGAGCAACCTTCGGTGAGCTTGGCGCCATTGCAGTCTCTAGCTTCCATGATGTCCATCGCGTTGTTGAGAAATGATGGTCTTGTGTAGCGGCCAACTGCCGTGACCGCCATCCCTCTCGAACCAATCGCGCAAAAACGCGCGCGCAGCTTGACCGCCCGCAATATCCCACGCGTTGACGAGGGCGACACGAAAGCCACCGGGCGGCATGGCGTGAGCGGAGGGCGCGCGATCTTCGTAGAACGTGGTCTGCACGCTGGAGACGCCGGGCATTGTCGATGCCTCCGCGATCACGGCCGCGGGCGGATGCGCATACCGGCGGCCATGCGGGAAAAAGAGCGCAATTGAATAACCATCGCGGCGATCGGTGTCGGAGAATTTCCACGCCCGATCTCGATAAAGGCCGATGAGCGCTTCGACCCACTCCGCGCCATAGAGATCTGGCCATTGATCGGCAAACCTCAGGTGTGCGTCGATAATCGTACCACCAATCGTTTCGACGTTGAGCATCCCGGTGTATCCGGGTAATTTGTCGGCGACCCACGCTCGCAATTGATCATCGAGGCCGGCTAATCGCGCGGCATGCACTGTCCAATAATCGAACATGCCGTCGCCGATCGGACGGCCGGTCGCATGACGGATCCACTCGACGCGGCCATCGATGACGGCCATATCGGTCGAGATGTGCGGGCCAGCCATCAGCGGCATCCACATATGGCCAGGCGTGCTGTGTTGTCGATATTCGGCACTGGTCGCAAGGATGCGGCTGCCAGCACCCAATCCGCCAAAATTGAAAATCGGTTTAGAGAAAACCGGAAACCGCTTCGGCATCAACCCGTGCGGACCAGCATCGAGCCCTTGGCTCAACGCCAACTGTAACTTGTCGAACACCCATCGATGCGCCGGGTTCCAGGCCCAAGCTTCCGGATCATCGGCTGGAATAAATACGTCATCGGGGCACGGCACGTCGGCGAAATACTGGTGCCGCCAAGGTGCCGGCTCGACGATTGGCATGCGTGTTACCCCATCATTCCCTTGACCATCGTTACGATCTTATCGGTTGTCACCCGCACTTGTGTCTCAAGCGGCGGCGAGAACGGGATCGGCAATCGTGGTGCGCCAAGACGCTTAGCGCTTTTGATATTGGATGGGCCTAGCCGATCGACAATACGTGCGACGACCTCGGCGCCGAAACCACCGACTTCGACGGCCTCATGCACCACCAGCAATCTGCCAGTACGCTTGACCGAGGCTGCGATCGCGTCCTCGTCCCATGGCCACAACGTGCGCAAATCGTATGCATCGACCGAGATGCCATCCCGGCCCAACTGTTCGACCGCTTCGACCACCTTGGGCACGATGGCTGACCAGGTGACAATCGTCACCGCGTCGCCATTCGAGAGTTGTCGCGCCTTGCCGAACGGTATTGGTTCAATCGTGCCGGAGACTATTCCGGTTGTTTGCCACAAATCCTTCGGATCGAAGAACAGCACAGGATCATCGGAGCGGATCGCTGAGACCAGCAATCCGGCTTCATCCTCTGCGCACGAGGGTGCAACGACGATCACGCCGGGTAGATGGACGAACCAGGCTTCCAGCATCTGGCTGTGCTGCGCTGCTGAGTTGCGCCACATACCGTGGGGCATCCGGACAACCACTGCGGGTTTGGCTTGACCGCCGAACATATAGCGCACCTTGGCGATCTGGTTGACCAGCTCGTCCATCGCGCACATCACGAAATCGAAGATGCGCATCTCGATGATCGGCCGGGTGCCGACGAGCGCCGCGCCGAGGCCAGCTCCCATGATCGTTGATTCAGAGATCGGCGTGGAGACAACCCGTTCCGGCCCGAACTCTTCCAAGAAGCCCTTGTACTGCCCCCACAACCCGCCGCGCGCGACGTCTTCGCCCAGCACCCAGACGGTTGGATCGCGGCGCATTTCCTGTAGAGCCGCCAGCCGGCCCGCCTCGATCAGCGTTACTTCGTTGCCGTTTACGCCGGGCATGTGATCGCTCCCACATCTTGAACGTCGGCGTAGGCCGTTTCCGGCTTCGGCCAGGGAGCAGCCTTCGAAGCGGTGCGCGCCGCAGTCATTTCATTTTGAGCTTGGGTCGCGATCAACGCAAATTGCGGAGCCTCCATGCCACGATCACGCAGCAGTTTTTCGAGGCGGGCAATCGGGCATCGCGCCTTGCCGGCCTCGACCTCCTTCGGGTCGCGCCAGGCAGCTGCATCGGTCGAAGTGTGACCGGTCCATCGATAGGTCTTCGCGTGTAGAATTTGCGGGCCCGCGCCAGTGCGGATTTCCGCAACGAGTTTGGCCGTCGCATCATCAACCGCGACCGCGTCGTTGCCGTCGACGCTCAAGCCCGGCACGCCGAGTGACTCGGCGCGGGCGATCACGCCTGGTCCGGCGGTGACGCTTGCGGTCGCGGTAAAGGCTGCAACGCCGTTATCCTCACACACGAACAACACGGGCAACTTATAGAGCGCGGCCCAGTTGAGCCCTTCAAGGAATGGTCCACGGTTGATTGCTCCATCACCGAACATGCAAACCGCGAGCGCGTCCGACTTGAGCATCTTCAAGCCTTGCGCAGCGCCAACCGCAATCGGGATCCCGCCGGAGACGACGCCGTTCGCACCAAGCATACCGACCGAGAAATCGGCGATATGCATGGAGCCGCCTTTGCCACCGCAATAGCCGCCTTCGCGGCCATACAGCTCGAGCATCATGCGGGCAGGGTCGGCGCCCTTGGCGATCGCGTGGCCGTGGCCGCGATGGTTGGATGTTAGCCGATCGTCGTTGCGCAGGTTGATGCAGATGCCCGCGGCCACGCCCTCCTGGCCGATCGAAACGTGGAGCGGCCCGGGGATGTCGCCATCTTTATGCGCGGCCAGTGCTGCCTCCTCGAAAGCACGTATGCGCACCATCGTGTGATACAGCTCGGTGAGCCGCTTCATATTATCGCCGGCCACCGACGGCTTGGACTTTGCTACCATGCGCGCAAAACTCTCCTAATGTTGGCAAGTTTCCCCTATCGAGGTTTAGGCTGCATCGGCTAAAAATCAAGATGATCGAAGGGCTCGACGCAACCGCAAGCAAAGTTTTTGGAGCATCATCAAATTGACCAAACCGCCATTTGTTCTCGACAGCGTCACCCACCTGAAGCCCGAACATGCCGGTGCGGCGGTGGTCGCTGCTTCCCACGGCGGGCATTATGCTGGCTGGTATGCGGCGACTATGGGTGTGCGCGCGGTCATCCTCAACGATGCTGGCGTGGGGCGTGAGTTAGCGGGCATCGCCGGGCTCGAATTGTTGGCACGACATGGCATACCAGCTGCGTGCCTGTCGCATCGCTCGGCCCGCATTGGGCAGGGGCGGCATAGTTACGAGCACGGCCGCTTGTCGTTTGTAAACGCGTTGGCCGGAAAACTTGGTCTCGCGGCAGGCATGGCCTGCGCCGAAGCTTTAGCGATCATGTCGAAGGCGGCAAGGCTTCCGGCCTCGAAGCCAGCACCAGAATTGGAAGTGCGCGTCGAGCGGCCTGATCTCGGCTGTGCAGGCGTGCGTGTCATCGTGCTCGACTCGATATCGTTGGTGACGCCCGAGGATATTGGTCATATCGCTGTGAGCGCATCGCACGGCGGATTGCTCGGCGGTAATCCGGATACGCCCGTCAAATACCCCGTGTTCGCGGTTGTCACTAACGACGCTGATCGTGGCATCGACGATGCCGGGATATCGCGATTACCAGCACTCGATGCGAAAGGGATCGCCGGTGCATGTGTATCCGCTTTCTCCGCCCGCATCGGCGATGGCCGTTCGACGCTTGACGATGGGTATATTTCCGCGATCAACGATACGGCTGTTCGCTACGGCGGTGCCGTTGGTCAGAGCTGCCGGGCGTTCGTCGCGGCAATGGTAGAAGCGCGCGCGAAAAGCTTGTAATTGCTTCCGGCCGTTTTTTTTTTAATTGAGGTTCAATCCGATGAGCGATGATAAAACACAGCGCCTGAATACGCGGATGGTTCACGCCGGTCGTGGACATCTGGGTGCCGATACATCGCCGGTCAATCCGCCGATCGTGCGATCGTCAACTGTGCTCTATCGCAACATCGGCGTGCGCACTGAATTGGCCGATCGCAAGGCCAAGGGCGAGCGCGTGTGGTCGTATGGCACTTCGGGCTCGTCCGTGTCGTTTGCGCTGGAAGATGCGATTAGCGAGATCGAAGGCGGCGCGCGCACGATGTTGTTCGGTAGCGGATTGGCCGCCTGCGCGCATCCGCTGTTGGCGATCCTCAAACCGGGC
>JANLPY010000417.1:0-3757 GCA_031367505.1 Hyphomicrobiaceae bacterium | reverse complement strand
CGAGATGATGCAGGCATCAGTACCTCCGACGCTCATCGCCGATGCCCCCAGCGGACACCGGCCCAAACGGCGGAAAGGTCTGATAGTAGTTTAGCGCACGACGTTCGATGCGCCAGCGATCGTCACCGGCTGGACGAGACGACGGAGAAGCGGAGTCGGCTCGGTCGAGTCGCGAGCGACGAGATAGAGCGCGGTCGACGCGGTAGCGGCGAGGTGCCGGATACGGAACCCAGACTGTATCCGGAGAGTTTCACCCAACCAAATACGGTAAGCCTTTTGCTGTCGAACCTTGACTTGTTTGTGCCGAAGCATCGAGCCTCTTGCTAGTTTTGCGGCGGGGCGAGATGGGGATCGTTCACACTTTGTTCATGGCCTATTCACTCATTTCATGGGAAAATATCGACAGTGGCCGATCGACGGCCGCAATATGCGGACACGGTGGAGAACCAGATGGTGAACCATCGCGACTCCCGCTTGTGCGAGGAGGTCATTAATGAACAACGAGAGATCGAAGGAGAGTTTGTTCCACGTCACCGACTTGACGACTTACGAGGAGGCGGTGACCGCATACAAGAACTACCTCGCCAAACACGTCAGCAGCAAAGAGGACGCGGAGCGTTTGCTGCAGGAATTCGACGAGGTGCAGAAGCATTTGTGGTCTGATCACACGATCGAAAAAAGCGAAAAAATGTGATCTCAGCTCGTAGAGACACCGGCCTTCAACCGCCGGTGTTTTTTTGCGCGGAGGCGGGGGGATTTGAAGGATGCCAACACACCTCGTTAGAGGTTACCACGGGACGACGTTGCCGATCGCAAAAGATATCGTCGCCAACCGGCAGATCAAGATCAGCACCAATGACTACGACATGTGTGCAGAAAACGGGGATTGTTGCGACTAGTAGGACCCCACAGTTGGGTGCGGCAGATCAACGCCAAGACCGCAATCGATGTCGCAAAAGTCCGTGTCGAGGTCCCGGCAGATGGCCGCCGCAAGCCTGCATCTGACTACACCATGACAGATTATCAATGGGTCGAGGCGCAGGCGATCGATGCCCCCGCGAACAGCACGATGCCAAGCGCAAACAACCTCCGGCGACCGAAGCGATCACCGAGCGCCGCACCAGTGAGGAGTAGGACACCAAAACTCAAATTGTAGGCGCTGACCGTCCACTGGAGCGCTTCGAAAGATGCAGAAAGATCTGCGCGGATCGAGCTCAAGTCGTCGTGACCACAAGTGCATCCAACGCCACCATGCACGAGGCCGCAGACGTCAGGACAAGGACCCAGAGTTTCGTGGTTTGTTCGTTTGCCTCGACCATGCAGCCTCCCATCGGCACGTTTGCCGTACATCCACCCTCCAGCGAATGACGATCGGCGATGGCAAAAAGGATTCCAAGGATCGAAGATTTTTTACGATCAGCGGGGTGGCCTGCACCCTATATGGGTGGCAAGCACTGTCGCCAAATCATGTGCGGAGAACCACAACACCTTGATCAGACAAGGTTTTCTGCGACTCTCAGCCGATCGACGTCAAGTGAGGTTACTCTACGAGCCGGATCACAGACGAATCATTTTTGGACCTGGTACGCAATTTTCATAGGATGCGCGTGTCGATTTCGCTGGGGCTGGTTCGTTGGCCTTATTAGCGAAACAGTTCCGCAGCGATGGTGCCGGCGGCTCGCCTAAGAAGGAGATCTCAGATGCGCTTCATGTTCATAGTCAAATCCACCCACTCCGGGCCTCCGTCACCGAAACTAATTGAGGCCATGCACAAGCTCGCAGACCGGGAGATCAAGGCCGGCCGTATGCTCGACAATGGCGGACTGATGCCACTCGACACAGGTGCCCAGGTACGCATTTCGGGTGGCAAGCTCAGCGTCATTGATGGCCCCTTCGTCGAGGCCAAGGAGGTCATTGGCGGGTACGCTGTCTTTGAGCTTAGGGATAAAGAGGAAGCCTTGGCCTCAGCGAAGGAGTTCATGCAGCTCCACAAGGACCTCATGCCAGGTTGGGAAGGAACTTGCGAGCTTCGCGCCTTCGCTCCGAGGGGCCCTTGACGCGCATGGTCCATAAGCGAGGTCGGCGGTCATGACGGCTGCCGACACGCATCGCACGATCTTGGCCGTATGGCGGATCGAACAGCCCCGGCTGATCACCAGCCTCGCGCGGATGCTGCGCGATGTGCCGATGGCCGAAGATTTGACTCAGGAAGCCTTGGTTGCCGCTCTCGAGCGCTGGCCGGCGACAGGCGTTCCGGAAAACCCCGGTGCTTGGCTAATGGCAACTGCCAAGCATCGGGCTCTGGATCAATTGCGCCGCCGCCCGATGCTTGAGCGCAAACACAACATGATCGTCAGGGACCTGGAGCACGAGCAGCAAGCCACGCCCGATTTCGATTCCGCTCTAGACGACGACATCGGCGATGAATTGCTTCGGCTTGTCTTTACGGCCTGCCACCCGCTTCTATCGCGTGAGTCCCGCGCGGCCTTGGCGCTCCGAATGATCTGCGGATTGACGACAGAGGAAATCGCAAGAGCTTTCCTGCTGCCAAGCACGACTATCGCTCAGCGGATCGTGCGCGCCAAGCGCACCCTTTCGGATTCGGGGCTGGCCTATGAAACCCCGCGCGGCGAGGAACTCTCGGCACGGCTCTCGTCCGTGCTGGAGGTTGTCTATCTGATATTCAACGAAGGCTACACCGCAACGCGCGGCGAGGATTTGCTGCGTCCACAGCTCTGCAATGAAGCGCTACGCATGGGCCGCGTCCTCAGCGCAATCGCGCCTCACGAGCCCGAAGTCCATGGGCTACTTGCTCTCATGGAACTGAACTCTTCGCGCACAGCCGCGCGTACCGACGCTGAGGGCGATCCGATACTCCTGCTGGACCAGAACCGCAGCCTCTGGGATCAACTCCAAATCCGGCGCGGAATGCTGGCGCTCAGGCAGGCGCGCGAACTCGGCGGAGCGGGCGGCTTTTATGTTCTCCAAGCGGCCATCGTCGCTTGCCACGCCCAGGCGGAGACGGCGGCCGATACCGACTGGTTGCGCATCGCCGGAATTTACGCGGAGCTGCTGGCAGCCGTGCCGTCGCCAATTATCGAACTCAATCGCGCAGTCGCCATCGGCATGTCCGAGGGCCCTGAAGCGGCGTTGACGATCGTGGACCAGCTGATGCATGAGCCCGCGCTCAAGGGCTATCACTTACTGCCGAGCGTTCGAGGCGACCTGCTCCACAAGCTCGGCCGTTTCAATGAGGCGCGCGCAGCGTTCGATGCCGCCGCGGCGTTGGCCGGTAACGCACGCGAGCGGAACTTGTTGAGGCGGCGCGCCGCCAATGCGGCAGAGGCAGCAGCGTCACCTTGATTGGTGCGCAACCACCGTGCGCGACGCGGAGATGGACGCGCTCGACACTACGGGCAATGCCTTCCATCCCGCATGGAACTACACGATCCGAACCCGGAGCCTCGCTAAATCGAAGCGGCTATTGTTCAGAAACTCCTTAGTGGGGTCTGAGATCGCGGTAGGTACGGTGATTGCTCACCGCCCCCCGCACAGACCCGGACGGGCGGGATTCCCGCATCTGGTTCTTACCTTGAGTGTAGCGTAAGCATCCGGCGGAGCTTTCAATTACCCACAAGTGTCGCGAGGTGCCAAGCAGCGTCTGCTGAATAAAACTTGAATCGTTAGAATCGTTTGTGATTCATTGCTGAGCACCTGATTCGACAAACGGGGTGCTTCGTGGATGATCTAAACCGAC
>JANLPY010000531.1:0-8340 GCA_031367505.1 Hyphomicrobiaceae bacterium | reverse complement strand
CCCGTTTCGTGCGCTTCTTCTTCGCCGCAAAGTCGAGTGATGCAAAGCTCAGCTGATCCATCGAAGCCCCCTCGAATCAATGATCCCAGTGTGCCATGTTTGAGGGGTTGTTCAGAGGTTCCCTAGGCCTCGGAGGTTAATCATGGACAAGCAAGAAAAGACGAAAGCGTTAATTCTGGCCAACCCGAAGTCACAAAGCGAGGTTGCCAAAATACAGGAAGCGATATCCTTGATACGTCAGCGACGAGATCTGGGAAAGGGACCAAAGGAGTATGAGTTGGCGACGCCATTTGGCGACCGCAACTGGTTGCGTCGTCAGGTCAATAGACGTTCAAACTGATCAATATGCTTGACCGGACATGAAATGAGCTATATATTGCGGGCATGAACAAGTTGCCCGCACAAACTCGCGTCCAGATCCTTCACCTCTTGTGTGAGGGGATGTCCATTCGAGCCATCACAAGGACTACCGGCGCATCCAAGAACACGGTCTCCAAGCTGCTCAATGATGCTGGTGTGATCTGCGCGCACTATCAGGACGAAACGCTGAGGAACCTCACCTGCAAACGCGTGCAGGTCGACGAGATTTGGTCCTTCGTCTACGCCAAACAAAAGAACGTCGAAGGCGCAAAGTCCGCCCCTGCCGAGGCCGGCGACGTTTGGACATGGACCGCAATCGATGCCGACACCAAACTGGTTATGTCATGGCTCGTTGGATCGCGGGATGGCGAGGCGGCGAAGGTGTTCGTGGACGATGTGGCCTCTCGTCTTGCCAATCGAGTGCAGCTGACCAGCGATGGCCACAAACCCTATCTGGAAGCCATTGAGAGCGCATTCGGTGCTGATATCGATTATGCCATGCTGCAGAAGGTCTATGGCACTCCGACCGAGGGTCAGAAGCGCTACAGCCCACCGGAGTGCATTGGTATCACCACGAAGGTGATCGAAGGCAAGCCCGATCCCAAGCACATTTCGACAAGCTATGTTGAGCGCCAGAACCTCACGATGCGCATGCACATGCGCAGGTTCACGCGGTTGACCAATGCGTTCAGCAAAAAGGTTGAGGCTCACGCCAACGCTGTTGCCCTGCACTTCATGTACTACAACTTCTGCCGCATCCATAAGACACTGCGGGTTACGCCCGCGATGGCGGCTGGCGTAACCTCCAAGCTCTGGGACGTGAAGGACATCGTTGCACTCATCGAGGCGAAGGAAGCTGTTGAGGCGCCCAAAGTGCGCGGCCCCTACAAATCGAAGGCGCAGATTTAAAACTGACCCACTACCCTATTTTGGCGCGGCTTGATCACCAATCTCCTAAATCCAAAGGCCGCACTCTTTTACATTGCGGTTTTGCCGGCATTCGTCGAGCTGCATCGCCCGGTTCTCGGACAGACGATCGAATTGTCCTTGATCTACGTGCTGATCGCGACTGCCATTCACGTCTCGATCGTTATGTTGGCAGGCGCTTTGCGCCCGCTGATCGACGATCCCAGCCGCCGCCGCCAGATCAGGCGGTTCTTGTCGCTCGTACTTGCAGCCGTTGCGGTTTGGTTCGCGGTGAACACCAGCCGTTAATCGGCCCTCCTCAATTACAAGCCCTGGTGATTGAGCCTGATGACGACTATGTGTGCCTTCCTTGCCGTTCAATTGCTCTGATAATGGAAACCCAATGTGGCCGTTCTCCAAATCGAATGTTATCCCCGTACTGCGCTTCTCCGGCGCGATCGGCATGGCCTCGCCCCTGCGGCCCGGGTTGTCGCTATCGACGGTCGCCAGCCAGATCGAGAAAGCGTTTGGGATGTCTAAACTCCCGGCAGTCGCGATTTCCATCAACTCACCGGGTGGGTCGCCAGTGCAGTCGAGTTTGATCTTCAAGCGCGTGCGCCAGTTGGCCGAGGAAAAGAAAAAGCGCGTTTACGTATTCTGCGAGGATGTCGCGGCGTCCGGTGGCTATTATCTCGCGATCGCTGGCGATGAGATCTACGCCGACGCATCCTCGATCGTCGGATCGATCGGAGTGATTTCGTCCGGTTTTGGCTTCGACAAGGCCATCGAGAGGCTCGGGGTCGAACGCCGCGTTTATACCTCGGGGCTCAACAAGGGCTCGCTCGATCCGTTCCAGCCGGAGAAAGCCGACGATATCGAGCGCCTCAAAGCGTTGCAGCGTGACGTGCACGACGTCTTCATCGGCGTGGTGAAAGATCGCCGGGCCTCCAAACTCAAGGGTCCCGATAGCGAGCTGTTTTCCGGCGCGTTTTGGTCGGGACCGAAAGCGATGGAGTTGGGCTTGATCGACGGCGTCACCGATATGCGCACGAAGATGCGCGAATTGTATGGTGACGACGTCCGTTTGCGCGTGGTCTCAGGGTCCGGCGGCGGCTTGTTGGGTCGATTGCGGCGATTGCCGAGTATCGTCTCGACTATCGGTGGTGACGGAAATGGTGTATCATTTTCCCTCGCGGACGATGCGTTGTCAGCCATGGAAGTACGAAGCCTTTGGGCTCGCTATGGTCTGTAAACCGCACGCTCCGCTCCATCGACGAAATGGGTGTGAGGGATGCCGCAACTATTCGCTCTTGCTCTGATCGGCGCCGGTGCAGTCGCCGGTTTCCGGTGGTTCAGCCGCCAGCTGGACGCCGCGAGGGAGGCCGCTTCGCGTGCCGAGGCTGAACTGGGCCGCGCCGCCGGGAGTGCAAGCGGGCAGCCCAAGGATCTCGGTCAACTCGAGTGGGATGCGGTGAGCGGCGTCTATCGCCCGCGCGCTGATAGTTGATCGTGGCTGGCATATCCCTATAGTCCCGGCAAACTTGATCCAGGACGCACCCTTGCCATGCCGAAGACCGCCACGAAGGCTACTGCTGCTGCCATAGCGCACCCGACTTTGCGGCCGAAGGCCGCGTTCCAGGATTTGATCCTGACGCTGCAGGAGTTTTGGGCGGCCCAAGGCTGTGTGATCCTACAACCTTACGACATGGAGGTTGGTGCTGGCACCTTTCATCCGGCGACCACCTTGCGGGCGCTCGGTCCCAAGCCGTGGAATGCCGCCTATGTGCAGCCGTCACGCCGGCCGAAGGATGGCCGCTACGGCGAGAACCCGAACAGGTTGCAGCACTACTATCAGTTCCAAGTGATCATGAAGCCGTCGCCGGCTAATCTGCAAGAGCTCTATCTGCAGAGTTTAGCCGCCATCGGCCTCGACCCGCTGGTGCATGACATTCGCTTCGTCGAGGACGATTGGGAAAGCCCGACGCTCGGCGCCTGGGGTTTGGGGTGGGAAGTGTGGTGCGACGGCATGGAGGTGTCGCAGTTCACCTACTTCCAGCAAGTCGGCGGCTTCGATTGCAATCCTGTGTCGGGTGAGCTCACCTACGGCCTCGAACGCTTGGCCATGTACGTGCAAGGCGTCGACCGGGTGTACGATCTGTCGTTCAACGGCCGCGATGACGAACGCCGATTGACCTATGGCGACGTGTTTTTGCAAGCCGAGCAGGAGTACTCGCGCCACAACTTCGAGCACGCCAATACGGATCTACTGTTACAGCACTTCAAGGACGCCGAGGCCGAGTGCAAATCGCTGCTCGAAAAGGGCCAACGCGAAGGCCGCCACGATATGGCACTGCCCGCCTACGACCAATGCATCAAGGCGAGCCACCGGTTCAACCTGCTCGACGCCCGCGGCGTGATCTCGGTGACCGAACGGCAGAGCTATATCCTGCGGGTGAGGGAACTCGCCAAAGCATGCTGTGCCGCGTGGCTGCAGACGGAGGGCGGAGGCGGGTGATTTTGGATTTGTTGAACTGTCCACTGCGCCATTCCTGATACCAACTCGACATTCTGGTCGACCATCTCCGGGATTCTTAAGGGCGACGGCAAATGCGCATTCTTGCTTTCAGCGACTTGCATCGCGATCGAGAAGCGGCGCAAAACCTCGTTGTCGCGAGCGCCAATGCAGATGTCGTCGTGGGTGCAGGCGATTTTGCGACGCACGGTCGTGGCATGTCCGATACGTTGGAAATCTTGGTCGCTATTTCTGTCCCCTTGATCGTGATCGCGGGCAATCACGATGATCTTGATGCGCTACGTGCCGAGATGCGGGCGCGTTCGAACGTTCACGTTCTGCATGGTGAGGCGGTCACTCTGTCGGGTACCACGTTCTTTGGTCTCGGGTTCGAGATTGGCGTTAAGCCCGGGGCTTTGCCTCAGAGCATCATCGACGAAACCGAAGCGGCCCGCCTTTTGAATAGGTGCCCGCAAGGCACGGTGTTGATTACGCATTCGCCACCGTTCGGACTTGCAGATGTCCAGCGCGATCGCAGCCATCAAGGCAGCCACGCAATCCGCGACTGCATCGAAAAGTCGGCGCCGGTACTCAACCTGTGCGGGCACATTCACAATGCGTGGGGCACGTCGGGGCGAGCTGGAAATTGCCGCGTCCACAACCTTGGACCGACTGTCAATTGGTTCGATGTATGAGGCGGGCGGACATCGGCGAGACTTTGGAGCAACGATAGTGCATCCATTGGAAAAATCGCATAGTTGACTGTAATCCGCGCATGATGCTCCTGGTAGCATCATTACCTCGGCCGTTGACGGAGACTGAAACGTGAGCGCCTATATCCCAACCTTGCTGGGTTGCCTGATCATGGGGCTGCCGGCCATTTTGCTGGCTTGGATCGCGTTCCGGCGTGAGCGGGCGATCTTCTGGTTTGCCCTCGCTCTCATCGTCGTTGGATTGGGCTATCTCGCAACCACGCCGACGCCCGAAGGCGTCGCCAAGGTCGTGATGGGCAAGCGGATCTAGATTGTCTCGCTCACCGCACGGTAACCGGCACCCGGTGCACGGCGTTATTGCCGAAGCCAGCGCGGTCGAAACGGGCGTCGAGCGGTTGCACGCAGCCGTTGGCATCGGTTGCGCGGCAGGAGAGTTCGTATTCGCCAGGCGTCGCCTGCCATGCGAAGCGCCAACCGCGCCAAGCGTACTTGCCGGATGGTGCGTCGAGTGTCGCATCGGCATAGTGACCATTGATGCCGACCTCGACTTTGGTGATTGGCACGCCGTCACCCGACCACGCGCGGCCGAACAGTATTGAGCGGGCGGCTTCAACCAAACGCCGCCGCGAGTACCAATCCGGAATTCCCGGCGGCACCAACAGCGACTTCACGCGGATGGTCGTGACGGGAATGCCCTCTTCACCCTTCACTTGCTTGAAAATGTAGGTTTCGACTTGCTGGAAGCCTTGATAGGCGTGGTCGATCACGTCGATGCGGTTCAGCCACTTGACGCTCGCCATGCCGTACCAGCCCGGCACAAGCAAGCGCAACGGCGCGCCGTGCTGCGGCAATAGCGGTTGACCGTTCATCGCCGTGACGAGCATCACGTCTTCGCTCATTGCGAGCGCCGGTTTCAAGCTGCGGCCATAGTCGTGCTCGACGCCGCCGTCGAAACCACGGTCGGCGCCGGTGAATACGACGTCATGAGCGTTGGGCTTGAGGCCTGCTCGCTCCAGCAGAGCCTTCAATGGCGTGCCGGTCCACACCGAGGTGCCGATCGCCTCGTGATGCCACGGTTGGCTCGGCCAACGCGGTTTGTTCAAACTGCGACCGTTACCGGCGCACTCGAGCGTCACGCGCTGGGTGACCTGCGGCAACGCCTTGATTTCGGCAAGGCTGAGCGTCATCGGATTTGTCACCAAGCCGCCAATCGAGAGTGTCCAGAGCTCAGGCTCCGGTACGAAGGGCACATCGAAGTGGGTCAATAGATAGTGCATGCCAGCCGGCGTCACGTCATGGCGCAATCCTTCGAGCAGCATCCCGTGGTTGCGATGGGCGAGGCCGACTTCTTCGTCGACGTAGTCACCGTCGATGTGGGACTTGTGCGCCGGATTGAGTATGGGATGCTCAGGTGCGTTCATAACCGGGTCCTTGCAGCGCGGTAATCAGTCGGACGGCTGACAGTAGCTTTGCAGCGATTGGCACACTAGTTATGGCGAACGCGATCGACAAGAACGTGGCCGAAAGTGCGAGGGAGTATAGGCTCATGGCAGGTTGGCGAGACAAGGCCGTCGAGGCCGGCGAGGGCATCTGGATCATTTTGCTGGCCGCCTGGGTGCTGATCCAGCCGTTGTTGGTCACGGCGGGCCACGCGATAGCCGCCGCATCAAAAGCGCTGTGGCAACGGTGGTCGTCGCTCGATGCACGCACTCAACGCCGATATTTCCTTGGCCTCGGTGCCATCCTTGCGCTCATGTATGTGTGGAGTTGGCGCGAGGTGCCCGCCCATTGGATGGCCTATCTGTCAGGCGAGCGTCCGTTGTACGCGGCAAAAAACTGGCACTATCAGCTCGATAAGGTCGTGGTCGACGATCTGGTGAAGGTCAACACCGACATACTCGTCACCGACTACGGCACGATGGGCGGTAAGGTGCCATTGCCAGCGTCCGAAGTCACACGCCTGAAGACCCGCGCCGACGGCCGAAAGCGCATCGTATTGGCGTACATGTCGGTTGGCGAAGCAGAGCGGTTCCGTTTCTACTTCAAGGATGAGTGGAAAACCGACCCGCCTGAGTGGCTTGGTGCTGAGAACTGCGCGTGGCCGGACGCCTTTAAGGTGCAATTCTGGCATGACGGTTGGAAGGATATCGTTTGGCGCGGACGCAAGGCATATTTGAAGCAAATCATCGACGCAGGCTTCGACGGCGTTTACCTCGACCGCGTCGATATCTACGACCAGTATCCTGACAATCCCGACGCGCGCGACCAGATGATCAAATTCGTCAGCGACTTATCGGCGCTGGCCAAGAAGCTGAAACCGGGCTTTCTCATAGTGCCGCAGAATGCCGATGATCTGTTGAGCGAACCCGAATATCGCGCAGTCATCGATGGGCTTGGCCGCGAGGATTTGCTTTACGGAACCAAGGGGACCGGTACACGCAATCCTGGTCACGAAATCTACCAGGCGCAGGAGCGTCTCGATCTATTGCGCTGGGAGTGGAAACCCATCCTGGCGGTCGAATATCTGCAAACGGCAGAAGCCATTGTGGCGGCGGCCAAGGAACTCAAGGCGCGGGGCCTGGTGGGTACAGTCCAGCCACGCGCGCTCGATGGCGCCGACCCGACCGCTCCGGTCGACCTTACAAAGAACATCGGTACTACCGAGTATACCAAGGCCAATTGTGAAAAGGGCAAGTCGTGGTAAACGATCGGGCCGTGTGTCAAGTCTGAGGCGCTGTTGCCTCGCATGGCTCAGGTATTGCAGTATTTATCGACCGTACAACGGACATCAGGAAAGAACCGTGCATATGCGTGAGTTGCGTAAACTGGTCACCGGCCTCACGGCGGTTGTCACCATGGCGACGATACTTGTTTCGGGCGCTGTCGCACAGGAGCGTCAGAATGGTCTTCTCAAGGCGAAGTCCTGGGCGTTTCAGCTGAAAAACCTCGGACCCGAGGAGCAGGCAAAGATCGCCGCCTCGCCCTATGATCTGGTGGTGATCGATAGCGAACAGTTTCCTGGTGACAAGGAAATCCCCCTGACCCGCGCCGAAGTCGAGCGGATGAAGATCAAGCCCGATGGCAGCAAACGCCTCGTTATTGCTTACTTCAGTGTCGGCGAAGCGGAGAATTACCGCTACTACTGGAAGCCCGAATGGAACCGCGTGAAACCATCGTGGGTCGGCAAGGAAAACAAGCAGTGGGGCGGCAACTTCCTCGTCAAATATTGGGACCCGACCTGGCAGAGCATCATCATGGGCGGTCCGAAATCGTTTGCCGATCAGGTTGTCAACTCTGGCTTCGACGGCTTCTACATCGATCGCGTCGACGCCTACTACTACTACGGTGATACAGGCGAGAAGCGCGCGCAGATGACGGACTTCATCATCAAGCTCGCCAACTACATTCGCTCGAAAAAACCAGACTCGCTGATCCTTGCTCAAAACGCCGAGGAGTTGCTCGAGTATCCGAACTACGTGAAGGCAATCGATGGTATCGCCAAGGAAGATCTGGTGTATGGCATCAGCCACACCGAGAAGATGAACCCGGCCGGCGACATCGCGCACACGAGCAAGTTGCTGTCGAGCGCCAGGAAAGCTGGCAAGGCAATCTTCGTGATCGAGTACCTCACCAAGCCGGATTTTATTAGTGTGGCAAAGGCCAAGACGGACGAATTGGGCTTCGTACTCTACGTCGGACCGCGTGGTCTGGCCGAACTTTATGATGGCACGAGTGGCGCTGGCCCGAGGCGTGGTCCGCTCGACCCGACGCCTGAAGCTCCGAGCCTGAAGAAAGCGCCGGCAGCTAAAAAGAAGGCCGCGGCTCAGTAAGCGCGATCTCGATAATAAG
>JANLPY010000486.1:0-12850 GCA_031367505.1 Hyphomicrobiaceae bacterium | reverse complement strand
CTGCCATCCCCCATCTGAACTGGCGCCTGCAGCCACCGCTCGATATAGAGCAACACCCAGGGGCAATCCGTATGTTGACGGACAGCCTTGAGCATGAGCTCCCAATCGATGGTGTCGAAAAACGCCTTCACATCAAGATCGTGTCTGTGTCTGTCGAAAGTGCCCGATCTGACGGCCGAAGAGATCCGCTCTATTCGCGATCGCGCCGGCGTCAGCCAAAGCGTGTTCGCCGCCTACCTCAATGTCACCACCAACTTGGTCAGCAAGTGGGAGCGCGCCGACAAACGCCCCAGCGGCGCGGCCGAGAAGTTGCTGTCGATCGTGAAGGCTAAGGGGCTTGGGGTGTTGGGGAGAAGGTTTGTTTTGTCATGGCTGCGGAACCAGATCGAACATTGCTCGGGACTATGCTTTAGATGTTGTCTCCACCGGCAGCTATTGGAGACGAAACTGCCGCGATAGCAAGAAGCCGCAATCGACACGCCTGACCCACTTCTGCCGTCGTGCCGGTGCGCAGCAATTGTGTTGCGAGCATGCCTTCATCAGTTCGCGCAGCGTGGTGCGCCGCGCGCTCACCATCTCGCGGGTGCGGCCAGACATGCTGTTGGCTGCCGCGAACCCGAACGATTAAAACCACGTTTTCGCGAAGCGGCAAAGCCGGGAACGGGCTTGTCGAAAAGATCCGCCTCTTTCCAGGCCCCAGGGGATTGCGGAAATCGGGCAACCTCCCCACGTCTTATACTGGACGTCCGCACCGTTACGCTGGCGCACCATTACGCTGGATCGTGATCTCATCGTATCGGGACGCTACTTCAAACGGACACCTCAGCCGTCGATGCGGCATGCCGCAGCTTGCGAAGGTAACATTAGCCATGGAACAAGCACATAAGGCGCGCCCGAGCTGGCTCAAGGAGCACCGGACGTGGGAGGACTGGGTCGGCCTCGTCATGGGTGTCCTCATCGCGCTGTCACCCTGGATCGCCACGCCATCCACCGAGCACGGCGTGCCGTTGCTCGCCGTCGCCATCGGCTTGGCGGTCATGCTCTTGGCTCAGCTCGAGCTGGTCGCCTTGCGGCGTTGGCACGAGGTCGCCGAGTTGGCCTGCGGTGTCGCGCTGATCACCTCGCCTGTCATGCTGGGTTACGCCAAAGCTGGCCAACTCCGGTATTGGCATTTTGCCCTCGGCACGCTCGTGGCGCTGCTGGCGGGGCTCGCACTGTGGCAGAATTGGAATGCAAGCGATGCGGAATTGTCCAAGCACGGACAATGACGGTCCGTCGACAGTTCCGCCGAAATCTCTACATTTTTGAAATGGAAGCTTGCGGAAATCATCGTGTCTACCCACACCAATGAATGACATGCGCACCGCTACGTTGGATCGTCAGCCCATCGGTTCCGCAAGCCTGCGGGCTGCGCTTCAACGTCGATACGGCATGCCGTGACTTCCACAGGGAGGCATTTCCATGGCTCGCCTTGTTCTTATGACCCGCCTTGATCAATTCACAATCCATAAATCGTGGGAAGACTGGGCCGTCTTAGGCCTCGGCGCTGCATCACGTCGTTGGCCCACGTGAGCCAAGGAGCAGGACCATGGCAATTGCAATTACACTGCAACAGTATCTCGATGCCGAGGGCGTGACCTACGATTGTATCGAGCACCGGCGCACCAGTTGCTCGACGCGAAGCGCCGAGATCAGTCATGTGCCGAGTGACTGGTTGGCCAAGGCCGTCGTCCTCAAGCGACGTGACGGCTACATCGTCGCGATTATCCCGGCGTCGCGCCAGGTGTTGCTCGACCAAGTGGGCGGCAGGCTGCACCAGCTGGTCGGCCTCGCCACGGAGGAGGAGATCGCGTCGCTGTTTCCCGACTGCGAGCCGGGAGCAGTGCCGCCGATCGCAGCTCCCTATGGAATGCGCTCCATGGTCGATGAGAGCCTCGAGGGCCACAGCGACATCTATTTCGAGGGTGGAGATCATCGCACGCTGGTGCATCTCTCGGGCGAGCAGTTCCACAAGCTCATGGCGAAGGTGCCACATGGTCGGTTCTGTGAAACCGGTGCCGGCGAGGGCGAGTTTTTCTACGGCGGGGCTTGACAGTTGGCCGGCCAGTAACGACATGAATTAGTGTCCGTTGCAGCTTCGGACCTGATATCTCGGACGCAACACGAGCCAGGGCGTACGGGTGTATCGCCCGGATCGGGAAGCCCAACCGTCACGCCGCTCCCAGCAACGGCGAGTGGAGGGAGTATGGTAGCACCTGATAGTCAGATTGGCCTCGCCCTGATGCGAGGCCACGGTTCCGGTAACGACACGGTTCCGGTAACGAAAAGGGAAAACCATTTCGTGAGTGAGCCGCGGACAATTGAAACTGCTAACAACGGGCGCCGATCCGGCGTCAAGTCAATGAGTCTGGCATGTGCTAGGCAAAACGAGGAGTAGCGCCGCGCCCTATCAGGGTGGTCGTGACCATCGCGCCCCAACCACCGCCGCCGGTCGCATCCAGGAACCCGCCGAACAATCCCAGAGCGCTGACGTTCGTCGGAGGCTTGCCCTCGCCCCGATCCTTCCAGATGGCACGCCACAGAATCACAACGCCCATCACCAGGAGGTATGCACTCACAATCGGGCGGATGCGATCGCCCGGCACAATAGCGAGAACGTAGGCACCGGCGGCACCGCCGAGCATGCCAGGCACAGTCAGTTGCCGGACCAACTTGCGGTCGACATTCCCCATCCGCCAATGGGCTGTCCCTGACGCTGCCGTTGTGAAAACTTCTGCAGCGTGAATAGAGGCGCTGGCGGTGGCAGGCGACACGCCAAAGCTCATCAACATCGTCGTGGCCGTGATGCCATAGGCCATTCCGGTGGCGACATTCAGGCGCTCGCCGCTCGGTTGATGCTGATCGAGCGACGGCTCGTCGTGCTGGAAGGGGTCGCACGTGACGCCAGCGAAAGATCGGCGCGCATCGAGTCATTGGCGCGGGAACTGCGCGCAAGATTTGACGCCCTGCTCAACTCACTGTCCACCGGCGACGGAGCGGCGCGATGATCGTCAAACCCAAGGTCATCGTACTCGGCGCGGTGCTAGCCGGGCTCAGCTGCGTGGGCCTCATCAACGAGCTCACCATCAATCGGTATCCGCCGACATGGACGCTGTCGGACGGGCTCAGCGGAACCTATCCGCCCGCCGATGTGCGCCCGTGCATCGGCGCTCGCCTGCTGTCGAACCTCGCCGATCGCAGCAGCGCGCATCACTGGCAGCGGTGTGCCGCGACACTTCAAAAAGCTCTCGCTTTGGACGGCTTCGACTGGCGCTATTGGTCGTTGATCATCGCCGGGAGTTGGACCCTGTTGGCGGCCTTCGGCTTTGCCCTCGCCGTGCGGTTCGACCGGCCGCCACATCGCGTCCTGCGCGGGCGTCACCTGCTGAGCGGCGACAATGCCATTCGCACCTTCATCCGGTCCGCGAAGATGGAAATCAAGCGATCCGGCGCCGGACTCGAGCTGTTGCCAGGCCTCGCCGTTAGCCGCGATCGCGAGTCGCGGCACTGGCTGATCTGGGGCAGCGTCGGCGCGGGAAAGACGCAGACGATGCTGCATCTCGTGCTTGCCGCGCTAGCCCGCGGCGATGGCGCGCTGGTCATCGACGTCAAAGGCGAAATGACAGAAACTTTGCCGGGCGACCCGCTGCTGATCGCGCCGCAAGATCAGCGCTCGATGATCTGGGACGTGGCGCGCGACTGCCGAACCAAGCAGGACGCGCGCGAGCTGGCCGCGCGGATCATTCCCGGTAGCCAAGACCCCATGTGGTCCGACGTTGCTCGCGAGATCTTCGTTGTTTGTGTTTCGACACTGCAAGCGACCAGGGGCGACCGATGGACTTGGCACGACCTGCACGAACTAAGCACAGCGAGCACGGAGACGCTGTTGGAGATGGCGCGCCAGCATCATCGCGATGCGATAAGATTGCTGGAGAGCTCGGAGAACCGCGCGACAATCAAGGCGTGAGATGTGTCGCTGTCCATATTTACAATACTAACAGGTGTGGTCAGAAGGAACAAATCTCGCCGTTAGTTAGAGTCCGCAACGGGTCACTGGTGTCGTGCAACAACGGCTTGGCCGACGCAGTGCCGAGCAAGCCGTCATTGCCACTGAGGTGCCTTCCGTCGTCGGATCAACGAGAAAGCACGTCGGCTCGTCCCTCGACAGCAGACACAGAGCTGGGTAAGCGGTCCAGGTCGGCGTACGAAGGTAGCGGTATTCTCAGTCTGCTCATTGGTGTTTTGCGGCAGCCCTTCGGTGGGCGAGATTTTGCAGCACGACGCATGTGGGACTGCCGCAGCGTGCAGCAACTCCGACAAAAAGCAGCTTGCCAGTTTCAAGCCCACGCTCGAAACGCACAATCGTGTCGCTATCCTCGTTCGCCACGAGAATGTGATGTACGGACGCGTCCAGCGCAAAGAACCGTGGCGTCTTGCTTTGCGTCAGGGACCAGCCGGTGGGAGTCATGGCTCCGGTCTCATGATTGATCGCAAATGCGGCGATAGAGACGTAGCCGCGGTTCGATGTGCAAACGAAACGGCCATCGGTAGTGATGGCGATTTCGAACGCGCGGCTGTTGCCGGTAAACGTGTCCGGCAGGGCGGAAAGGATCTGAAACGTACCATCGTCGTAGCGTGGCAGGAGCGCCGGGGTCGAAGTGATGTGGTTGGCAACTACTACCCAGCGGTTGGTTGGATCGACTGCGAAATGCACCGGATTGCGGCCCTCGGTGCTCTGGGAACCAAGTGCGGTCAGCCGGCCCGATGTCGCGTCGATCGCGAAGGCTGAGATTTCGCTCTGGTCGCCATGCACGGCATAGTGAAAGCGTCGCGACCGGTCGAATGCCAGGAACGACGGATTGACGAGGTCGTAGAGCAACTTGATTTGCTGCCAAGCGCTCGTTTCGCGCGAGACGCGATAGACGTTGATGCCGTTGCCGCGCGCGTTTCGCTCCCTGGTGGTTCGCGATCCGACATAAGCGAAGCTTTCGGTCACCGGCACCTCCCACCGATTTATCTGGCGGCAATAACCCGTTTCATGGCGACGCACTCGCGCGCTGCAGGATCAAGGGCAGTAGCCCGCCCGACTTCAGGATTTCGATCTCGGGCTGGGTCTCGATCGCAGCCTCCGCATCGAAGTTTTGTGTTTCGCCGGAGGCGCGTTGAATACGGATGCCGACTTTGCAGCGCGGTTGTATGCGGTCTACCGGAGCGTCTATGACGATGAGATCGCCCGGTCGCAAATGCAGATCGGCCGGCGTCAAATTGGGCGGAAGGCGCAGCGGCAGGATACCCATGCCAATCAGATTCGAGCGGTGAATGCGCTCGAAGCTCGATGTCAGCACCGCGCGCACGCCGAGCAGCGCCACGCCTTTGGCTGCCCAATCGCGGGACGATCCCATGCCGTAGCGCTCGCCAGCGACGATCACGACCGACTGTCCGCCGCGGCGGTAGTGGTCGGCGGCTTGCCAGAGCGGCATCACTTCGCCGGTCGATGCGAAGATTGTCGCTCCCGGCGGGATGCCTTCGCCCAACAAATTGCGCACGGTCTTGTTGGTGAATAGCCCCATGAGCATGACTTCCCAGTTGCCGCGCCGCGATGCAAACACGTTGAGATCGCGCGGATCGCAGCCGCGCTCGACGAGATAGCGGCCGGCGTCGCTGCCAGGTGGAATCGCGCCAGCCGGCGAGATATGATCGGTGGTGATGTCGTCGGCGAGCACAAGTAGTGGATGTGCTGTGTAGCACCCGAGTCGCGTGGCGCTATCGGCGGCGAACGGCGGTCGCCGAATGTAGGTCGATTTCTCATCCCACGGGTAGAGTGCACCCGTTGCCGCTGGCAATGCGGCCCAGGCGGGTGATGCTTCCGCCACGTCGTAGTCGTTGCCGAAGTCGCCGGCTGACGAGGCGAGCGCCAGAGCAGCGTCGATCTCGGCGCCGCTCGGCCACAGATCGGCAAGGCGGACGTCCCTGCCGGCCCCCGTTTGGCCGATCGGATCGTTGAGAATATCGATGCACGCGGTGCCCGCGAGCGCAAATGCCACGACCAACGGTGGCGAAGCAAGGAAGCTCGCTTCTAGATTGGGATGCACACGGCCGGGGAAATTGCGGTTGCCGGACAGTACTGCGACCGGCGTCAGGCCGTGGTCGCGCATCGCGGTGTCGATGGCTGGCGTCAGCGCGCCGGAATTGCCGATGCAGGTGGTGCAGCCATATCCGACGATAGCGAACCCGAGCGCTTCAAGGTCATCGAGCAGACCGGCTCGTTTAAGATAGCTTGCAGCCGTGGGCGATCCGGGGGCCAGCGAGGTCTTGACCCAGGCCGGCGGCTTCAAGCCCAGGGCGCAGGCCTTACGGGCGACCAGTCCGGCGGCCACAAGCAGGCGCGGATCCGACGTATTCGTGCAACTCGTGATCGCGGCGATTGCGACCGCCCCGTCCGCGATAGCTCCGCCTGCGGCAGGGGGCTTTCCTTGCAGCAGGGGCGCCAAGGCTTGCGCCGTGCGGCCCGCTGCAATGCAGTCTTGCGGCCGCCTGGGGCCCGCCACGCTGGTTTCGACCGCGGCAAGATCGATGTCGATGACGTCGGAGTAACGCGGTTCCGCTGTCGCGTCGAACCACAAGCTCTGGCTTCGGGCATAGGCTTCGACCATAGCGACGTGCGCATCCGGCCGGCCTGTTGCCCGCAGGTAGCGCAAGGTCTGCCCGTCGATTGGGAAGTAGCCGGTGTTGGCGCCGAACTCGGGCGTCATGTTGGCCACGACCGCACGATCGCCGGCGGATAGCGATGACACGCCCGCGCCGAAGAATTCGACAAAGCGATCGGCGAGATCGATCCGCCGCAGGCGTTCGGTCACGGTCAAGGCGAGGTCGGTCGCGAGAATGCCCTCGCGCAGCTGTCTGGTCAGACGCACGCCGACCACGTCCGGCACGCGCAGCGACACCGGCATGCCGAACATCACACTCTCGGCTTCAAGGCCACCGACACCCCAACCGAGCACGCCGATGCCGTTGATCATCGGCGTGTGGCTGTCAGTGCCGATCAGCGTATCGGGAATGATCCAGGTCTGGCCTTCGATCTGCATTGTCGTCGCCACCGTCGCCAGCCGCTCGAGATTGAGCGTATGCATGATGCCGGTGCCGGGTGGATGGGCGCGGAAGTTGTGCAGCGCGCCGGACGCCCATTTCATGAACCGATAGCGCTCGCTATTGCGCGTCATTTCTCGAGCGATGTTGATCTGCAGTGCATCGCTGCCGCCGAACGCATCGACGCCGATCGAATGATCGGTCGAGACATCGACAGGCAACACCGGATTGAGTCGCTCTGGATCGCCGCCGCGCTCGGCTAATGCGGAGCGCAAGCCGGCGATGTCGACGAGCGCTGGCCCGCAGGTGGTATCGTGCATCAGCACGCGGTTTGGCAGAAACGAGATTTCGCCCGGATCCGTCGCGCCCGGCCGCCAACCGAGAATGGCGTCGCGAAACCGCAACGCTTCGCCCCCGCCTGTGCGCAACACGTTCTCAAGGAGAATGCGATGAATTATGGGTATGTTTGCGAGCCCGTCCCCCGCCGCCGCGCGAAGGTCGATGCACTTCAACCGCTGTTCATCGATATCGATCTGTGTGTGCGCAATCATCTGCAACTCGTGGCGACACTTTCGCTGGGCATTCGAGGCTCGGTGGTTGGAAACGGCTGCGGGCGCGCCTTAGGCATATCGCTTCGTTTAATCTCATAGAATGCGCGTATTCGGAAGACGCCCAATGTGCTGTTGCCGCGCCGAAATGCTGGATTTCCGAAACCAAGAGATGGCTTTCTTGACTATTAAAGCCTAAAACAAGAGCGATGCATCTGGTTTTTATTCTAAAGGTCGATCAATGAAGGCAGACACGCTGCCGGCGCGCATCGCGGCTGAACTGACATCGCTCATCGTTTCAGGCGACATGCCACCGCAATCGCATCTGACGACGCCGTCGCTCGCCGAGCGCTATGCAGTTTCGCGATCGCCGGTGCGCGAAGCACTGCGCCTTCTCGAAACGCATGGTCTCGTTCGGCAGGAGCATCGTCGTGGCTATTTCGTTCAACCGCTGAGTGCGCGGGTGCGGGCCGGCGCGTCACGTTCCGCCGAAGCGGGGCGGGACGGTCCGCGCTCATACTACGCGCTAGCCGAAGACTGGGTGCGCGATGCCATCCCCGAGGTCGTGGCCGAGAGTTTCCTTATCGACCGTTACAGAATCGGTCGTGCAGAACTCAATGCAGTTTTGACGCGCGCTGCCTCGGAAGGGTGGATTGAGCGAAAGGCCGGATATGGCTGGCGCCTTCTACCCGTCGCGAAGACTGCCGAATCACAGGAGCAACTATATCGCATGCGCATGCTGCTTGAACCCGCAGCATTCCTTGAGCCGGGATTCGAACTCGACCGTGTGGCTATCGAACGCCTGCGCAACGAGTTGCAGCGCATATGCGACGGTGCCCACTTGAAGTGGCCGGCCGACCGCCTGCATCGAATTGGTGTCAGCTTCCACGAGGATCTCAACCGCATGAGCGGCAATCCGTTCATGTTGCAGGCTTTGCAACGGGTCAATCGCATGCGCCGGCTGCTCGAGTATCGATCGATGATTGATCGCGAGCGTGTGCTGCAGGAGACGCGTGAGCATCTCGAAATCCTTGAGCCGCTGCAGCGCGGCGACCTCGTCGAGACATCGTTTCGCATGAGAACGCACGTTGGCAAGGCTTTGGCACGAAAGCGTTCGACAAAGGCGTTGGTCCAGGTATAATGGTTTTTACGGCTATTAAAACCAACAATGCTCAGTTGTTCAAAATCGATTGAGAGTAGGCTTGAGGGAGATCCCATGCGGTTGATAGTCATGCCCGGCGACGGAATCGGACCTGAAATCACGGCTGCGGCACTCGAAGTTGCAGAGGCCGCGAGCAAGAAATTCGGTCTCGGGTTGTCCTATAATCACGAGGATGTCGGCTTCGACAGCTTGAAGAAGCACGGCACCACGTTGCGGCAGGATGTGCTCGAGCGTGCGAAGACCTACGACGGCATAATTCTCGGCACGCAGTCGCACGCCGATTATCCGCCGCTCGACAAGGGTGGCCGCAATATCTCATCGAGCTTCCGTGTCGGCCTCGACCTGTTCGCCAACGTCCGTCCCGCTCGCACCCGCACAGCCGTCCCGCACAACATGCGCGAAGGGCGCACCATGGACCTCGTCATCATGCGCGAGGCGACAGAAGGCTTTTACGCCGATCGAAACATGGTGCGCGGGATCGGCGAATGCATGCCGACACCCGATCTAGCGCTCGCAACCCGCAAGATTACCCGTCACTCAAGCGAGCGCATCGCGCGTGCCTCGTTCGAACTCGCCCGCACGCGGCGCAAGAAGGTGACTGCGATTCACAAGGCGAACTGCTTTCACATGACAGACGGGCTGTTTCTCGAAGCCGTTAGGCACGTGCACAACGACTTCCCCGACGTCGAGCTAGACGATTTGCTCGTCGATGCCTCGACCGCGCACCTCGTCAAAAGCCCCGAGCGGTTCGACGTCCTGTGCTGCACGAACTTCTTCGGCGACATTCTTTCTGATCTGGCGAGCGAGCTGTCCGGCGGTCTCGGGCTCGCTGGCTCGATGAATGCCAGCGCGACGCATTGCTGCGCTCAAGCGCAGCACGGCTCGGCGCCCGACATTGCAGGTCGCAACATCGCCAATCCGACTTCGATGATACTATCGGTCGGCATGTTGCTCGACTGGATGGCGACACGCTACGGCAAGCCGGCGTTTCACGAAGCCGCGCAAGCGATCGAGCGCGCAGTCGACAATGTTCTTGCCGAACCGGCCTCACGCACGCGCGATCTCGGCGGAACCATGAACTGCGATGCGTTCGGCCACCGGGTGGCCGAACGCATCGCGGCGTGAGATATAATGAAGGCCTAGTCAAAGGCACTTCGCGTTTAAACAAAAGTGGAGGAAGTCATGCGCACAACAAGACGCATCGCCGTGGGCCTGTTGGCCGCGCTCCCGGCTCTGGGGATCGCAACCTTTGCACATACTCAAACAACTTCGGCCCAAACTATTCCGGCCAATTATCCCGCGGGCTACCCCGACATCATTGCCGCGGCTCAGAAGGAAGGTAAACTTACCGTCTACACCTCGACGGACGGTGCTCAGGCCAAGGGTCTGCTCGATGCTTTCAAGAAGGCGTATCCCGGCATCGAAATCGATTGGAACGACCTCGGCACCAACAACTCCTATAATCGCGTGATCAGCGAGGCGGCCGCGGGCCAAGTGACGGCCGACTTGCTCTGGTCGAGTGCAATGGATCTGCAGATCAACCTCGTCGAGAAAGGGCTGACGGCGCCGATTGAAAGCCCCGAGGCGACCGCGATCCCTGAATGGGCAAAATACAAGGGACAGGCCTTTGGCACTTCCGTCGAGCCGGCGGCGATCATCTACAATAAGAACCTCTACCCTGCCGACGCTGTTCCGAAATCTCGCGCCGATCTGATCAAGGTGCTGCAAGAGCGGAAGGACGCGTTGAAGGGCAAAGTCGCGACCTTCGATCCCGAAAAGTCCGGCATGGGCTTTCTCTGGTCGACCAACGATGCAACCCAAACAAAGACGTTCTGGGATCTAGCAAAGGCGTTCGGCGCTACGCAGGGCAAAACCTACTCATCCAGCGGTCAGATGCGCGAGAAGGTGCTGTCCGGCGAACACACGATCGCGTTTAACGTGATCGGCTCTTACGCGCTGGAGTGGGCAAAGAAGAGCCCGGCGATCGGCGTTGCGTTCCAGAGCGACTACACTGCCGCTTTCGCGCGCGTCGTCGTAATGACCAAGGGGGCGCCGCATCCCAACGCCGCCCGCCTATTCGTCGACTTCATGCTGTCCAAGGCCGGCCAGGAAGCCGCTGCCGGCAGTGGCATGCCGTCGGTGCGCGCCGACACCGCGGCTGGCAGCGACAACATCGAAAGTCTCAAGAAGGTGACCGGCGGCAACCTCCAGCCGATC
Organism: Hyphomicrobiaceae bacterium; assembly: GCA_031367505.1. GTDB lineage: Bacteria > Pseudomonadota > Alphaproteobacteria > Rhizobiales > Hyphomicrobiaceae > JAKFWF01. The sequence continues at coordinate 1,798 of JANLPY010000486.1, read as the reverse complement.
CCGCTCGACGGTAAGCTGCTGGAGTGGCTCGAGCCGAAGAAGCGGTCCGAGTTCCTTGCCGAGTGGAAAAAATCAATCGCGAACTGATCAGCCTCGTGGGGCGCAGCACTAGGCCGGCCATGCTCGTACGCGGCGATGCGACACTATTTCGACACGTGACGTTTGCCGTGCTTGCGGTCGTCGTTTTGGCACCGGTAGGTCTGATCGCCTACCAGAGCTTCCTGTCCGGGCCATTCTTCGACGTGACTTCACGGTTCGGGCTCGACGCCTATTCGTTCGTGTTCGCCGACCCCGACTTCTGGAAGGCGTTGCGCAACACCACTGTGTTTGCTTTTGGCATGGTCGCAGTCGCGGTGCCGTTAGGAGCCATGCTAGCCTTCCTCTTAACCCGGACTGATCTCGCCGGCCGCCGGTGGCTGGAGCCGGTGGTACTGATGCCGATGTTCCTGTCGGCGATCGTGCTCGGGTTCGGCTACACCGTTTCTATCGGGCCGAGCGGCTTCGTTTCGCTGGCGGTGAAAAAGCTCATCGGCTTCGTGCCTTGGGACATTTACGGACTTCCAGGCTTGATCGTGATTGCTGGCTTGAGCCATGTCCCGCACGTCTATCTCTATGCATCCTCGGCGATGAAGAACCTGCCGGCCGACCTGGAGGAAGCCGCGCGCACCGTTGGCGCAACTGTCTGGCAAGTCGCTTGGCATGTGACCTAGCCGCTGATCATGCCAGCTTTGATCTTTGCGACCGCGCTGAACTTCCTGCTGGCCTTCGAGAGCTTCGGCCTGCCGCTGATCCTCGGCGATCCCGGCGGCGTGCTGGTGCTGACAACCTACATCTACAAGCTCACGACACTAATGGGCGTGCCGTCGTACCATCTGATGGCGGTCGTTGCCGTGGTGCTGCTGGCGATCACATTTCCCCTCGTTTGGCTTCAGCGAAGACTGCTCGCGCGCGCGCGCCGCTACGCGACCGTCGGCGGCAAAGGCGCTCGCGTGACGCCGATCCGGCTAGGTTCCACGATGCAATTGGTGTGCTGGCTCGCTATCGGTGCGTGGTTGGCAGTTTCCGTCCTGCTTCCGGTCGGCGGCATCACTGTGCGGGCATTTGTCGATAGCTGGGGGGAAGGCGTCGATCTCACCCAGCATCTGACGCTGGCTAATTTCCACGAACTCTTGACAGCGGCACAGCGTTGCGCAGAGTTTGCTATATCGCTGGCGGAAGGACGCCGCTGGATCTGTTCGACCGGCCTCGACATTCGTTCCGGTTGCCATTGCGGCACCGGTGCCGCCTGTCGTCGTGCCATCGAAACCTGCATGCACGGTCAGCATCGAAGTCGTCCCTGCGAATGGCCGCTTGCTGCGTATTGGCGCGGATGTCGACAACCGTCGCGTTAGTGCGCATCATCGCAGCACTCGAGGCGCAGCGGTGATCCCAGTCCCAGCGGGTGTTCGCGTTTGGCTGGCGACGGGTCATACGGATATGCGACCTCTTGGAAGTCCCTTTAGGGGCGGCGCGGCTTTCCAAGCTTAGCGCTTCTGGTGCAGGAAATGTTGAAGGCCGATCCGCATAGCGGTCAACTTTTTGTCTTTCGCGGCAAGCGCTGTAAAAGCCGGAGCAATAATCCCTCACAGAAGCGGCTGATTTGTTCGGTCGCGCCGCCGGAGTGAAAGTGCGGCAGATAGAGCTCTTGTGCCTGAGTCGGCCGAGGGTGTGGGATGAAGACAGTGGAACTATACGCACGTGTGCGACACGCGGTGCTGATCGAAGGGATCAGCGTGCGGGCGACGGCGGACCGTTTTGG
>JANLPY010000405.1:0-3393 GCA_031367505.1 Hyphomicrobiaceae bacterium | reverse complement strand
AGTGCCTCTTCCCAAACCAACTTCCTGGCGAACGCCAATGACAGGCCGTGCCGAGCGCGGTTCAGCTTGTCTTTGGCAAGGTCAAAGTCAAAGTCAAAGTCAAGAAGCGCACAATACTGTAACTACCGAAAATCATAACGTCAAGCCCCAATGTGCTGGGTGTCCGCCGCGGAAATGGGCATACCCGGACAGTACGATGATCCGCGCGTGCGCGCCGCCTATGAACGCACCATAGCGGCCTATCGCACACATGGCAAACATGTGGGCATCGGCGGACTGGCGAGCCGCCCCGATCTCATCGCCGAATATGTGAAAATGGGCGCGCGCTATGTTTCAACCGGCACCGATCTCGCGTTTCTTATGAGCACTTGTGTGCAGAAGGCGAAGCAAGTGCAGGAGCTGAAGATCAAATGAAAGTTCAAACTCTACTCCCGGATGCGAACACGCTTCTCGTCGATGACCCAGAGCTGATTGGCCGTTCGCTCCACAACAGCAAGCCTGATTCCCGCAAGCGCTAAATTCAGCACGGTGCCGAAGCTTTGCTCCTGCGGTCTGAGCACCCAGACGCCACGATGGCTGCCGGGAGGGTAGGCCCTGATATCGGCGAAATCGAGGTCGAGTGTGATCAGGATTCGATCTTCGGTGATGCAAGCAGCGAGGATACTGGGGTCGGGAGCCCCGGCGAGCCCTTCTGAATGAGCTGTCTCGACATCATGGCCAAGATCGCGCAGCGCGGGTTCGACTCTTCGAGGAAGGTTTTCGTCGAGTTTGAATCGAAGGGCCATGCGGCGGTGCTATGCGGGAACTGGAACGATTCGCTCGCGAGCCAAGTCAGCGGCATAGCCAATAGCGGCAGGGATGTGCTCCGGCTTGAGCGTTGGGTACTCATCAAGAATGGCCGCAGCAGTTTCGCCTGCTGCCAAATTGTCCAAGACTACCGACACGGGGATTCGTGTGCCTCGAAAGCATACTGCCCCGTGCATGATTTCAGGGTCTGCGGTGATGTGTGGCTTCCAGTTCATGGCAACCTCAACTGTGTTGATCGTAGATTGATCTTACCCGCACGGTCGCTACTTGCCTACTATGCGCGGAAATGTCGCTGCGGAACCCAAGGTCCCGGATTTGATTTGATCCCCCGAAAAGACTATGCCGCAATCGGCATCATCTGTTCCAGTTGATCCTTGATCGCGTTACGTGCCTCGCGTAATTCGTATTCGTCCTGCAATCCCATCCAGAATTGCACTGAGTTTCCAAATACCTTGGCAAGGCGCAACGCGGTATCCGCCGTGATGCCGCGCTTGCCCAGCACGGTCTCGTTGATGCGCCGCGGTGGTACGCCGATCGAGTTAGCCAGTTTGGTTTGACTGATCTTCAGCGGGAGTAGAAACGCTTCGAGAAGTATTTCGCCGGGGTGAATGTTCTGTAATTTATCCATTCCCATCTCCGTCATCGCGTACTCACGGCGCCGGAACGCCAATCGATTTGAGCCGGGCGTGCGCACGATCGGCGCGGGCCTTGAGACCGTCATGGTAGGTGCTGAGGTCGGTGCCGGGCAGATTCAATACTTTGCAACCGAGCTGATAGTACTCCTCGATCTGCGCTTCCGTCTCAGCCGAGCCTCTGGCGAGTTTTCCATGCTTGTTGCAGGCATCGGCTATTTGGCGCACAACGGCCTTGAAGCGCGGGTGATCGAGCTGCAAATGAATACCCAGCCTGGCGCTCAAATCGGAGTGGCCGTATGCGATCATGTCGATGCCCTCGACCGCGGCAATCTCGTCGACGTTTTCCAGGCCTTCGAGCGACTCTATCGACGGGCAAATGATGATGTTGCCGTTGGCCCACGGGCTGTATTCGGTGTGGTAACGGGCGCCATAGCCTTTGTAATTCGTATGGGAACCCATTTGCGAGATGCCGCGGTTGCCAATTGGCGGATACTTGGCTTGTTGAACAATGGCGCGCGCTTCTTCCGCGTTGTCGACGTCCGAAATCTGTATACCCATAATGCCCTGATCCAGAATGGCCGGAATCAGATGAATGAAGGCTTTGTGGATGCGCACGATCGGTGACACGTTTGTCGCCGCGAACCACCCGGCGAGATTGGCAATGGTTTCCAGATCGAACGCGCCGTGTTCCATGTCGATCATGCAATAATCGAAACCAGACGATTCAATAATCCATGGAACACCCCGCGTTGCAAACTCCTTGAGCCCGGTGCCGAGCGCGGCCCGCCCCTCACGCACGGCCCTGCGTATGCTGTTCTCTCTCACGTGTCACCTCCCATTAAAATTTATCGTAGCTTGAATGCAGGTTTACTGCGACGCGCGTTGTCGATTTACAGATGTAATGATAATCCGGATCGACCGGCAGGCAGTAACCGAACGCGGTGAATGGCATCGCGCGATCTCTGGAATAATGCAAGGCGTAACCACTTTGAGGAGCTTGCTTCATGGCAAACAAAATTCGCCTGGGGTTTATTGGCGCCAACGTTCGTTCGACCTGGGCGTCGCAGTCGCATTTCCCGGCGCTGCTGGCTCACCCGGATGTCGAACTGACCGCGGTCTGTACTCGCAACCCTGAGAGTGCGGATGCAGCGCGCAAAGCATTTGGCGCGAAGCTCGCCTTCACCGATTACCGTACGATGGTGGCATCAAAGGAGATAGACGCGGTGGCGGTGGTAGTGCGCGTGCCGTCGCACTATGAGCCGACCCGGGCCGCCATCGAAGCAGGCAAACATGTTTACACCGAGTGGCCGCTCGGCCGGAACACTGCCGAAGCCGAAGAACTAACGGCACTGGCGCGGGCCAAGGGCGTACAGACCGCCGTCGGCCTGCAATCGCGGGTCAGCCCTGCATTGCTTTACATGAAGGAGCAGATCGAGGCCGGCTATGTGGGCGAGGTGCTGGCCTGTCACGTCACCACGATGCGTGACGGCACGCTGGAGCGCCCCTCCAGCCGCACCTGGCAACGCGATGCCAGCCTCGGCGCGAACACCCTGACCATCGCCAACGGGCACGTCATCGACGCCTTGCGCTTCGTCGCGGGCAACTTCGCGCGGGTAGCGTGCCTGGTCACGACCCAAGCCAAGCAATGGTACGAAACCGACACCCGGAAGCTGGTAGATGTCACTTCGCCCGACAACGTGCTGGTCAGCGGACAGCTCGTAAGCGGCGCGGTGGCATCGGTTCATGTCGGGGCCGTTCCCTGGGCCGGCGGCGGCTTTCGGATGGAGATCTTCGGGCGGGAAGGCGCGCTGGTCGCCACCGGGAACGTCTCGTCTCAGCGCGGCGAGATGCTGCGGCTGCAAGGCGCACAACGCAGCCATGCGTTGAGCGAGCTGGTGATACCCGAGCGCTTCGTGCATGTGCCGGCCGGCTTCCCCCGCGGCGATCCGTT
>JANLPY010000388.1:0-1698 GCA_031367505.1 Hyphomicrobiaceae bacterium | reverse complement strand
AGGGAGACATCGAGCGGGACTTGACCCTGTCGAAGGAACCGGCGCTTCATTAGGGGAACACCAAGCGGACACGAACACAGCGGGCTGTGCACCTCGCACTCCTCGCGCCGCTGATGCTCGGTTCGCTCGAATTGCTCTCTGCGGTCTGGCATCGACACAGAACACGGCGCTCTTCCGGGATTCGATCGCAGGCCAAACGCCAGTTTCGACAATCGGCTGACGGCTTGGCGGAGACGGAGTCCGCCTACGACCATTGATAATATTGAAGTTTTTGGCGAAAATGACACTCGGTCATAAACTTAGTCATAAAATTAGGTTCCTCCTCCCGGACGGCATAAGCCATTCTTAAGCGCACTATAAAGGCGGAATATAGACAAATCCTTTTGGCGGAAATGCGCCCATTGCAGCCGTTGAGCGGCCTTGCCGCAGGCCCCATAAGCTGCCCCTCGTTCATAATAGACTGACCGCGCCGGGGGACGGAATGCCAGCCGGGCTGATCGCCGGCTGTCTCTTAAACACGTATTTCTTGGTGCCTCCCTGGACCAGGATGTTTGTCGGATTGGGAATGCGATCAAGCCGCATCTTGGTCGCTCGCCGGGCGCCATCGATCTCGAAGCCGATCCCTTCCAGGCTGCCCACGTAAGTGCGCGGAAGAACGTAAGCCCCGCGCGCGTCTCGCCCAACGGTGTATCGGGCGGCTACCTTGTCGTTGAGCATCATTTCGCCATCGTGCAATCTCAGGCTTCCGCAGCAATCGTTGACGAAGCTGCCATTCTCAAAGCCACTGGACGATGGCGGCTTCAACGAGACGAACAGCGTCGTGAGGACCGCGGCGGCCATGCCCGCTGCCAGTGTCCATTTTTTGAAGCCGACGTTTTCCACAGATCATTCGCTTGTTGCGATGATGTTATCGTCGGATTTGCGGTCGATCAGGACATTGTAGGGATCGGCGCCGGCATAGGCCGGTTTGGCGGTGGTCACGAACCTGACTTGCTGCACCCCGCTACGGACCGGAAAACGCCGCAGGGCAAGTGCGTCTTCTGCCGAAAGAGGGCCCCAGCCGGGCATGGCAGCAAACAGGCCGAAGCCGATCGGTTCGGCAAGCGCCGCTTCAGTCTCGGTTCCCTTGCCATCGGCGTAATATTTGTGCGCCTCGATGGTCAGCGTCGTCTCAAAGCGGCCATTGGGCAATTTACGAGTCGTCGCCGCGTTGGTCCTGATGTCGTAGAGCGTTATTTTCTCGAACAGATCGGTAATCAGCTGGTTTTCTGACGGACTGGCCCCTTTACGAAATTCGGCGATAAGGTCGAGCGAACGCGGATAGGGCGCGGAGCGGAACCGGAAGCGATCGAGATAGCGTTTGAGGGCGGCATTGACGCGGTCCGCGCCAATCTCCTCCTTCAGCCGGAACATTGCCAGCCCGCCTTTTTGATAGGCGATGTAGGCTTGGTTCTCGACCCGAGCCAGCGGTGACTCCTGTGCCGTCGCGAAACCGCGCATCATCAGGTAGGTGTCGAGTTCATGTTGGAGGTAGCGGCGGACCTGATCACGACCGGCGGTTTTTTCCATCACCATCAAGGCGGAATATTGGGCGAGCGTCTCGTCCAGCATCGACGCTCCCTGCATGTCCGCAGGGGTAGCCTGGTGTCCCCAATATTGATGAGCCAGCTCGTGCGCGACGATTTGGCCGATATAATC
>JANLPY010000366.1:0-13805 GCA_031367505.1 Hyphomicrobiaceae bacterium | reverse complement strand
ACTGCTATGGCGCACTGGCGAACCAAGGCACCGAACGCTGCATCACGATCAGTGGCGTGAGCATAGAAGCCGCCGTAACCAAGGACGTCCTGCGCCTCTTGCGACCACTTGGGAACGAGGCCGCACTGACGGCGATCGAAGCGCAGTCGAGCGAGAAGACGGCGGCTGACCGCCAGCTCGAACTCTCCCTGCGGCAGGCACGCTACGACGTGTCCCACGCCCGTCGGCAATACGACGCCGTCGATCCGGCGAACCGGCTCGTCGCCGGCGAGCTGGAGCGGCGCTGGAACGAGGCCTTGCGGGCCGTGGCCAGGATCGAAGGCGAGATCGCCACCACGATCGCGCGCCGCCCGCCGCCGCTCGGCGAGCCAGAGCGAAAGCAGCTGATGGCGCTCTCCACTAAATCCGGGGAGGTCCAGTTCCGGCCAAGAACAGAATGATGCCGAGAACACTCTGCGGAAACACCCGAAGCAGCAGACTGATCGAGTCACCGAACAGTAAAGCCGTGAGCGTAAATAGCAGGCCGAGCATGACCGACGCGCCGCCTGTTGTTGCACCGAAGCGAACGTGGCCGGCCATGCCGCCGGCACCGTGACACATGGGGATGCCGCCGATGGCGCTCGACCAAAGGTTCATGACGCCGGTCGAGATCGCCACGCGATCCTCGGCCACGGCGTACTTGGGAAACAGCCGGTTGTTCTCCTCGGTGATGGCGATGAGGGCATTGCCGAACGTCAGAGGGAGCTGTGGTAGCGCAAGCAGCACCGCACCGAGCCAGATATCATTCCAGGTGAGCGCTGGCCGTGTGAAGCTCGGCAGCTTGGCAGCGATGCGAAAGCCGGCGAGGTCTTTCGCTAACCCCGGTTGCTCGATCAGGGCAATGCCCATGCCTGCGACAAGCAGAACGAGCATGGCCGGAAAGCGAGAACGACTCAGCAGAACCAGGGTGGCGCAAAGCAACACCCCCGCGAGCCAGGGGCTCGTCGCCATCATGTGAATGCCTTCCAGCATGAAGCTGAATCCAAGGCCGAGGATGACACCGATCAGGGCGGGACGTGGAATCCAGCTGGAGGCACGCTTCGCCATGCCAGTCAGCCCAAGCGCCAACCAGATGACACCCGTCACCAGACCGGCAGCGATAACGGCGGAAGCTGTCAGCCCGGCCGTCGCGGCTTGTCCGACGACAACGGCGCCGATTGCTTTCATCGGTTGCACCGGAAATGGGGTGCGATAGAGCAGTCCGACAACGACAAGCGCCACGCCGAACCCGAGCAGGATCGCCGCCGCGTCCATCTTCAGCACGGCGATGTAGGCCGCCACTAACGGCACCAGCGTGCCGAGATCGCCGAAGGCGCCGCCCAACTCGCGGAGATCATAGCGGTTGCCCAATGCGGGGATGTACTCTGTTGTGCTCATGTGATCGCGATCATATGCGACCGCCGCACAGTTGGTCTATCCAAGACTATCGGTAACGGGGAGAACTCGATCATGCGCCGAACCATTCAGATGGCTGCCCTCGCAGCTGTCTCAGTTTTCGTGGCCGGTTTGGCCTATGCGCAACATCAAGGGCATGGTGCGCATCAACCCGGCATGAAGCCGACCGCCGACACCCGCGAACTGGTTATGTTCCCGCCCGAGCTTGTCGAACACACGCTGACCAATATGCGTGATCACCTGTTCGCGCTACAGGAAATCAATGCCGCGCTTGGTCGAGGCGACAACGACAAGGCCGCTAAGATTGCCGAGGAGCGTCTCGGCATGACCTCGCTCAAATTGCACGGCGCGCATGAGGTCGCGAAGTACATGCCGCAGGGGATGCAAGATGCCGGTTCAGGCATGCACAGGGCAGCGAGCCGCTTTGCGATCGAGGCCCAGAATGCCGGCGTGACCGGAGACCTCAAGCCAGCACTTGGTGCACTCGGCGAGGTGATGAGTGGCTGTGTCGGTTGCCATGCGGGCTACCGACTTAAGTAGCGGGTAGAAGGCGCTCCGATTGTTCTGGATCAACGACATGTCCGCGAAATCAAAGCGGACATAACGTACCTCCCCTTTCACCGATGCACCACCAATGCGGACTGACCCAACATGCAGAAAATTTCGACGCCACATGCGATCGCAATCGCGGCCCACGATCTCACGCGCCGTTACGGTGACCGCGTCGCAGTCGATCATGTCTCGTTTTCTGTCGGTCGCGGCGAGATCTTCGGATTTCTCGGTCCCAACGGTGCCGGCAAAAGCACGACCGTCCGCATGCTCACCGGATTCGTCACGCCCAGCGAAGGGTTGGCGCAAGTCGCTGGCATCGATATGGCAAAGGACCCGGTTGTTGCGCGCCAGCATATGGGCGTCGTGCCCGAGGAAGCCAATGTCTACGCCGATCTGACCGTCTGGCAGAACGTCATGCTGATGGCGGAGCTGCACGGCATCGAGCGCCGGCAACGCACGGAACGCGGAACTGAGTTATTAGCCCAGTTTGGTCTTTCCGAGCGACACCAGCAAAAAGGTCGTGATCTTTCGAAAGGGCTGCGTCAGCGCCTCATGCTGTGTGCGGCGCTGGTCGGCGAACCTGAGATCCTTTTTCTCGATGAGCCGACGAGTGGTCTCGACGTCGCCAGCGCGCATATGATCCGGGATGTCATCACGCGCCTCAACCGGGAACGCGCAATGACAGTCTTCATTACCACGCATAACATTGAGGAAGCCGGTAACCTCTGCCACCGCATCGCGATCATCGACAAGGGCCAACTCGCCGTCGTCGATACGCCGGAGAACCTGCGCAGCACAGTTGAGTCCCGCCGCTCTGTCGAGGTCCGATTTGCCGGAGACCAGGTACCGCCAGGAGATGTGCTCGAAGGCGCCCAGTCGTTTGAAATCGTCCCATTGCCGGACGGTTTCCGCGTCTACACGCCACATCCCGGATTGATCGCCCAGACGATTGCAACGCGTGCCTCGACGAAGGGACTCACACTCACGGCATTGAATACGCTCACGCCAAGCCTCGAGGATGTATTCCTGCATATCACCACGCACGGGGTGACGCCACGCAAGGAGGTTGCTCATGCTTCCAGATAATGAGTGGTGGGATCGCGTCCGCCAACAAGCCCACGTGGCCTACGTGATCGCAAAAAAAGACGCTGTCATCTATTATCTGAAACCGCCGGTCATCAGTTTTGGCATCATCTTCCCGTTGTTCTTTTATATGGCCTTTGCCGCCGGTCGGAACGTACCTGCCCAAGATATGGTTCCGGGCATCGTCGGCATGGCGTTGTTTTTCACCGCCTCAGCCGTTGGTCCTCTGGTCACTCCTTGGGAACGGCAAGCCCGCACATTTGAACGCCTCATCACGTCGCCGGCCTCGCTCTGGGCTATCCTGATCGGGGATGCCTCGGCTGGTGCCCTGTTTGGGCTGGTGCTCTCCCTGCTGCCTTTGATCATAGGTTGCCTGTTCGCTGGCAGCTCGATTGTCGCTCCATTCAGCCTTTGCGCCGGCATTTTTCTTGGCGCGCTTTCATTCTCAACGCTCGGTGTCTTGATGGCAGCTCGCGCGAGCGACACGCCATCCGAGATCATGATGTTGTCGAACCTCGTACGGCTGCCGCTGATCTTTATCAGTGGCGTATTCTTGCCGTTGGCCGAGATGCCTGCATTGGGGCAGCGCCTCGCTCCCTTGTCGCCGTTGTCCTATGCCGCTGACCTGATCCGGATCGGCATGGGAGGCACCGGTTATTTCTCAAAAGGGATCGATGTGGCCGCCTTGATCGTGTTTGCAGCCATGTTCCTCGTCCTGGCGCACATGCTCCATCGCCGCTCACAGATGCAGGCAGGGTAAGCCATGAAACTCACGCGCCGCCGCCTGACTGGGATCGGCATCGGCATCGGTGCCATTCTTGCGATTTCTGCTACGATCTTCCTGATATCCTCGCGTCCGATCCTGGTGACCATTGCGCCGTTCGAGACCGACGTCCCTATTCAAGTCTTCGGCCTCGGAACCGTGGAAGCGCAGACCTTGTCCAGGATCGGCTTCGAGACAGCCGGTACTTTAGTCGAACTCAATGCCGACCACGGCGATACCGTCAAGGCCGGCACTGTGCTCGCCCGGCTGCAAAGCCGCGAACAGGAAGCACGAGTCGTGCAAGCGAGGGCCGCAGTCGCCCAGGCCAAAGCCGGAGTTGAGCAGTCTGAAGCCAGCATCCAGCGCGCTGAGACGGTCGTCAAACAAAAGGCTGAGACCAACGTCCGCCGTCAGCAGCTTGTGCAGCGTGGCGTCGTCTCGCAGGAAACCGCGGGCGACACGCAAGCCGCGGCCGATATCGCGAAGGCAGAGCTCCGTCAGGCGAGGAGCGCACTGAGTGTCGCCCGCGCCAATGTGGAGCAGGCAGCCGCGATACTGGTGCTCGAGGAAGCGCGTCTTGCCAAGTACACGCTCGCAGCCCCCTTCGCCGGCATCGTCCTGACGCGCCACAAAGAGTTGGGCTCCGCGCTCAACGCCAGCGAGCCGGTGTTCACCATCGTCGATCCAGCGACCATCTGGGCGCTTGCGTACATTGACGAAGCACGCGTCGGCTCGATCGAGGTGGGGCAGCCGGCGATCGTGACCAGGCGGTCCGCTCCCGACAGGAAGATGCAGGCGAAGGTCGTGCGCATCGACATCGAAAGCGATCGCGTCAATGAGGAGCGGCGCCTCTATGTCCGATGTGGCGGCTGTCCCCTCACCTTCCACCTCGGCGAACAGGCGGAGGTCCTGGTCACCGTGGCAACATTGCCGCGCGCCCGCCTCGTCAAGGCGGGATCGCTCCAGGGCGTGAAAGGGCGCGAGGCTACGGTCTGGACAGTTGAGCAAGGACGGCTGCAGCAGCGGACGGTATCGCTGGGGCACCGCACACTCGATGGTCGCGTCGAGATACTCGGAGCCCTTCCGGAAGGCGCCGAGATCGTCGATGGTCCGATTGCCAGATTGAAGATCGGCCGCAAAGCATCGATCACTCCCGCCAAGGCCAAAGCGCCATGAATCTCGCTTGGCGCGACATTCGCCACAAGCTCGGCCGCTTCGTCCTGACCTGCCTTGGCTTGAGCCTGCTGCTGGCCGTCGTCGTGATGATGGCCGGCATCTACCGCGGCCAGACGGCGGACGCACTCGCCCTGCTTCGTGCCATCAACGCCGATGCCTGGATCGTGGAATCAGGCACACTCGGCCCCTTCGCGGAGGCCTCGCGCGTCCCAGGTGACACGCGCGAGATGGTGGCGCGGATCAACGGCGTCGCCGAGGCCGGCTCCATCACACTCCAGAACGTGCAGGTCGAGCGTGGCGGTCGCAAGGTCCGGCTTCAGATTATCGGCTTCGAGCCCGGTCGCCCGGGAGGCCCGGTGCAGCTGGCGGCCGGGCGCGACATCACCCGCAGCCACTATGAGTTGATCGCGGACAGCCAGACGGGTCTTCAGGTCGGCGAACAGATTCGCCTCGGTCGCAACGAGTTCACGGTCGTGGGTGTGACTTCCGGCGTGGTCACGCTCTCAGGCGACTCCATCGTCTACATGACATTGCGAGACGCCCAGCAGCTGCAATTCGACTTGGCTCCATCCGCAGCCCGGCGTGAGGCGGCCCGGGGTGCACAGCGTGCCCAAACCGATCTCGTCAACGCCATCGTCGCACGGCTGGCGCCGGATGTGCCCCCCGACGAAATCGCCGACGTCATCCGCCGTTGGAAGCATCTGTCTGTCCTGACGGATGCAGAGCAGGAATTGCTGTTGACGCGCACTGTCATCGAGCGGGCCAGCCGGCAGCTCGGGCTTTTCATGAGCATTCTGACTGTCGTATCCGCGGTCATCATCGCGCTCATCGTCTACACGCTGACCATGGATAAAATCCGCGCCATCGCCACTCTGAAGCTGATCGGGGCGCCCGACCGAACGATCGTTTGGCTCATCCTGCAGCAAGCCCTGATGATGGGGATCATCGGCTTCGCCGCGGGCACGTCGCTCGTCTACATCTTCAACGGCTGGTTCCCGCGCCGGGTCGAGATGCTGCCGGCGGACATTGCCTCCCTGTTCGACGTGGTCGTCGTCGTGTGTCTGCTGGCGAGCATGCTTGGCGTGCATGCTGCCCTGCGCGTCGATGCGAGCAAAGCCTTGACGCGGTGAAAGCATGGCAACGACGAAAACGCCTCGACCACTTGTCGAAGTAAAGGGACTTTCCAAGCACTTTGGTGAAGGCGACGCTCGCGTCGATGCCCTGCGCGACGTCACCATGACCGTCAAATCGGGCGAGGTGGTTGGCCTCCTTGGGCCATCGGGATCGGGCAAGAGCACGCTGCTCAACGCCATTGGCGCTATCATCGAGCCCAACTCAGGTTGGATGCGCCTCGATGGCGAGATCGTCTACGATAACCGATGGCTGAGGGGAGACCTCAGACGCTTGCGCCTCGAAAAGATCGGTTTCATTTTCCAAACACACAACCTGCTGCCGTTTCTCGACGCGACAGACAATGTCGCTATCGTGCACTATCTCGCAGGCGTTCCGCGCCAGGAGGCGATCAAGCGCTCGGAGCAGTTGCTCGACTATCTGCAGGTCGGACATCGCAAGCACGCCATGCCGTCGCAGCTTTCGGGCGGAGAGGCGCAGCGCGTGGCCATCGCCCGCGCGCTCGCCAACAACCCGCGCATCATTCTCGCCGACGAGCCGACAGCGGCGCTCGATTCGACCCGTGCAGGTATCGTGATGGATCTGTTGCGCAAGCTTGCCGTCGAGCAGGAAGCAGCCATCATTGCAGTCACGCATGACGACAAGATCTTTAACCGGTTCGACCGCATCCACATGCTGCGCGATGGCATGCTGGTCGAGACGACCGAGCGGAAAGCCGCATGATCCGACTATGCATATTCAAATGATGAAGTGATGCTTCGATGCCGCGGGCCGGCGCAAATAGCACCATCGACGTTCAAGGACACCAAGGCGCGGCCCAACGCCGTGATAGGCAAGAGCACGTACAAGACGCGGAGTGAACGATCGGGGGATCGCATGCGTAAACTTCCACGATTGCTGGATTGCATTTTTCTTGCCGGACAGATTGCCGGGTGTGCAAGCATTGGGCCAGCGACCATCCCGCGAGACCGTGTGGACTACGCGGGCGCAATGGCCGAGTCCTGGAAAGAGCAGACGCTCCTCAACATCGTCAAATTGCGCTATCTCGACACGCCCATGTATGTCGATGTCGCGTCCGTTGTTGCTTCTCACGAATTGCAGACCCAGCTCGAAGCCACATGGAGGCTCTACCCAACGCCGCTTTCGTCGGCACAAAGCTATCGGAATCTCGAAGCAACCGGCCGCTATACTAATCGTCCGACTATTTCCTATGTGCCGCTTGCCGGGGAGCGGTTCATCAACGGCCAATTACGACCGCTTCCGCCGCAGACCATATTTGCAATGATCGAGTCCGGCCATCCCGCTGACTTCATCCTGCGGATGGCCGCGCGAGCGATCAATGACGTCTTCAATGATTCAAGGGCGCCGCAGCGAGCCCGCACCGGCAGTCCGGATTTCGAGGAATTGATCTCGGTGTTTCGCCGAATTCAGCGGTCTGGGGCAGTTGGGATGCGAACCGAAAGGCGCGGAACGGGACATGTTTTTCTGATTTCTTTTCGAAGCGTGGCGAGCAGCGCGGCTGAGGAAGACGTGCGGCTGATCAAGAAATTGCTGCGGCTCGATCCGCAGAAGCACGAGTATATCCTGTCCTCAGGGTCATCACGCCATAGTGGCAATGAGATCGTGCTGCTGACGCGCTCCATTCAAGAAATCATGGCTGAGCTTGCGCTCGGCATCGACGTGCCGCCAGAGGATCTGGCTGCAGGACGGGCGACACCGGGATCAGATGTCGGCTCAGGAGATGGACACCGGTCAGCATTCCTGCGCGTCCGCTCGGGAGCCGATCGGCCCTCGAACACGTTTGTGACAGTGCGCTACGGTAAAACTTCGTTCTGGGTCGACGACCGTGACCTGCAATCCAAACGCGTGTTCATGTTCTTGCGGATGTTTACCGCTCTTGCCGAGACCGGGGTCATTCCCCAACCAGCCGTGGTCACGATCCCTGCCCGATGATTTCGCGCTTCGGTCATGAATGAGAGAATTTGGTGCGCATCCTCTGGCTATCAGGTCGAAGGCTGCTGTCGTGACGGGGCCATCGATGTCCTGGTTCGATGGCCCTATCAGCCGCTTGGCAGACATGGGTGTCTATGTCCTCAGCATCAATGCCTGTGATCGGGACCGCCAGCACGCTTCATCATGCCTTCGTGTGCCGCAATCATACCGCGCTCGACGAGGTCACTGACCTCGGCGGCATGCGTTTGCAGTGCGACAACCGTTTCCCGATCGCCGGACGTTTGCACGACCACGATGCCCTTGGCGGTCGCCTCGACGGCCGTCTGGATTTGGTCCCTGTTGCGGAAGATGGTCTCTAATGTCGGGCTCTGGATTGGCAGTTTGGGATCCCGCCCTTCCTTGACGCGCTCGTTCATGCCGGCCACATGACTGGCGATGACGACCGCAAGCTCCGGGTCGTCGGACTCGGTCACTGTCCGGATTCCGTCGGGAAGGTTTGTGACCGTGCGCCGGATCTTATCGTGAGACATGAACATGTCGTGGATCTCGCCGTGCTCAGTCGGGGTCGCTGATCCGTGCCCCATGCCCATGCGACCGGGACCGAAACCCGGACCGTGCTGTGCGAAGACGTACCCACCAAGGCCAACAAGTGCGACGGCAATTCCCGCGGCGCCCAGAATATTCTTGAAAGTTTGCATCCTCACGCTCCTGCTTGATGCGACTTCGTTGCTCAACAAGCACTGCGGGCTCCGCCTCGGGCCCGCTGGACCCGAGGCTTTCGCGCGCTGAGCTTGCGGTTCGCCGGAGCGCATTAGCGCATCCAGGGCGGTCCTATGCCCTTGCCCTGGCCCATCATGCCGTGCCGCATGCCTGGACCATGCCCGGCTTCGGCGAGCCCGGGAAGCGCGGTGCCAGCCTTGGCCTTCTGTGCATCGTCGAGCTTCGCAAGTAGCGCCTCGGCGGCTGCCTTCACCGCCTCGAACCGCTTCTGCCGCTCCTGCTGAATGCCCGCGATGAATGCTTCCCGCTCTTTGGTCTCCATCTTGCCGATGACATCGGGGCTCATTCCGTCCCGGCGCGGCCGCGCGGCCGCAGCCGTGTCGGTCACGACTTTGACATAAGCGTCCCATGCCGCCTGCTGCTCGGGCTTGATGGCAAGCTCGGTCTTAACAGCCGCGAGACGGGCTGCCGGATCACCGGCATCGCCCATCGTCGGACCATGTCCCATGCCCATCTTCCCCATCTTCATCTCGGGTCCCATACCCATATGTCCCGGACCGAAGCCCGGTCCCTGCTGCGCCAGGGCGTAGGCGCCGAAGCCCAGCATCGCGGTCAGCGCGACGCCGGCACCAAGTAACTTTGTCTTTGTATTCATCGGGCTTGCTCCTGATTGTTCAATGCGACGGAGCCTCCGTCGTCAGTTAGGAGATAGGAGGCACCTGTCACCCAATCTTTTCCGGAAGGGCCTGATCTGTGACAAAGTTTGTCAGAGAGGGCCGGCGTTACAATTCGGCACAATTTTTCGCGCAACATCGTACCAGAGCGCCGCTACATGTAAATCATGACAGCCGCAGCACACATTCTCGTCGTCGATGATCATCGGGAAATCCGCGACCTCATCGGACGAGCACTCGCCAAGGAAGGCTTCCGGGTAAGCTCGGCCGCCGATGGCAAGGCCATGCGAAAAGCGTTGGCCGACAGCCGTATCGATCTCATTCTTCTTGATCTCATGCTGCCCGGAGAAAGCGGCCTCGCACTGTGCCGCGAGCTGCGCGCCCAATCCCGCATCCCCATCATCATGGTGACCGCCAAAGGCGAGGAGGTCGATCGCGTCATTGGCCTCGAACTTGGCGCCGACGACTATCTGCCAAAGCCCTTTGGAACGCGAGAGCTCAGCGCCCGCATCAACGCTGTCCTTCGCCGAGGCCGCGGCGAGACCGAGAGTCCTTTGGACAAGCCGAAACAGTACGCGTTCGACCGCTGGATCCTGAATGTCGACGCGCGCGAGCTGGTCCGCGACGATGGCGTGACCGTTCCTCTCAGCACCGGCGAGTTCAATTTACTGATCGTCATGGTGGAGCGTTCCGGCCGGGTTCTTTCTCGGGAAAAGTTGCTCGATCTCGCGAGCGGTCGCACTGCCGGCGCCTTTGATCGCAGCATCGATACGCAGGTGAGCCGCCTCAGAAAGAAGCTTGAGCTTGATCCTGCAGAACCGAGGATCATCCAGACCGTTTGGGGCGGCGGCTACCTCTTTGCCTCGAACGTGGCTAAGCCATGAATAGGTTTCTGCCACGAACCCTGTTTGGCCAAACGCTGATGATCCTTCTGGTGGGTCTTGCTGCATCACAGCTTGCCGGCGCCTGGATCTATTCGGGTGCACGTCAGGAGGCGGTGCGCGCGGTAGGAGGAATCGCTGCCGCGCAGCGTATTGCCAACCTCGTGCGGCTGATCGAGGACGTGCCCTCAAAATGGAGGGATCGCGTCATCAAGGGCTCCAGCGAGCCTGGCTTTCGTGTGGCCATCGCCATCAACGCGCCTACGCTTATGGCGGATGAGCAGGAGCTGAACACTCCGGGTCTTGTCATCGCATCCTTCCTGAAAGACGAACTTCCGGCTACGCCCGCCCGCCAAATTCGTGCGCGCATTTTTCCAGGTGGAACGCAATTGAATGGCCCCGGTCACGCCTTGGGAATGCACCCAGGTATGGGCCCAGGATTTGGCTACGGCCCGATGCGTCACTGGATGGAGTCCGCGCGCGGCCTCGATCTCGCAATCCAGTTGACGGATGCACGTTGGGTCACGGTGAGTACGTTTCTACCCGACACCAGCCCAGGGCTGTCGCCCCGGCTCATTTTGGCGATCGCCGTCATGGCAGCCATTGTTGGACTGGTCGCTGCGCTGGCGGTTCGGCGCCTCACCACCCCATTGGCGACGTTGTCCGCGGCGGCCGCTCGCATTGGAAAGGATGTGCATGCTGCGCCGCTCTCCGAGACCGGAACCATCGAGGTGCGCCAGGCTGCACGCGCGCTCAATGACATGCAATCTCGGCTGCAGCTCATGATCGAGGGCCGGACGAACATGCTGGCGGCGATCTCCCACGACTTAAGGACTGAGCTGCAACTGCTGCGGCTTCGCGTGGAGCACCTCGAGCCCCCCGACGAGCGTGAGAAGCTGCTCGGCACCATTGCCGGCATGGAGGCCATGCTTGCGGTCACGCTCGCCTTCGCGCGCGATGAGGCAACCACCGAGCCGCGCCGGCTGACCGATATCGGCGCGCTCGCCGGCAGCATCGTCGACGATATGGCCGACGCCGGTTTGGCTGTCATCCTCGACACTCCGTCAGCGCAGGTCATCGCCGAATGCCAGCCCACAGCCCTACGCCGTGCACTCAGGAACCTGATCGACAACGCCATCAAGTACGGCAAGCGCGCCAAGGTCACGCTGCGATCGAACGCGGAGTCAGTTGTGATCACCGTCGACGACGAGGGGCCGGGAATCCCTGACGCCGAGCTTGGTCGTGTGCTCCAGCCGTTCTATCGCCTCGAGACTTCCCGCAGCCGGGAGACGGGAGGCATCGGTCTCGGGCTTGCCATCACGGCATCAATAGCTGAAGCCCATGGTGGCGAGCTGACGCTAGCCAATCTCCCGACAGGTGGCCTCAACGCAATGCTGACACTGCCCGTGTGATTGTCGTGGAGCGTGCCGGGAAATCGAATTTTGCACCGGTCATGTCGAGCAGCCTCTGCAATTGCCATTTCGGGTCGGTTAGAGGACGCCAGGAAGAGGAAGGTCACTACCAGGGGAATTCCAGCAACCTAAGTACCGACCAAAATTCCAGCTGAAAGCGGTCCCACGCTTTCGCGCGCAGATAACATCAGCGTCGTGGCTCCGGCCGAACTCGATGAGATACCGGATGTCAGCGCATCAGCCCCGCCGCGGTACGGCACATGCAGGATGTCGATGCCGGTCTTGTCGCGCAACATCTCGTATCGCAGATGTGGCCCGGTGCCGGGTCCCGATGATCCGAAGGCGAGCTTGCCCGGGTTCTTCTTGCAGTAGTCGAGCAGCTCCTTGAACGTCTTGACGCCGACCGAGGCGTGGATGACGAAACCCGTCACCACGTCTCCAGCGCGGCCGATCGGCTCGAGACTCTTCGGATCGTACGGAACTTTGCGGAGTAGCGGGATGTTGACGGTCGTCGTATTGGATGAGACCAGCAACGTATAGCCATCGGGCACCGACTTTGCCGCTGCCTCAGTGCCGATGAGACCGCTCGCGCCGCCGCGATTCTCGACCACGAATTGCTGACGGAAAATCTGGCCGAGTTTGTCGGCCCAAGGCCTCGCGACGACGTCGGTGCCGCCGCCGGCTGCGAACGGCACGATAACCTTCACCGGCTTGTCCGACCATGCCTGTGCCCGCAGGGTAGAGCGCATCAGAAACGGCCCGGCGATGCCGCCAGCTCCGCATGTCAGAAATTTGCGACGGTGCATGTCGTTTTTTCTCCTCCGAATTGGCGTCCCTCGTAGCGCAAGCTCCACGTCAATCGATCTTGATTTTTGCGGCCTTGATGACCTCGAGGTTGAGCTTGATATCCTCGACGAGCTGCCGCCCGAGTTCCTCTGGTGATTGGATGGGAACGGCTACGCTGATCGCCCTCATCTTGGCTTTCATATCGTCTGTTTTGGCGATCTCCACGATCTTGGCATTGAGCTTCGCGATGATGTCCTTCGGCGTTCCGAGCGGGGCAAACATGGCAAACCAGATCGGCACGATGGCATTGGTAATTCCCGCCTCGTCGAGCGTTGGTACGTCAGGAAAATCCGGATGCCGCGCGGTATGGTTGATGGCAAGCAGCACGATCTTGCCGGCTTTGACATGCGGGAACACGACGATCTCGTTCATCAGTTGTATGGTGCCGGGCAACAAATCATTGAGTGCGTCGGCGCTGCCGCGATACGGCACATGCAGAATGTTGATGCCGGCCCGCAGCTTCAACATTTCGAGACGCAGTTGCGTCGATGTGCCGAGGCCTGCCGAGCCGAACGACAGTTTGCCGGGGTTTTTCTTGGCGTGCTCGACCAACTCCTTTATGGTCTTGACGCCAACGGACGGGTGCACGACTAAACCGCTGATGATGTCGCCGACACGCGCCACAGGCTCCAGTTGCATCGTCGCATCGTAGGCAGCCTTACGCAGGCTCGGGATGATCGCGATTGCGCTGTTCGGAGTGAGCAGAAAAGTATAGCCATCGGGGGCGGATTTGACGGCCGCCTCGACGCCGATCATACCACTGGCGCCGCCACGGTTCTCGATAACGAACTGCTGACCAAAAGCTTGTGAAAGCTTCTCAGCCCAGGGCCTGCCGATAGCATCGGTCGCGCCTCCCGGAGCGTAGGGCAATACGATCTTGACGGACTTATCCGGCCAGACGGGGGCCTGAGCCTGAGCTGGGGCGGAGAAGCCGAGAGAAATCACGTAGGCGGCAGTCAGGAACGTTTGACGTAGCATTTGCATACTCCACTACGGCAACTTGAAGAGCGATCGGCGGGCTGCGGGAATCGAGTGACGCTGTCGAGCCACCCACGAATTCTGGTCGATTTTCAGCGTCACCTGTGTGCGCCGACTACTCCGACTTGATGTTCAATTTCTTGATCAATGCGCCGAACTGGTCGTAGTCCTTACGTAGCAATTTCCCGAAATCTTCCGGCGA
>JANLPY010000344.1:0-11272 GCA_031367505.1 Hyphomicrobiaceae bacterium | reverse complement strand
CAAGGTCGAGCGGTTCTTCAATCGCATCAAGCACTACCGCGCCATCGCAACTCGTTATGATAAGCAGGATGCCAACTTCCTTGCGTCAGTGAAACTGGCTGCAATCCGCATCTGGATCGGATTTAATGAGTCTGTGGCCTAAGGCGCCCGTCGAAAAACGCGTCTTCGGCGCAGTCTTGGGCGACGGGATTTTGACCGCCGAGGGGCCGCACTGGCGATGGCAGCGCAAGGCAGCGGCACCAGCCTTTCGCCACGGCGAACTTCAAGCTTCAATTCCAGACATGGCGGCCGCTGCCGAAGCTCAGGTCGCTCGGTGGGCTGCGGCGCCATCTTCATCGATCGTCGCCATCGATGCCGACATGATGACAACGACGTTCAACGTGATCGCATGCACCGTACTCGGCGGCCTTAATGCAGAGGCAGCCGATACCATCAAACGTGCTGGCGCAGATTTCCTCGAGCCGATCAGTTGGGAGGTGGGCTTCTCGGTCCTCGCAATTCCGGAATGGGTTTGGCATCCGGGCAAGCGGCCGATGCGACGCGCCGCCGCCGTTTCGCGTAAGGCCGTGGCAAGCCTCATCCAAGCGCGCATTGCCGCGCCCGGCCAACACGACGATTTACTCGCCAAGCTGCTCGCCGCACGGCGTCCGGATACTGGCGAGTCGATGACCGAAGGCCAGCTCGTCAACAATCTCTCGACGTTTTTGATAGCGGGTCACGAAACGACGGCGAAGGCTTTGACCTGGGCGTTATATCTGCTTGCCCGCGCGCCGCATTGGCAGGATCGTATTCGCGCCGAGGTCAAGGCCGTCGCGGGCGATCGGCCAATCCAGGCCGCCGATCTCGAGCGGCTACCGATCACGCAAATGGTGATCAAGGAAACGATGCGGTTGTATCCACCGGCACCGGTGTTGAGCCGGATGTCAACGGACTGGGTCGAGTTCGGCACTCAGAGAGTTCCACCCCACTCGATCATCGTGATCCCAATTTTCGCCGTGCACCGCCACAAACTTCTATGGGATGACCCGGACAAGTTTGACCCGGAACACTTTTTGCCAGAGCGCGAGGCAAAGTTTGCACGGGCTCAGTTCATGCCGTTCGGCTATGGTCCGCGCACCTGCATTGGCGCATCGTTCGCCATGATGGAGGCAACCGTGCTGCTAGCGACTTTCGTGCGGGGAGCACGGTTCGATTGGGACGGCCAACATTTGCCCGAGCCGATCAGCCGCGTTACACTGCGCCCGAAAGGCGGCGTGCCTTTGAAGGTCACGGTGCCGGCGCGGTGAGCGGCGGCTCCTCTTAAATCCCCAACTTCTTCTTCAAAATCTCGTTGACGGCAGCAGGGGCTGCCTTGCCACCGCTCTGCTTGATGACCTGGCCGACAAACCAGCCGAGCATCGTCGGTTTGGCGATCACCTGAGCGACCTTATCGGGATTGGCCGCGATGATCTCGTCGCAGGCTTTCTCGATGGCGCCGGTATCGGTTACCTGGCGCAGACCGCGCTTTTCGACAATTTCCGCCGGATCACCACCTTCGGCCCACATGATCTCGAACACATCCTTGGCGATCTTGCCGGAGATCGTTCCATCGCCAATCAGGCCAACGAGGTTGCCGAGTTGGGCGGCCGTCACTGGTGATTGGGCAACATCTTTGTTTTCTTTGTTCAACCGGCCAAATAGTTCGTTGATCACCCAATTGGCCGCGGCTTTCCCATCGCGCGCCCCAGACTTACCCGAAGCGACGACGGCTTCGAAGAAATTCGCGTTCTCGCGCTCGGCGACGAGCACGCTGGCGTCGTACAGCGACAATCCGAGATCCTTCATGAACCGCGCCTTTTTGGCGTCCGGCAGCTCGGGAAGATGCGACTTCAAATCGGCGACAAAAGCCGGTTTGAGTTCAAGCGGCAACAGATCGGGATCGGGGAAATATCGGTAATCGTGCGCCTCCTCTTTCGAGCGCATCGAGCGCGTCTCGCCTTTGGCTGGATCGAACAACCGGGTTTCCTGATCGATCTTGCCACCATCCTCGATGATCTCGATCTGGCGGCGCGCCTCGACATCGACCGACTGGCCGATGAAGCGGATCGAATTGACGTTCTTGATCTCGCAGCGTGTACCCAGTTCCGCCCCCGGCTTGCGTACCGACACGTTGACGTCGGCGCGCAAATTGCCCTTCTCCATGTCACCATCGCAGGTGCCCAGATAGCGCATAATCGTGCGCAGCTTGGTGACATACGCCTGCGCCTGCTTGGCCGAGCGCATGTCGGGCTTCGATACGATCTCCATCAGGGCAACGCCTGAGCGGTTGAGATCGACGTAGGAGTATTCCGGATGCTGGTCGTGGATCGACTTGCCGGCGTCCTGCTCCAAATGCAGACGCTCGATGCCAATCGTCAACGTCTCGCCATCGACGTCGATCTCAATCTCGCCTTCGCCAACGATCGGCTGCTTGTACTGGCTGATCTGATAGCCCTGCGGCAGATCCGGGTAGAAGTAGTTCTTGCGATCGAAAACGCTCTTTAAATGAATTTCGGAATTGAGGCCCAGCCCGGTTCGAACCGCTTGTGCAATGCACTCGGCGTTGATCACCGGCAGCATGCCGGGCATCGCCGCATCGACGAGGGAGACGTGGCTGTTCGGCGCGGCGCCAAATTCGGTCGAGGCGCCTGAAAACAACTTTGATCGGCTATTGACCTGCGCATGAACTTCAAGCCCAACGATGATCTCCCAATCGCCGGTGGCGCCTTTGACCAAATTCGAAGTCTTGGTCGATTTTGTTTTGTCGTTCATGTTCCGTGCCTTGGAAAAAATTCGATGATTAGTCTACCTGAACGGGAACCTAGCCGGCCGTCAACCCGCAGCCAAAGCGACCGTCAGAATCGCCTTGGAACAGCGTAGCCTTTGGCGCGTTGTCCTTGCTAACGGAGGGTAGTTCACATGACCAAGGAACAAAGCAAGAAGACCTCGAACGAGAAACTGAACAAGGCATTGGAACAAACGTTTCCGGGCAGCGATGCAGTCGCCGACAACGTCGTGGATAAGGAGGCTGTGCGGCCAGAACATCGTCGACCAGCGAAAATCGACGAGAAACTAGTCGAGGAATTGGCCAAGAAGGTCGGCGAAAAGGTCAAACAATAGGACCAACCAGCCTCAAAACTTGAACCAGCGTCGCACGGCGTAGTATCCGACTGAAGTCCAGATCAAGCCGACGAGCAGTAGGGCGATAAACATGCCGCCCGCTGCCCGCTCGTGGCCCAAGCTAATGCCTAGCGGGAGTTTGGCGACGAGCCCAACCAATCCCATTCCAGCGATTGCCGCGATCAATGCGGCGATTGGAATTTTCTGCGCCTGATTAGCCTTGGCGCCCATGTACAGGCCGACCAGGAACGTCGCTGGGTTGAGCACGGCATAAAGTGCGATGAGTTGTATGGCACCGGCCATGCGGACCTCCAAATTCAGCGTAACGCCTGGACGACCAGCAGCACTCCGCCGATGATGACGACCGCATCCAAGATGTAGGCATGGGTAGAGAGGGAGATCCGCCGGGTCAATGCCCGAGCGATGAATGCTCCCGGCAATGCGCACACACCTATCAACACTGCCATGATCCAAGACGACCAAGGAAGCGCGCCGGCAGTTTGAAAGACCAGGGTCTTCACGACGCCGACCAGTAGCGAGACCCCCGCATCCGTGGCGATTACCGCAACCCCTTCGAGCCCGCCCGCCATCAAGATCGATAGCAGCACGACACCAGCTCCCGATGTGCCGCCGACGATGGCACCATATGCGGCGCCAGCTACGACAAGCCCGCGCTCAGACAGTGCGCCAACATGAGATTTGAGCACACGCCGCAACGGCACCAACGTGATCAACATGAGACCGATCAGCATGGCGGCGCGTGGTCCGGACAACAGCGTGTAACCGTAGGCGCTCAAAATGCACAGCGGGATCGCGGCGACGCCAACCAAGACGGCCTTGCGCGCATCGAAGCTCGCACGATACGCGGCTATCCGGCTGCCATTGGTGAAGAGTGCCGATAGCCCGATGACCGGCACCACCGCCTGCGCCCCGATGATCGGCACTAAGACGAGCGGCATCAAAAGGCCTGTACCATAGCCCGCAACGCCACCAATGATGGACGCCACAAAAGCCGTTGCCCCGACGGCTGCGTACTGCAGAATCGTGACGTCGCCCATCACGCGGGCATCTCGAAGGGTGCCGGATCGAGAAAGCGCGTCACCACATTCTCGAGTAGCCGCGAAATATTGTTGTCGAAGGCATTGTGCGGCAGCGATCCGCAGAACGTGATCGAGCCGGTGGAGAATACAGCACCCCCCTTGGGCGTCTCGAAGAATGTCATGTCGGCACGAATGAGCTCCTTCGCTGGACGACCGGGCACGGTCACCAGATGAGTGAGCTGCTCCTCTGGCACCAGCACCCACGGTGCGTCAGGCGGATGCTTCTCCGAGCGCGCGACGACGATCGCATGACGCGGTGTGCCGAGTTTCTTGTCGATCCGGTCAAGCTCGAAGCCGGCAGCGCCGTGGCCCGACAACCCGAAGTCGCCAACCAGTTCGTCAGCAATACCGTTGAACATCCATGCGACGCGAGCGTCCTTGGCCTCCGGCAACACACGATAGTAGGAGCCGACAAAGTTGCCTTGCGCCGTAAAGCCGACACCTGCGAGCTTCTGCGGTGGCCGTCCATTGCGCCGCCACAGGCCACCATACTGGCCGTCGAACTGATTGTAATATTCGCCGGGATCTGCCGCCCATGCGCGAATGCCACCCTCGCCGCGACGAATTTCGATGACGCCTGATCGCTCAGGCGAGAGTGCGATCTTCCAGTAGAAGCCATTGCCGCCGAGGTAGCAGAAACGGCCGCCTTCATCGCGATAGGTGGTCAGCGCGTCGAGCATTTCCCGGGTGTGATACTCGGGGTGCGATCCGGTCAGCAGAACCGGATAGTCCTTCAATAGGCCGTACCCTTCATGATGTAATTCCCAATCGGTGATGATGTCGTAGTCGATGCCCTTATGCTCGAGCCACGCCGTCAGGTGCGTGTCGGGCTGATAGTGCCGCGCACCGGAGCCACGGATTTCCGGATAGGGATAGGTGATATAGCCGATACGAATGTTGAGCATTGGCCGATGCCAACTGGCGATCGAAATACCGCTGCCATCCGTGTGATAGTTGTAGGTCGATAATCCGAACTCTGGGCTATCACCGGGATGATGCGGATAGGCGCCCCACGCCTTCGTTTGCTGACGCCACGCGTCGACCCATTTCGCATCGCCCTGCCACTCCGGCCGCAGATGATTGCCATAGACCGAGTACGTAAAGGTCGAGACGAGCACGGCGATTTTAGCGGTTGGTTTGCCCTTGGGCGGCACGACGAAGAACGGAATATTGTCCTGCTCGGTGCCGGCCTCCAGCAGCAGTGCATAGTTGCCCGAGCGCGTACCTGACGGCACCATCCATTCGAATGTGACGGGCCATTTACAGTCTTCGATATCGTCGTCATGGAAATGGATCGCACCGTACTGATTGGGGTTTTGTGTCCAGTGCATTTCCTCACCGGTCCAGTTCGAGCCGGCGACCGCGCGAACCGGACAGTTCACCAGTTTTCCGTGCAGCGCGTTTGGGCCGATGTCCATGATCTCACTCGACTGCATTTCCATGGCGAAGCTCCACGCACCGACGAGCTGCGATTTCAACCAATCGGACGGCTTCGTATCGAGGTCGCTCGGCTGCAACACGCCCTTGAAGATCATCGGTTTTTCGATACGGCCGTTGAAATGGCTCTGCGGCGTTCCAGAAACCGCTCCCAAGCCGCCGCCGATGCGAACGTCGCCATTACCACCAATGGTAACGGGGCCCCCAAGTGTTTTCGCAACGGAGCCGGGGGCAGCCAAGCCATCTACTGCAACGTGGATCAATTCCACTTTGCGGGTCGCTGCATCGTAGCAGCAGACGATGTAATACCAGCGCTCGGGCTCGACATCCGTCGTCGAGACACCAAGGGGCGCTGCATCGCCTTGGCCGAAGCTTGCAGCAAAACAGATCCCGCGCGGGCTCGCGGCGGCCGACACGGTGACACTTTGCTTGGCGTTACCAGCCTCACCCATCGAGATGATCGCACCCGGCAAGCCCTTGCCACCGATCCACACCGTCGCAAAGATCGAGAACGAACTGAGCGTTCGCAGTACCTCAGCCGCACCGGCCACGACCGCGTAGCTGCCGCGAGGCACGGATTGAGGTGACGGGACAGCCACTTGTTTGGGCAGCGATGCCACCGGTTCGAGCTTGATGCCGGGTCCAGCTGGATTGGCATCCGCACAGATGACCCGCACCAAACGAGCAGTGACCGGTGCCGTCACCTGCGACGTCACATGAAATTGGATCGTCTCGCCGGGGCGGACGGATAACCTATCAGCGTAACCAGCGAGTGGTGTCATGGCGATCCCCGAATGCGATCAAAACCTGAGACACTACAGTCGGGCGCGCAGCAACCTTCCGTCAAGCGGGCTGAGTGCAGTGCTACTCAGCGTCAGGTTCAACGGCTACTTGAGGAACGTTGTACGTCTTGAGCGATGGCCAATTGCTGCGCCCCTTGAGCGCCAACAACGGCTTGAACAACCTGTTTGGTTGCGCAGACCACCGGCTGGATGAGGCTCGACGTGATCGTGTGTGGCATCGCCGGGTGCTCAGCATCTGCAGCCACGCCAAACGTCAACTTCTCAGGTGTCTTGTTCGGGATATGCAAAGTGCCGAAAACCCAGTCGAAAATGGCCAGCACACCGCCGAGATTTCGATTGAAATGCTTTGGGTTCATCGAATGGTGGATCTGATGATGCGCGGGGCTCATCATTATACGGCCCAGCAAACCGGTAAATGGAATCCAAACATGAGAATGCTGCAGGTGAACGACGAGGTGGATTGCCAAAACCATGAATACGTTGGCATCCCAAATCGCAAATTGATGGGTATTCGCACCCAAGACATACGACAGACCACCGTTGGTCAGGCCGAGACAGATCGCTTTGATGTTGAAGTACACGATCGTATCGACGGGATGCACACGAAACGCCGTCACGGGCGTTAGAACCTCAGCTTCATGATGTACCCGATGAAATTCCCACAGAAAGGGAATGCGATGACTGAGGTAATGGTCGAACCAGTATGCGAACTCGACCGCGAGAAAAAGGCCCACCGTCATCAACAAGCTCGCGGCGAAGTCCGGCAGTGACGTTGGTGTCGATGGTCCCAAAGCTGTGACCAAACCATCGATCACGATCGAGCTAACGGCGTTATACGATAGAATCGCCACGCCGATGACCGTCGCAAGCACCGTTGTGTTCAGGACTGCGAACGCGATATCGACGCGGTGCGACGCAGACGTCAGTTGCCGCTTGCGGAAGAGCGCGCGTAGCAGCACACTAAATTTCAGCTCCTTGCCGCGCTGATGCCGCTTCCAAATGAGGAACCCGCTGGCGACGATGAACGCACAAAAAAGCGATCCGATTGAGAACACCGAACTCGGCGCGAGCAATAACGCAGCCAAATGGTAAACAATTTCCCAAAAGTAATCGTACATTGCTGCTTCCTTAACTGCCGCAGTGTACGAATGTAATCGGGCTCGTTTAAAACAAGGTTACCCGTGGTAAAACCTTTTGTCCGGCCATAAATTAGTTTGCCAACCAACCGCCGTCGACCACGAGCGTTGTGCCGGTCGAGAAACTCGAAGCATCACTCGCGAGATAGAGTGCTGCCTCGGCCACTTCCTCCGGCCGGCCGAAACGCTGCATGGCATGGCGCAACCGCGAACCTTCCTTCGCCGCAGCCGGATCGGGACGGCGGCCAAACCCGCGCGCGAGTAGTGGCGTTTCCACCGCACCCGGCGCGATCGCGTTGATCCGAATGCCATCGCCCGCATAGTCGAGCGCCATGGTGCGTGTGAGGCTCAAAATTGCGCCCTTGGCTGCGATATAGGCCGACGATCCCCGCCCACCGGCGATTGCCAACTGCGATGCGACAGTAATGACAGAACCCTTCTTTTGCGCCTGCATCGCCGGGATCACCGCCCGCGACCACAGCCACGTTCCGCCAATGTTGACGTTGATAACGGCATTCCAATCGGCCGGATCGGTCGTGGTGACAGTGCCACCGCAGGAGAAGCCGGCGGCCGTCATGAGGACATCAATACGTCCCCAAGCATCGAGGATGGCGCTTGCATCAGCATCGGCGGATCCCACTTTGCCGACGTCGCCGATGCGTGCCATCGCCTTGCCACCGCCGTTTGTGATCAGCGCGATCGTCTCCGCTGCCCCCGCTTCGTCGCGATCAATGATGGCGACGTTTGCTCCCTCTTTCGCAAACAGCATAGCCGTTGCCCGTCCAATGCCGGAGCCGCCGCCGGTTATGACGGCAACGCGTTTATCAAGTTTCATGATCGCGCCTCCAGGCTCTTCCAATGGGATTTCCACCAGGCATCATAGTTGACGATCGATTGTGCGAGCGACGTACCAGCGCGCCAACCGAGATCGTCGTAGATGCGGGTCGCTGAAAGCGGTGCCCGATCCGATGGCGCGTGGGGGTCGACGTTGATCGTCTCACCCGCGACTGCAAGGCGGCACACAAAACCCGGACGCATCTTGGCCAACTCATTCCCCCAATCGAGAATGCTCCACGTCTGGCCCGGCGATATGTTGTAGAGGCGATATTTTGGCGCCTTGGCATCGAGAACAGCGAGCACGCCTGCGGCCATGTCTGGCGCATAACTCCAGTCGCGGTTGATCGGACGTGGCAAAACAGCCGGTAAACCGCGTTCGGCCGCCAACATGACTTGCAGGTGCGGCGACAAGGTATCGCGCATGCCGGTGGCGTATTCCCACGGCCCGAATACGGAGCATAACCGCACGCTGATGACGTCCATGCCCCACAATCCGCCCAACCGCTCGGCCAAGCGTTCGGTGCCAAACTTGCTGATCGCATAGAGGGATTGGGGATCGGCTGGCGTTGTCTCGTCAAGTAGCGGCACGCGGTCGCCGGCCGCGCCATAGGCTGCAACGGATGACAGATTAACGCCACGCCGCACGCCGGCAGCTTTTGCTTGACGCAGAATTGGGATGAGTGACATCAAATTAGTGTTCAGCACCAGTTCAGGCTCGGCCGCATCGCGGGCGGCGTTTGCGGTGACGGCCGTGCCAAAGATAACCCCGTCCGTGCCAGGCGTGATCACGCGAGTGATGGCGGCGTCATCCATGACGTTGCCGCGCACTGCCTCCAGTTTTCCCGGATACACTTTGAAGGCTGCGCGGGCGGCGGCCGGAACATCGGCACGGTCGAACACCACAACATCGCGGCCGCTTTTCAGCAGGGCCTCGGTAATATTCAGACCGGCGAACCCTGCGCCTCCGAAGATGACAATTTTCAAGTCTCACACCCTTTCTTGCGCGCCAGCGAAGGGTACACCATAACCACCGCCACCTGGCGTTTCGACAATGACGAGATCACCCTTGGCGAGGGCGATATTCTGTTTACCCCTGAGTTTGACAGCAGCACTGTCACCCGGCTGAAGCGTTACCCGCGCTGGAAATCCGTCGGCGCCTCCGCGCAAACCGTAGGGCGGCACGACGCGGCGTTCGAACATTGTCGTGGCGGTAATGCCGTCACTCAGCATGCGATAGGCACGAGACATACCATCGCCGCCCCTATGCGCACCAACCCCACCTGATCCGACGCGCAATTTTTGATGCTCGACGCGAATGGCATACTCGGCTTCGATCACTTCGACCGGCGTATTCATGACATTGGTCAGATGTACACGGACAACGGGCCGGCCATCACGGTCCGCACGAGCGCCTTCGCCACCGCCATGCGGCTCGTACAGTGTCGCCCAGCCACCATCCGGAGTTGGGCCGCTGAAGATGACAAGTCCGGATGAGGTGTTGCCGCCAGCCGAGATCTTCTCACCAGCGTGAGGCTCAAGCGCTTTGAAGATCGCATCGACGGCACGTTGCGACGTCTCGTGATTGCCGCCTACAACCGGTTTGCCCGCACCTGGATCGAATACCGAACCTGCCCGCGTGATGATTTGTAGTGGGCGGTAAGCACCACCATTCGGCTGGATGATCTCTCTGGCGAGCGCTCGAATGCAATAGAACACCGCCGAGCCAGCAACATAGGGCGTGGTGTTGAGCGGGCCGGCGATGGCATCGTCAGAGTCAGAGAAATCGAAGATCGCGGTGTCATTTGTCTTGGTGATTTTTACACGGATCGCGACTGGTTGATCGCTCGGGCCGCCGTCATCGAGATAATCGACGCCCTCGAAAACGCCGTCGGGCAGAGACCGAAGCACCGCGCGCATCTGCTTGTCCGACAAGTCGTGCAACTTCGCGATCGTCGCTTCGAACGTCTCGATGCCGTGCCGCTGCACGATCTCGGCGATGCGCCGGTCGGCAATACGGGTGGCCGCGACCTGGGCCAGCAGATCGCCCTCACGCTCGCGCCGGCCGCGCACGTTCGACAGGATAATTTCGAGTTTCTCAGCGTCGATCTCATCGCCGGCAACCACACGCAAGGGGCTAATACGCAGCCCCTCCATCCAAGCGTCGGTCGCGTTGGCATAGTAGCTGCCAGGCGCCGCGCCGCCGATATCCGCCCAATGCGCGAGGCTCGTTGCAAACGCGATGATGCGGCCGTCGTAAAAAACAGGACGTACCGCTTTCACGTCAGGTAAGTGATTGCCGCCGACCTCCGGCAAGTTGAAGAACCAAATATCACCAGGCTTGAGCCGTTCTTTTGGGATGCGCTCCAAAAAAGATTTTACGGTGTAACTCAGCACACCCAAATGGACCGGCACATCGTGGCCTTGGGCAATCAACGCGCCGTCTGCATCCATGATCGTGGATGATAAATCCCCGGCCTCACGCAGCAATGGCGAGCGCGCCGAGCGCATGACGATGGCGCTCATCTCTTCAGCCGCAGCATTGAGTGCATTGCGGATCACTTCGACCGTAAAGGGATCGACCGCACTCATGTCTGTGGATGCCGGGTTCATGCCTTGAATGGTTTTTGACGACGCTTGAAGGCTGCTAATGCCGCAAGCTGTTCGTCGCGCCATCTGGACTTGGCAGCGTGCTGTTCGCCAGGCTTTGCACCATCGCCCCATGCAGCGACGATCCTATCGGTGGCAGCCTTTTCGTAAACTTCGGGCTTTGCTGGATCGGCGGCAAGGCGCTTGTAGAAGCCCGTATACCGATCGCAATAAT
>JANLPY010000298.1:0-2982 GCA_031367505.1 Hyphomicrobiaceae bacterium | reverse complement strand
GACGCCCGCATCAAGTTGAAAAGCCTGTACCCGGTACTTTAGGTGATTCAGGCCACTAGCAGCGGAGCAGAATTACTAGCTAAGGGCACTTTCATCCGGCGCGGCTGATGTAACTCAGATGGCCCCTGGTGACACTCGATTGCGTGACATCGGCGAAAGCGTGCAGCCGTCTCGGAAATGCGTCACACAAGCCGTCACTCATTCTATGGATGGCAAACGTACCTGCTGGTGTGCGCGCCGCCCAGCCAAATGGCGGCTGGTGGCGCGAATGTTGGTTCTAGGCCATCATGGCTGTGCGGAAGTATCTCACCGTTGCGACAGCGCCATGAAGCCCCTCTCCGATTTCAATCTTCGAATAATCGCGGCGCTCGCCGACAACAGTCCCGGCGTAGCGCTGTGCGCCTCACTGACGGCGATTGCACTCGCAATTCAGTCGGCCGAAGAGGTTTTGTTCGGCCGTTCCTGGTTGGAGGCCCTCGTCATCGCCATCCTCTTGGGCACCGCTGTCCGCACGATGTGGACACCGGGGCAGAGATGGGCAAATGGAATCGCGTTTTGTGCAAAAACTCTGCTCGAGCTCGCCGTTGTGCTGCTCGGTGCAACGGTCAGCGCATCCATGGTTTTTGAAGCGGGCCTCCCGCTGCTGGCTGGAATTGCCGGCGTCGTAACCGCATCTTTAATCGTGAGTTATGGTCTGGGCCGCAGTTTTGGCTTGCCGCACCGAATGGCTGTGTTGATCGCCTGCGGCAACTCGATCTGCGGCAATTCCGCGATTGCCGCTGTCGCGCCCATCATCGGCGCAGACGGCGAGGATGTCGCGACGTCGATCGCATTCACGGCCGTACTGGGCGTTGCCGTTGTCTTGGGATTGCCAATCCTGGCGGTCGCTTGGCAGATGAACCCTCACAATTTCGGAGTATTGGCCGGCCTAACTGTCTATGCTGTCCCGCAAGTTTTGGCGGCAACAGCACCGATCAGTTCTGTCTCAGCGCAGATCGGCACGCTCGTGAAGTTGGTCCGTGTACTCATGCTTGGTCCGATCGTCTTCGTACTATCCATTCTTGAAGTCAAGAATCGCGAAACGCCCGCCGCCGCTGCACCGGCCGTGACTGCGGGGGAGCGCCCGAAAAGCGGTCGACCAGCCCTACACCAGCTCGTTCCATGGTTCATTGTCGGGTTTTTGGGCCTCGTCGTGATGAGGTCGGTTGGACTGATACCGACACGCATCCTGGCGCCGATCTCACTTGTAGCAAACGGGTTGACGATCATTTCCATGGCTGCACTCGGGCTCGGTGTGGATATTCGAGCCGTCGCGAAGGCTGGCCCGCGCGTGATCGCCGTAGTGACGCTCTCGCTCGTCGCCCTGGGTGGATTGGCGATGACGCTGATTGGAATCCTACGGATTTCATAGGTACCGGACTTCGGATCTTGGTCGTGCAAAAAAGCGAGTCCGTAGTTAGTACGCCTGCACACCTGCAACGGGTTCCAACTCGTCGCTCAGCAGGTCCTGAGCCGGGATCGCTGGAACGAAACGTTCACCTACATGACCGAACTTCACACGCCGGACATTACGGGCAAAGACCGGGAGCTTAGGCTCGACTACCTCGCGGCCCTGCATTACCCTGCGGCCGACGGATGTCCGCAGCTGGAAAAAGCAGAAGAAAAACCCACCAGTTTTGCGGTCCCTTGGACGGACGGTCCTGGCCCAGGCGGTAATCGACTTCACTCATTTACGCACGACGAGATAACCACCATGACCCGAGACGAATTCGAGCAGATGTCCAGCCGCGAAGGCTATGGCGAGCCGATGCAGGTCAGCTTCGCGCCACTATCGCGCAGCGAAACCCACCGGCACGACAAGCAGTCTTTCGTCTATGTCATCGTGGGCGAGTTCATTTTGAACACTCCTAACGGTGCCCTACGCCGCCGGCCTGGCGAAACCTGCATGCTCGACAAGGACGTCGACCATGCGGAAGAGGCTGGTGCCGACGGCGCCACTATCCTCGTGACGCGCAAGTAGCTCCGTCGGTGGACTGATTACGAAGGCGACTGGTGCCCGTCTGCGAGTTCTGGCACGGACGAGATCGGTTCACCGGACAGCTGATTCAGTGAGCGCCAATTGCGCAGTCGTTGAGCTCATCAAGCGGGCGGCCGATAGCGAAGGGTGAGGAGCCGATGGCTAAACGTGGTGTCCCTTCGACTGCGACCGATGCCAAGGTTCGCGCTCTACTCGAACGTCACCAGTGTCCGGTTCCGTTCCACGAAGTGCGGACACGGTTGCTGGGCAACATCGCGACACCCCTGCAGTTCGCCTCGCCGATGAAGGCAGTGGAAGGATTGTGGGGCGGCAAGATGCCAGTGTTCACGTCCATCGATGCCGCCAACGAGCTTATCGGCGCACTTATCATGGGGCTGTGGAACCAACTTTCTCGGCACCAGGATCGCAAGACGCCTTTTCGCCTGACCCGTTCCGGTGTTGCTGCTACGCGTGAAAGCGTCGCCGCGCTCGCCCTGACCCGGCGTCAAGAACTCGACGGATTCATCAACGGGCTGTTTGGGAGGGAGGAGAGCATAGACTTGCCCGAGCGAGCCCATCGTGGCCTTACCGTCCTGGGCGAGATGCGAGCCCTAATCGCTGCCGTACAGGATGTGACCAGCGATGCAGGGAAGCCGGCGACGATCGTTGATCTCGAGGCGACCATCCGGAACATGCGTGAGCTGACACTCATTGCCGAACGCGAGATACATGCGATTGTTTTGTCGTGTAAGCGAGCACGGGAGCAGATGCTCGCAGGGCTCCCGACAAGACGTCCAACCTTACACTGACCCGGACGGGTCGGATTTCCCAACCCGGCACGCCATTAACCATCTCTCCAAGGTTGCGCCAGGACGGGCAACCGTTAACTGGTCGTGCGCAATCGAACCATGATCTGTCGAGAACATTTTTTTGCGTCTGTGCTGGGCGATTAGCGAAATATTCGC
>JANLPY010000270.1:0-3375 GCA_031367505.1 Hyphomicrobiaceae bacterium | reverse complement strand
TGCCCTGGAACGTTGCGGCTGCCGCGCTAAAACCGACGCGATAGCGTCGCTGGCCGACCCGCCGCCCGTCAAGCGGAAACCAACGCCGAGTGCGACGGTCGTTCGTGGGGCGCTTACGAAATGCATGCCGATATCGGTGGTTTCCTCGGCATCGGCGAGACACGCGTGCGCGTCCTTCCGGCACAATTTTCCATCGGCACCGACCGCATCGTGCTCGGCATGACTGCCGAGCAGGCCAAGACGCTGCCGCACATACCGAAGAACTAGTTGGCCGAAGAACTAGCCGGCCGAAGAACTACCCGGTCAATCGAGAAACTGCGGCGGAGATCCGTCGCACTTCCTCGATGGTTGCCCGTCAGTCCGTTTCCGTCTGATCAAGCTGCGGCATTGGATTTGGATGTGAACGGGCAGGTCCCATTGTCAGCCAAAGGACGTTCACATGTCCGTTATATTGGATGAACCCTTGATGTCCTCGCTACTGCACCTTCTACATCGAGCCGGTCAAGCCGCAGACGAGTACTTTGCGGAGGAAATGAAAGGCTCCGAATTGACGGCGCGGCAGCACGCGGTGCTTGCCATTCTGTCGAATGAGGAGGGCGCCAGTCAGACGCAAATCGTTGGATTGACCGGCATCGACCGCTCAACGCTTGCTGACATCGTTAGACGTCTCGTCGAGCGAGGCTTGGTGGCGCGCCGGCGTTCGAAGCAGGACGCGCGGGCCTATGCAGTCCGCTTGACGGCTGCCGGTCACACGGCACTGCGCGCTTCTTTGCCGGCATCTGCGAAGGCTGACGATCGCCTGCTGCAGCTCCTCCCACCGTCCAAGCGGCGGGAGTTACTGGACGCGCTGTCGATTATCGTCAAGAAGTCGTCCACCGGGACCGACCATTGATGTCGTTCGCGAACTTCAGGACCGGCAAGAACCATGCGTTCGGCGGCGAGTATCTGGAACTCGTGCCGCATCAACGCATCCGCTACACGGACACGGACACGGTCGACGATTCGAACGTTCCCGGCGTCAGGGAGGTGACTGTGACGATGAAGTCCGTTTCGGTTGGTACCGAAATCAATATCGAGCAAGCGGGCATCCCAGCTCTCATTCCGCACGAGGCCTGCTATCTCGGTTGGCAGCAGTCGCTGGCGTAGCTTGCTCACATCGTCGAACTGGACATCCGGAATTAACGCGAAGAGGACCTTGCAATGAGCCAAGGCATGATCACTCGGCAGAAGATCACGACCTGCCTGTGGTTCGAGGACGACGCCCTGGAGGCGGCGCAATTCTACACGTCGCTCTTGCCGGACTCCGCGATCCAGGATGTGCACAGGTCGGCCGCGGACTACCCGGGCGGTAAGACTGATTCGGTCCTGCTGGTCACATTCACCCTCGCTGGGCAAAATTATCAGGCGCTCAACGGCGGGGCAGACCACAAATTCAACCACGCCATCTCGCTGTCCGTCATTTGCGAAGATCAGGCGGAGGTGGATCGTCTGTGGGCGGCATTGACCGCTGACGGCGGCACGCCAGTTGCCTGCGGTTGGCTCATGGACAAGTACGGACTGTCCTGGCAGATCGTGCCTAAGCGCCTCCCGGAACTGCTGTCCGACCCCGATCGCGGCAAGGCCAAACGCGTCATGGAGGCCATGATGCAGATGGTGAAGCTCGACGTTACGGCACTGGAAGCGGCGGCGAGAGGTTGATCCGGACGCGCGCTTCACTCACAACACCAAGCAAGGGAGAGCCGCCATGGACAGCTATACAGAGATATTCGTCGTTCCTGTGCCGAACGGGAATATTTCGGCTTATCGAAAGCATGCCGATCTGTTCGTGACCGTCTGGCGAGAGCACGGTGCGGTGTCGTGCGTCGAGGTCGAAGCAGATGATGCTCGTCCTGGCAAAGTCACATCGTTTCCGCAGAGCGTCGCGCTTAAGCCCGGCGAAACCGTGTTCGTTGGCATCATTACCTACCGGTCGCGGGCGCACCGGGACGAGGTCAGTGCCAAGGCGATGCAAGATCCGCGTATTGCCGGTATGGATCACAAGTCGATGCCATTCGATGGTCAGCGTATGTTCCACGCGGGCTTCAAGCCGTTCGCCGGAGATGCGACTGCGGCTGCCGCGCGCGCATCGGCGATTCAGCCCTACCTCTTCTTCCGCGGCCGTTGCGAGGAGGCGATCGCCTACTACAAGAAGACGCTCGGCGCCGAAGTCGCAATGATGTTGCGCTTCAAGGACAATCCCGACAAGCCCGGGCCTGAGAAAGTGCCGCACACGCTCGACGACAAGATCATGCACGCGTCGCTGCGCATCCACGGCGCCGAGATCTTGATGTCGGACGGCATGCGCTCCGGCCCGCTCGACTTCCAGTGCATGTCCTTGTCGCTGTCGGTACCGAGCGAAGCGGAGGCCGACCGCGTCTTCAATGCGCTTGCGGTTGAGGGCACCGTGCAGATGCCAATGGGAAAACCGTTCTTCGCGAAGCGTTTCGGCGCCGTCGCCGACAAGTTCGGCGTCTCGTGGATGGTGATGGTGCCGCACTCACATACCTAGCGGTCAGCCGCGGCTTCGGGCGCAACTTCGAGAACCTCGACGGGCACATCAGGGAAGGCGGGAGAGGGCGAACCGCCTGTGCGTCTCAGGGGACGAAGACCATAAAGGCGTAGGTTGCCATCAGCACCAAATGGACGAACCCAGCCAATATGTTCGTGCGCCCGGTCGCGAATGTCAGCAGACTTACGGCGAACGTCAGAACGAGAAGGACCGTATCTTTCAGATCCAGTCCGAGAACCAAACCTTGCCCCGTGGCGATGCTTAGGACAGCGACCGCCGGCACCGTCAATCCGATCGTCGCCAGTGACGATCCTAATGCGAGGTTGATGCTTTTCTGCAGGTGATCGTGGCGCGCTGCAACGACGGCCGCCACGGATTCCGGGAGCAGCACAAGGATCGCCACAACCAGCCCGGCGACGGCGGCCGGTGCACCCGCGGCATCCAGGGCAACGCCGAGGACAGCGGCGAATTTCTTGGCGAGCAGCACGACGATTACCAGAGACAGCAGTAAGAACGCCGCGCTGGCAGCGACGGCGCGGTTTGAAGAAGGCGCAGGCGCGGCCTCGAGGCCGTCATCCTCGCGTTCGATGATGAAATGATCACGGTGACGCACCGTCTGAATGTAAAGAAATGCAGCATAAAGCGCGACAGTTGCGCTACTGACGAAAGCAAGCTGCGCGCGCGAGTATTAATCCGTCCACAAGTAAGATGACTTTTCTTGCCAAATCAGCTGAGAGATGGTTCTCTTGGGACATGAGGAAAGATGACGCCCGAAAGCTTGATCATGCGACGCTTGAAGCTCTGCGATTGCGCGGGGTGCAACGGGT
>JANLPY010000248.1:0-1575 GCA_031367505.1 Hyphomicrobiaceae bacterium | reverse complement strand
CAACACCGCCATTGAGGACGTCGTTGCCGCTGCCACCGAGAATTGTATCGCTGCCTGCCCCGCCGTTGATTGTGTCATTGCCGCCGCTGCCATCCAGCAGGTTGTTCGCGCCATTGCCTATGAGAGTGTCGGAATGGGAGGTGCCCTTCACGTTTTCCACGTTGGTAATATCGGCAATGGCGATTGTCGCGTTGGATGCCTTGCTCATCCAAGTGCCAGATGTCCAGGCCTCGTATCCAGTGGTCACCCCGAGATTGACGTAGGCCGCAGAGCCGAATTTCGAGAAATCAATCGTATCGGTCCCGACACCTCCGTCGAACACATCCAGGCCACCGGTGTACATCAGCTTGTCGTTGCCGCTGCCGCCGTACACGCTGTCGTTTCCGGCGCCGCCATTGAGCGTGTCGTTGCCGTCATTGCCGTTGAGCGTGTCGTTTCCATCCTCACCATTGATCACATCGCTGCCCTTGCCGCCGGACACAATATCGTTGCCGCTGCCCGCTGCGATTGCGTCCTTGCCGCTGCTACCCGTGATGACGTCGTCGCCAGCAGAAACGTGATAGTTCCACAACGTGACGCCTGACGGAACCACCGGATCGGCCTGCCTAACGCCATCGATGGACACATCGTGGGTGGCGATATAGCGGTTGTTGGCCGTATCGGTGTCCGCGAAATCCTGCAAATATCCGACGATCTTCACAGTCTCGCTGTTCGAGGGCACGTTGCTGATGACGTTGGAGAAAAGTGCAGCGCGGTCCACCCCCGCGAGGCTGATAGCATCCGTGCCGTTGCCGGATATGGCGACATGATCGATCGTGATGTCGGTTGCCTGATGGACGTCGATGCCGGCCTTGGCGTTGTTCACTATAGCGCCGCCCGTGATGGTGACGTGGTTGGTGAACGCACGTATTTCAT
The DNA here is from genome assembly GCA_031367505.1 of Hyphomicrobiaceae bacterium. Lineage (GTDB taxonomy): Bacteria > Pseudomonadota > Alphaproteobacteria > Rhizobiales > Hyphomicrobiaceae > JAKFWF01. The sequence continues at coordinate 660 of JANLPY010000248.1, read as the reverse complement.
TGTCGCCCGTCTGCACGACGACGCCAGCGCCGCCATTGTCGTGAACATCGGGATTGACGATCGAGACGTTCGAAGAGCCCGTCACGATGTTGATGCCGTGGCGTCCATTCGCGTAGGCCGTGTCGTTGATCAATTGCGCGTTCTGGCTGAAGTCGACCACGAACCCATCGACGCCGTTATGATGGGCGACCGAGTTCGAGATCGTCAGTCCCACCGTCTGCTCGTGAGGATCGAATCCATATCGCGAGACATTTGCGATCTCGACATGGTCGACTGTTATGTTGGTGTCATGCTGGGCAGTGCCGGGCTGCGGACCGCAATAGAACCCATCAGTAGTTCCCGTCGTGTGGGCCATATTGCCGTCGATCGAGAGGTTCTTGACCACCACGTTCGACGTCGTTTGCACGCTGCCGTCGGGCAGCAGGCTGCCGCTGTCGGTCCGAACGATGCCAGTAACGCCGGACGCACCATCGGCAAGCTTGATGGTCGTCTGCCCCATTCCGGCACCCTGCAAGGTCGTCTCGCTGCCGACGCGCAGGATGCCATCGGCCGCGCTGCCATTCCCAACCACCGTGAATGTGCCGGCCGCAAGCGTCACCGTCGCTCCGGCGTGCCCAGCGACAGTATCGAGGGCGGACTGAATGGCGGCGGTCTGCACCA
>JANLPY010000214.1:0-4276 GCA_031367505.1 Hyphomicrobiaceae bacterium | reverse complement strand
TCCGATCATGAGCGATTTTCGAGCTTTACCGTTCTTGTGCCCAAGGAGACGGCCGGGGCGGCATATCGCTTCTATCCGCTGTCGCTGAACCCCCCCGAGCACCGGCCGTATCGCAACCTCCTAAATCAAAATTTGATGCCGAATTCGATCAATCCCCTGGCGGGCCGGGTTCGCCAATTGACGACCGAGCTCATTGAAAGCTTCCTGCCGCGCGGACGGTGCAACTTCATCCACGAATTTTCGGAAGTGTTGCCGCTCAAGGTTTTTATGGAACTCGTCAACCTGCCGATCGAGGATCTCCCGAGACTAAAATATCTCGCCGATCAATTCACTCGCCCCGACGGATCGATGCCGCTTCCAGAGGTGACGCGTCAGTTCCACGCATATCTGTTGCCGGTAATCCAGGCGCGCCGCGGTAAGGGCCTTGCAGATTTGTTGAGCAAAATGATCGACGGCAATGTGAACGGGAATGCGGTGACCGATGCTGAGGCATCGAATCTTGCGGTTCAAGTGCTGGTGGGCGGACTAGATACAGTGCTCAACTTTATGGGCTTTGTGATGTTATTCCTCGCCGAAAATCCAGCTTTCCGGCGCGTGCTCGCTGCTGATCCTTCACGCATCCCCGATGCCGTGATGGAATTGCTACGCCGATACCCGATCGTGGCCGACGCGCGTGAAGTGCGGATCGATCAGGATTTTGAAGGCGTGAGCCTGAAAGAGGGCGACATGATCGTCGCTCCTACGGTGCTACACGGGCTGGACGACGAGCAATATGACCAGCCGATGGACGTGCGTCTCGGGCGACCGACACCACGTCATACCAGCTTTGGGAAAGGCGTTCATATCTGCCCCGGCCAGTTTCTCGCGCGGCTCGAGATGAAGGTGCTGCTCGAGGAATGGTTGCGACTCATCCCCGAATTCTCGCTCGAGCCGGGGACGGTTGTCACTTATGCCGGCGGCATCGACTTGACGGTGCAGCCATATATTCTGGTGTGGGATACCGAACAGAAACAGGCCGCTTAGGTAGCCACGAGGAGAGCATGCAATGACCGATTTCGCGGCGGCAGCCGAGCGGCCGGTGCAAGCCTATAACGCGAAGGATTTCAAGACCTTCACCAGCCTGATCTCGCCCGATCTCGATTTTAAGCATTTCTCATCGCGACTTTGCTTTCCAGTGGCTCGACGGGCTGATGGAGGCCATCGAGCCGTTCGCCGTTTCGCTCATTCCGGATCGGCGCTTCTTGCCGCCGGACCGCGTAAGCGTTTCGGGGCAGTGCCGTGATCCGTGAATCTTTTTATATCGGCATCTCTGAGGTCGATTTGCCTTGTTTCGCCGACAAGGTCGGTCAAGTCAGGCTCAAATTGGGCGCGGTGTTCGGTTTCGACGATAACGGCATTCTGGTTGAGTGCAAAGATCATGGTTAAATTGGGAGTATAGGCGATGGGCAGACTGACGGGCAAAATCGCGATCATCACTGGCGCGGCGCAAGGCATGGGCGAAGCACATGCGCGGCGCTTCGTGGCGGAAGGCGCACGTGTCGTTCTGACCGACATCAATGCTGCTGAGGGCCAAGCCTTGGCAAGCGAGTTGGGCGAGACCGCGCATTTCGTTCAACACGATGCGGCCAGCGCTAGCGGCTGGCAAGCCGTTGTTGCCGATACCGAGGCCCGTTTCGGCCCTGTATCCGTGCTGGTCAACAACGCCGGCATCATCGGCCCGGTTTCGTCCACTGTCGACTTCGCCGAGGCCGATTATGAGCGCGTTTGCGCCATCAATCAGACCGGCGTGTTTCTCGGCATGAAATACGTGATCCCGTCGATGCTAAAGGCCGGAGGCGGATCGATCGTCAACATTTCGTCGATCTCGGGCATCGTTGCGATCTACGGGACGCCCAACGCCGCTTATGCCGCGTCGAAGTTCGCGGTGCGCGGACTGACCAAGTTCGTCGCGATCGAATATGGCGGGCACGGCATTCGCGTAAACTCGGTGCACCCCGGCTATATCAGGACGCCGATGATGACCGAAGCGCTCAACGACGAGCAGATCGGAATCGCATCGGGATCGGTGCCGATCAAGCGCGTCGGCGAACCTTCCGATGTGTCCAATCTCGTGTTGTTTTTGGCATCCGATGAATCAAGTTTCATCACGGGGTCCGAGCACATCATCGATGGCGGGTTGACCTCATTGTAGGAATCGAGGGAGCAAGGTGAGCGTTCCGTCAGAAACTGTTGCGCAATTCGAAGCTAGGATGACCATGCGTCCGGTCGTTCCGACATCGTCGCCCGCGCTCACCCACCATATCGGCCGGTCGGATTTGCCATGGGCGGAGCGGGCGGACGGATCCGCTATCCAGCTGCTGCACGTCGACCTCAATCAGGGCATCTGGGTGATCAATGCGCGTTTGCCCACTGGGTTCACCGCGCCAAAGCATTTTCACACCGGTCAGGTCTATGCGGTGACGCATCAGGGGCGATGGTTCTACGCCGAAACGCCCGACGCAATAAACAGTCCCGGGTCTTATCTGTTCGAACCGGCCGGATCGGTCCACACATTGTGCACGCCGGCCGATCAGGACGGCCCAACGGTCGTCTGGTTCGCGATCCATGGCGCTAATCTCAACATGGACGATGCCGGCGCGATCCTTTCGATCTCCGACGCTCATGGCAATCTGGAATATTACCGGGGCTATTGCGAAGCACTTGGCCTCGATCATGCCGCCATGATCGTCGTCGGCGAAGTTTGAAAGAAAAGGAGAGTTTCATTGTTTACGCTGATCAACGCACCGCCGAGTCCCTACGGACGCAAAGTTGCCGTTGTGTTGCGAGAGAAGGACATCGGTCATGAAGTCCGGTACGATCTTCCCTGGGGACCCAACACCTGCACGCCCGAATATAGTCCGGTCCAGCAACTACCGATCCTGATCGCGGACGACGCAACGCGCGTGTATGACTCGTCGTATATTCTCGAATGGATCGAGGCCAAATTCCCTGATCCACCGCTCTTGCCCCGCGACCGCGACGCCCGGCTGGAAGCGCGACTTCGGCAGATGCTGGGCGAGCGCGTCATGGAGTTTGCCCATGCGACGATCTTCGAACACCACCGGCCCGATCCCAGTCAGCCCTGGATCGATCGTCAGACACGCAAGATCAACGGGGCCCTGGACGAACTCGACCGGCTCTATGCAACGCGGGTGATCGACGCAGACGGTTCGATCGATCTTGGCGACATCGCGGTAGCCACAACCCTGTTACTGCTCGAATTCGTCGTCGCGGAGAAATTGAGCCCCGATCTTTCCGCCTTTCGCTGGCGGATCAATCGCCCGAGCCTCGCGCGTGCGGTCGATGTGCTGGAAAAACGCCCTTCATTCCTGGCCACAGTTCCGCAACCGATGGACGTCGATATCGCAGCGACCGTGGCCTGAACTTAGGTTGACGCCCCCCCCCCCGCGCGTTTTTCAGGCGGGCTGGGCGTGGGCGAAGGAGCCCAAGTTCCGGTGAGGCGCGGCAACGTTGGAATGGCTCCGGAGGGGAGTTACCGCGTAAGGCAGCTCGAGGTCGAGAACCGCATTCTCTGGCAGCATGGCAATGCGGTCGCCCGAAGCTGGAGCTCCGACGGATGGCGGGGTAGCCGCCATCGTCGCAGGCGCAGCGAGTTTGGATGCGCGCGAGATCGTCGCCGACGCGCTGTCGTTAAGATAGGTAAACCACAAATCTGTCGCGGCGGAGGTGCAATTCTCGCACGCCTGATCGCGCAAACTCGGCGAACAGTGTCTCAAGCGCGCCATCTACGATCAGGTCGGCCATTGAGTTCTTCGCAAAATGGGGCGCGGCGAGCTTGGGCCGCCGCGCCCCCATGGGGGAGCCTTCAGTATTTGAACGCGACAGACAACCCATAGACAACGGGCTTGCCGCGATACCTGATGAGCGTATCGAGGTAGGTCGACACCGCCGTGACATACGACTTGTTGGTCAAGTTGCGGGCGTACGCTGATACCCGCCAGCGATCGTTCGGGCCCGACAGACCGACCCGAGCATCGAGAAGCGCATAGTCCTCGATGAAGAACTCGTTGGCCAGCAGCGTCGGCGTGTAGAACGTCGTGTTCTGCCTGCCCTGATACGTCAACGTTCCGCCGAGGAATGCCTTCAGATCACTGGACACGGGAAACTCGTACTGGGCATCAACCGAGCCGCTGAATTTCGGCGTATAGGGCAGCACCGAACCCTTGAAATTGCCGGTATAGCCGGACGCGTTGTAGACTTTCAGCCCATCCGGCGT
>JANLPY010000197.1:0-2133 GCA_031367505.1 Hyphomicrobiaceae bacterium | reverse complement strand
GCGAATCCGGCGGTCAATACGCCGTACACGACCTTGTCCGACGCGGTACCGCTTGGCAGGAAAGTCGCCGCCGCCGACACCGCGAGAAATTCGGACGTCACGAGCGTGCCGACGTCACCTGCGGTGACGCGATAGGGCGCATTGCGCACGTAGTGGAGTCCGAGCGGATATCCGAGGGCGCCAACGCCAACGATGAGTGCAGTAGAGAGACGGCTACCGGAATTGTTCTCGAAAACACCGGTCGTCCCGAGCAGTCCGCCGGTAAGTGCCGCCGTCACCGTGGACCCATGCGAAGTCCCATGCGCTTCCGCATCGGTCATCGGTTCCCCGAGTACAAAACCAAGGACATCGCCCGCAATGCCGCCGGCAAGCGTCGCCGCCGCGTAGCTCTGGCCACCCCGGTCGTCACCGGTGAGTGAATACAGGATGAGATCCGCCGCGATCGCACCGCGCCGCGCACTGTGCCAGGCGAGATGGTTCTGTGCCCGCGACACCGAGGTCGTCTTCGTCATGTTCGCCGCGAGGAAGAAGGCGCCACCGGTGACGGCCAGATAGGCCGCGGTGCTCCCCGCCGGATCGGCAACCAGCGTGGCGGCGGCGGGCCCGAACAGAATTGCACCGAGAAGTGTCTGGTTCACAACGTATGACCCGCGAACCGGCTCGGAGATGAAGGTGGGTACAACGTCGGGGCCGCCACGCGCGGTCACGAGCGAATTGCCACGATCAATCGCCATCGCGAGTTCCCGTCGCTGGCCAGCATCCACGGGATAGCGTTCGAGGACCTCGCGCTGACGCCGAACCACAAGGACAAACGCGGTGCTCGCATCATCGATGGCGTACAGCCGCGCGTCCAGATAGTCGCCGGTCACCGGCCAGACTGGCGTCGACAGCCCCAGCCGAGCCGCCAGCGGCGGAGTGATCACGGTCACTCGGCCGGCGCTATCGAACGCAACGGGTCGCTCGCGCGCCTGCGCATGTGCCCGCCCGGTGGGAAGCAGCAACGCAACCACAAGCGCAACAAATGAGGCGCGCGAAGGAATCGCGCGGAGAGCTGGGACAATGGACGGACGCATCTGTCGAGGGATGAGAGGAGAAGGGGTACCTCATCTAAAGCGGAAAATCATGTGAAATCGGATCACGCCGGCTCACCATCGATCAGGCCCGTCTCCTCAGCCAGCTCTATGAAGTGAGCCGGCGCCAGCAACCCGCGATCCGGATGATTCCAGCGCAATAGCGCTTCGGCGCCGGAAATCCGGCCCGTTTTCAGATCGAGTTGAGGCTGATAGACGAGTACGAACTCGTTTCGATCGATCGCATGGTGCAATTCACGCTCCGATCGAACCCGTGCAATGGCGTCGGCGTTCATTCGCGTTTTGAAGAAAACGGATTGCCCGCGGCCGCTATCTTTCGCTCCGCGATCAAGGTAACGGCCGGAAGGTCCGCAGAAGTGCATCGAAGATGAGGGTGCTGCTTGGCCACGAGCATCGACAATTGGCCGGTCGCGCCGCCCACGTCACAGATTGTTTGATAACCGGAGAAATCGAATTTCTCGGCAAATGCCTGAAAGTTACCTGCAGAAATGCCGCTCATCGCATCCATGAATTGTTCAAGCCGCTCGGGCTCGCTGTAGAGCTCAGCGAACATGGACGCGCCCGTGTGTTTGATCTCGTTCTGCGGGCTTCCAGTGCGGAGTCCGTCGGTAAGATTGCCCCAGAATGGATAAAGGCGCGCGTTGGCCATTTCCAGGAAGCCACCAATGAACTGTGGGCTGCGCCGATCAAGGAACAGCGCCGTTTCTTCTGTATTGCGATATCGCGCCTCAGGGCCATCGCCGTCACGCTCGAGAAAGCGAAGCGCTAGCAATGTGTCGAAGAAATCGGGATTGGCTCTCGGATGCAGCCGAAGAGCACTCTGGAGCTCGCGGCCAGTCATGGAATTGGAGCCAAGCGCTGTGAAAAGTCCTAGCTCTGTTGCAGAAAGCAGAACCTTGGCTGGCCAGAAGGCCATACCAACCTCCATGATTCGAGCTGGGGATAACGTGTTCATAGCTGCTACTCCTTCCGTTGGGCGTGCAAGGTCGAGATCTTTGTCGAATGTTCTGCGGAAATCACTGCTGCCTAACGCTCGAGTTCA
>JANLPY010000135.1:0-2193 GCA_031367505.1 Hyphomicrobiaceae bacterium | reverse complement strand
GCGGCCGTCGGGGGCGACGTGGTCGTCGAGGGGACCAATGTCGGCGGTCGAGCACCGGTTGGTGACCTCGAACACGGCATTCCAGCGGTTCGACGTGGTTTCGTCAGGGCAGAAAACCCGGAAGTTCCCGGGATTGAGTTTGATGACGTCGCGGATGAGTTGGCCTTGGACGCGGGTGGCTTCGGCGTCCACAGCCCCGGGTTTGGACACGGCGACCGCGTAGATTCTGAAATCAGGTAGCTCCAGATCTCGGAGCAGGAGCCCCCCGTTGGCATGCGGGTTGGCGCTCATGCGGCCGGTGCCCTTTGGTGCCAACTCCGCAAGTTCCGGGCGCAGCTTGCCAGCCGCGTCGAACAGCTCGTCGGGTCGATAACTCCGCATCCAGTTTTCCAACAGCTCGAGATGGCCCGGTTTGTTCATCTCGCCCATCGGCACTTGGTGGGAGCGGAATGTGCCCTCGGCCGGTTGTCCATCGACGACCTTGGGCCCGGTCCAACCCTTCGGAGATCGGAGGATGAGCATGGGCCAGCGCGGCCGTTCGCTAAAACCGTTCGTTCGCGCATCGCGCTGGATGCGCTGTATGTCAGCCACGATCGTGTCTAGCGCTGCGGCCATTAGCTGATGCATATCCATCGGGTCTTCGCCCTCAACGAAATAGGGCGTGTAGCCATAGCCGCGAAAGAGCGCCTCCAACTCGTCATGGGGAATGCGTGCCAGCACCGTCGGTCCCGCGATCTTCCATCCGTTCAGGTGAAGGATCGGCAGCACCGCGCCGTCATGGACAGGATTGAGAAACTTGTTCGAGTGCCAGCTTGTCGCGAGCGCACCGGTCTCCGCCTCGCCGTCGCCGACGACGCAAGCGACGATGAGATTGGGGTTGTCGAACGCGGCGCCAAACGCATGTGACAGCGAATAGCCGAGTTCACCGCCTTCATGGATCGAACCGGGCGTTTCCGGTGAGACGTGGCTCGGAATGCCACCGGGAAACGAGAATTGTTTGAACAGTCGCTTCAGCCCATCCAAATCCTGCGTGATCTCGGGATAGACCTCACTGTAGGTTCCTTCAAGGTAGGCATTTGCGACCAGCCCCGGTCCGCCATGGCCGGGTCCCGTAATGTTGATGATGTTCAGATCGTGGTCTTTGATGATCCGGTTGAGATGGACATAGATGAAATTGAGCCCCGGAGTCGTGCCCCAATGACCGAGCAAGCGTGGCTTAATGTGCTTCAATGTGAGCGGTTGTCTGAGCAGCGGATTATCATACAAATAAATCTGGCCAACAGAAAGGTAGTTGGCCGCTCGCCAATAGGCATCTAATTTGCCGATAACATCAGCACTCAAAGTCTTGGCGTCAGGTCTGGATTTCATCAGCCACCTTTGGTCATCCGTACCCTCACAGTAGGGATCACTCAGTTTCAAACGGTCGCCTGTCGCGCATCTGCTCGTGCCTCGCCAGGGAGGACTTCTGGCACCATGAGCTTTGCGACCCCGATCCGGGCGTCGGCCATCCCGTAGTACACGTCAATGCGATCAGGCGCTCCCAGATCGTCTCGCCGGTCAATCGCAGTGGGAAATACCACGTTGGCAACGACGCCCTGACGCTCGAGACGCAGCTCTGGTTCCAACACCGGCTCGGCAGAGCGGTAGCGGATGATGTGCGGTGCTTCTTTCGAGAGGATGAGAACGCCGGCGGAGTAGCAAAGCGCTTGTGGCGCGTTCGGGCGTGTGCTCACGCCATGATAGATCGTCAGCCACCCGTGCCGGGTCAAAATGGGTGGCGTGCCGCCGCCAATCTTCAGCCGCTCCCATGCTGCTATAGGTGTCGCAAGGCGGTGATGGGATCCGAAGTGGCATAGATGCGGAGGCGCATTGGCATTCATCGCCGTGGAGCAATAGGAAATCCAGATGCTCTCATGCTCAAGATCAACGTAGCGTTGCAAGCCCTGCTTGGCCATTTCCTCCGGACGCGTTCCGGGAAATAACGGACGATGCAAAATCGCCGTGGACATCTGTCCAGACGGATCTGGAATGGCAACAGGAAAAACGCTGGCGTCCTTGTTGTCGATACCATCGAATTCAATCCCTTGATAAGGGCGGAATGTCGCCAAACCGAGCCGTTGCCATTTGAGCAGGTCGTCGGAAATCGCCAATGCGATCCTTGGCCCATTTGGCGACAGTGCGGTGTAGGTCATC
>JANLPY010000131.1:0-2206 GCA_031367505.1 Hyphomicrobiaceae bacterium | reverse complement strand
GGAGTCGATCGATGCATGACTCTCACCGCTTCGGGGAGCCCCGGTGTCGGGATCGGAACTGCACGCGGAGTCTCTCATTACGGTGATTGAAGGTCAAGAAAGTTTTCAGGAGCGCAAGCACGCAGATCGGCAGGTAGGGAGACCCAGCGAGGGGAGACCACGATCCCGCGTATCGCGCAATCACACTGGATTCAGGCAAGACATGGACGGGGGCCGTGGTTTCAGCGGCGAAGCAGAGCCGGGGAACACTGCCCGAAAAAAAAGATGGCGTGGCGCAAGATCGGTGAAAGCGCTGCTTAGGAGCCGTGCAGAAATAGTTCCGCGGTTTTCACGTTACGGCCCACTTGGAAGCTGCGGAGAGATGGTATAGCTCCAGTTCGGACAGATCGGCAGGCGTTTCAGATTGATAGACGCCATTTCAGCGTGGGTGACCTTCACCTTCTTCGGATAGATTTTTTCGTTGAGCCAAGCGCGTACGCGGAGTCCGGTTTTTGTCGTGGTGCCGCGAATGCAGGCGAGCATTGTGCCCAGGGATCTCAAGGGCTGGCCAGCCCAGTTGATGCTGATTTGGCTGAACAGCCGGTGTTCAATCGGATTCCATTTGGAAGCTCCGGTGGGATAGTGACAGACCGTCAGCGACAAGCCGCTCCGATTGGAAAATTGTTGAAGGGAAGTTTTGAACAGACGTCGGCGATGTCCGTTGCTGCCGCCGCCATCGGCGAGGAGCAACAGTTGCCTGGCGTTGGGATAGGCCTTTCGGCCCTCGTGTTGCCAGAAATGCGCAATGGAGTCGGTGCAGAACTGGGCGGTGTCCGTCGAGGTGCCCACCGCGACCATGGCTCGGTTGCGATTCAGGTCGTAAACGCCGTAGGGCGTGGCGCGACACTGGGCATCGTGAATGAAGTCGTAGGTGTTGACCGATTCAGCCGTTTTGCACCAGGCGACGCCGGGATTCCTGAAGTTTCCGACCAGCTCCTTTTTCTTGGCATCGATGCTCAGGATGGGCAGTCCGGCGTCGGTGAACTTCTCGCGTTGCTGCTGGATATTCTGGAATTGCTGATTGCGATCGGGATGCGACGGGCCGGTATAGCCTTTGCGATTGGCCTTGGGAGAAACGTCTTGTTTACGCAGCAGACGTCCCACGGTATTGGGGCAGGCCTGATGATCGATCCTGGACAGATCCTGGCTCAAATGCCGCAGGCTCCGTCGCGCCCACTTGCGGCGGGTCATCGGATCGCCGCCGGTGTGAGCTTGGACCAGTTGGGTCAGGGCCGGCTCGATGCCGGAATCTTTTGTTCGACGGGCGGACGCCCGCCGCCTTCGAGGCGCACGCGATCGGTCGGGCGATCGCGCAGATCGTTTTGCAGTTCTTCGCGTCCGCGACGGATCGTTTCGACGTGCATGCCGGTGATCTGCTGCAAGCGTTTGTCGCCGCCGAAGCCGATTCGCATCGACTCCAACGCCACATACCAACGGCGTTGCTGCTCATCCATGCGACTGAGCAACAGGTTCATGTGGCGGTGCAATGGCCTGTCCGGATCCAAGCCAGTTCCCCGACAAGCCGGGCACTGACACACGTGTATAGTGGGTGCTTCCTGCATAAGATAATCGAGCCAGTCCTTCGGCTCTGCAGGAGGTATCGGCTATTGAGAGTCAAAATGCGGAATAGATTTTGCACGGCTCCTAACGCGGTACTCCCTCCGCGCAGAAACCCAAGGCTTGCTCACTTCAGTGATACACGTTCGAGCGTTCGACGCATGTCGATTTCGCAATAACGATCCTCCTTCTTCTCTACAGGAGAGGGAGTCGTCGCTTGCGAGGCCTCAGAATGACGCAATAGAGATTCCGCACAGCAATTTGATTCCATTCTTTATATTCCTCCTTCCGTATTCCGGCACGCATCTCGCACAATGCTCTACATGGCGAGCATTAAAGACGTACCGGTGGTGATCCAGCGCAAAGGTATTGTTGGCCTCGCGAAGGAAGTCTGGGGCGAGGTGGGAAAGGACGATGTCTTTACCTGGGGCTCAGCGCTTGCTTATGCGTGGATTTTCGCGATTTTTCCGTTTGTCGTTTTCCTTTTGACGCTAGCGCCATATCTGCCGGGGAGTGTGAAGGATCAGGCGATGCAGGCGATTTCCCAGGCGGCCTATGACGGACTTGGCGAACAGGGAGGCAGACAGGTTGTCCAAAGCGTGACCGAAAT
>JANLPY010000368.1:0-3348 GCA_031367505.1 Hyphomicrobiaceae bacterium | reverse complement strand
CGGACTGTTCGCGCTTCACACGGCCTGGCAAACAGCGAGACAGTCCCGATGAGGAAACCACCAACTGGAGAGCCGTATGCGGGAAAACCGCCAGTCCGGTTCGGAGGGCGGGGTGGCGACAAGCCATCCCGACCCCTATCTATGGGCCATGGCGGACGCAGTTGCACCCCAGCACCATCATTTGGCGTGCAGCAACAGCTTTCGAGTTGAACACCCAACGCAATAGCGGAGTGGTCTGTTTGCGTTCGCCGATGCAGGTTGAGCCTCGCGAATAAGTAGAGTGGCGCAATTGCTTCAGTCGACAACGAATGTCCTGTCGCCAACGGGAATTGCGATCGAGACGCCGCGGATATGCGTTAGCGTTTGTATTGGATCATGGACAGCGGCGTCTCCGATTGAACGCAGCAGGCAGCCCGCTAGGGAGCCGACTATGCGAAACAAAGCTACGAGCATCGCGCTTCTCGGTTGCTTCGCCGCCCTCTGGTCCGCCGGGGCGGATGCCCAGAGTGCCAACGATCCGAAAATGGAACTCGATCCCGTCCTCAACAATAATGCGGTCCGGATAAATCCAAATCCCGGCCCCGTGAATAGGGTCACGCCTAACGGTGTTCGGCCGATGACACCTAACGCGACGTCGCAGATTGGTCGCCTGCGCACACGCCCTGTGCCGACGCCAACCTCACCGAACGCGAGATACAATACCCAAGGCCTCAATATCAACCCGACGGGCGATCCGAAGATTGCCGGTGGTTTCGACAAAAACCAGAAGCGTCATAACGCAACTACGCAAAAGCCGGTGACGGCATCACCGATGCGCTCCACAGCGTCGACTGTAATCCGACCCGCTTGGCCCGGTCCAGCTCGCCCTGCCGGCACTTCGCGGCCGCCGACCTCCTCAACTTCATCCACGAGTTCTTCGTCAGCCACCATCACTAAAAAGTAGAATTCCTCCGCCCGTCTTCGTCACCGGCGCCGCCCGAGCGCATCCAGTCCTTGGAGCGGCCTGCATAATCGGGGCTCGACCTCGCCGAGGTCGGCGAGTTTCGCCGGTACGTAACGCCACCAACTTTCGGCATCTATCCTTTACTCTCGTCGAATATTCCCCACATCCAATTCCTGCACTGTCACGGGACGGCCGCGCGTCAGCCAGGTTGACGGTTTTGCATCTCTGCCCGTCTCGTCTTCCGACTCTTCAACCGAAATGCTGCACAATGTCCGTACTTGAACAGGAGGGAATGTTTCGGTTTCTCTAAACCGTCCCACTTTTGTTGACTCTCTCAACCAAATACGTGCCTCATGGTTGAGTCAAAAAAAAGAATGGTAAGGGAGGTCGGTATGTACAGATTGTTCGTGTTGACAGGGGCCGCAATTACATTGCTCGCGCCAATGGCGTGGTCACAACAATCGGGTGGTACACTTCGGATCACGCATCGCGACAGCCCGGCCAGCCTGTCGATCCATGAGGAAGGCACGAACTCGGTTCTGACGCCAGCCATGGCGATTTTCAACAATCTGGTCATCTACGACCAGAACGTGAAGCAGAACACCATGAACTCTATCGTGCCTGAGTTGGCGACGTCTTGGAGTTGGAACCCAGACGGCACCAAGCTCACCTTCAAGCTTCGCGAGGGCGTCAAGTGGCATGACGGCCGTCCGTTCACGTCGGCCGACGTGAAATGCACATTCGATCTCGTGCTCGGCAAGTCCGAGGACAAGTTGCGTCTCAATTTCCGTGCCGGCTGGTATACAAATGTCCTCGAGGTGACGACCGACGGCACCTATGGGGCGGTGTTACACCTGAAACGGCCGCAGCCATCGATGCTGGCGATGCTCGCGTCCGGATACACGCCCGTTTATCCTTGCCACGTGCCGAGCGCGACGATGCGCACCAATCCGGTCGGCACTGGGCCCTTCAAGTTCGTCGAGTTCAAACGTAACGAGTCGATCCGGCTACTGAAAAATCCCGCCTACTGGAAGCCCGGTCGGCCCTATCTCGACGCAATAGAATTCACGATCATCCCGAACCGGTCGACCGCGATCCTGTCATTTGTCTCCGGCCAGAACGACGTCACCTTTCCCTATGAAATGACGATCCCATTGATCAAGGATATCAGGGCACAGGCACCGCAAGCGACCTGCGAGGTCACAACGACCAACGTCTCTACCAATCTGCTCGTCAATTTCGACAAGGCGCCCTTCGACAATGCCGAGATCCGGCGCGCCATGGCGCTGACACTGGATCGCAAAGCATTCACCGACATCCTCTCAGAAGGCCAGAACGCCGTCGGCGGCGCCCTGCTGCCAGCGCCTGAAGGGATTTGGGGCATGCCGAAGGATGTCCTGGAAGCAATCCCGGGTTTCGGTGGCGATGTTGGCAAGAACCGGGAAACGGCCCGGGCAATCATGAGCAAGCTGGGCTATGGCCCATCGAAGAAGATCCAGGTCAAGGTTTCTACCCGCAATATCCCGACGTATCGGGATCCGGCGGTCATCCTAATCGACCAGCTGAAGGAAATTTTTATCGACGGCGAACTCGACATCGTCGAAACAGCACTGTGGCACGTCAAGGTGGCGCGCAAGGACTTTATCGTCGGCCTGAACCTGACCGGTAGCGGCATCGACGACCCCGACCAGCAATTCTACGAGAATTACGCTTGCGGCTCGCAGCGCAATTACACCAACTACTGCAACCGCGCGATCGACGCCTTGATCGACGAGCAGTCAGTCGTGACCGACTTCGAGAAGCGCCGGAAAATGGTTTGGGAGATCGACCGCCGCCTGCAGGAAGACCTGGCCCGACCGATCATCATGCACAACAAGGGCGGCACGTGCTGGTCCCCGAAAGTCAGGAATCTCGTGCTGATGGTTAACAGCATTTACAATGGCTGGCGGTTTGAAGATGTCTGGCTGGCCAAGTAGTTCCGGATACCGCGTACCAACAGGACGGTAGGCGAGGGCTCGGGACGACAGCATGCGCTCCGTCAACCTTCTGGCTGGATAGTAGAATAATGATAGACAGGTGGGCCTCGCTACCTGATGCGGTGCCCTGAGCTTCGCCCGAGAAATCGCCTATTGCCGGAATTCCCATCGCGTCTGCGACAGCACCCCCAGGAGAATGCCATGACAAAACATCCCGAAGCGGACTCCTGGCACTTTTCTTCGCGTCGATAGCTGTTACTCCGCACTGTCGCAGCCGCAGCGGCCGTTGCAACGTAAGCGCCCCACGAACGACCGTCGCACTCGGCGTTGGTTTCCGCTTGACGGGCGGCGGGTAGGCCAGCGACGCTATCGCGTCGGTTTTAGCGCGGCAGCCGCAACGTTCCAGGGCAGCAGCGCCTCGATATCGGC
>JANLPY010000123.1:0-1968 GCA_031367505.1 Hyphomicrobiaceae bacterium | reverse complement strand
CCGAAGCCACGCCAGCGTCGGCTGGCTCGGCCAGCGGCACCGGTCCGTTGGCCGGGGGCGCAGCGCCGGCAGGCAGGATTTGGGCCGATGGATCTTCGGTCGCCGCGGCACCAGTTGCATCGCCAGGTCGAGACCGAGGCATCGCCAGCCGGCTGCGTACGGTCGCGTCCAGCGTCACCAGCTGCGCCACCGACAGGTCACCGACGAGTCCCAGCAACTTGTGGAATTCCAAGTCGCCCATAGCCACCTCCGCGCAAAATCAACCGCGGAAAACACTGCACCAACATCAAGGCCAAACAGCGCCAATTCGAGCGACTTAATGTTGACGCCCCAACCTCCGAGCCGTTCCTTGACGACGCCGAGCACGGAATCTGCAAACGCTTTTCTGCTGTGCAGCAGTTCGTCGAGGTCCTTCGTGCCGACGGTGTCGCTCATAATTGCGATGACGCGCTCAAGCACGGCAACGCTCACATTCTGCACGTTGACCACAGCATCGCGTACGTGCTGCTCGTCCACACACCACGTGATGACGCCATCGATGTCGATCGAAACGTTGTTGCGTGTTTGCACGCGCGGCGCCGTGAACTTATCGACGACGTCTTGCACGGGAACATCGCGTAAACACGTGATCGCGATGGGCGGGATAAAACAGAGACCTGGGCCCTTGGTCTTCCAGTAGGTACCACCAAGCAACAATGTTGGTCGTCGGTTCCACTGCTTCACGACATTGAGACCGTTGATCACCCACCAGAGTGCAGAGAGCCCGATCAGTCCCCAGATCGAGATCAAGATTTTCACCAGCGCGAGTCCTGGCACGCCGGTCGGTGCATTCGCGATTGGACCTTGCAAGAACCAACCCCCGACCCAGATACCAATCAGGCCGACTACGGTAACCATGCGGCTATCCATTTCGGCTCTCCACTGTGAATTGAAATGAAGGTGGCGACATCTTCCACACGGCGGCGCCAACGACGGCTTTTCGAACCGACGAATAATTGTTGATCATCCAACGAAGCGTCGGAACATTTGTACAGCGTCGAGCCCGCCGACCAATTAGCAGTTTGCGCTGAATATCCGACGCTGCCGGTAGAGCCTGCGACGCACAGCGTCGCAGGTACACATGCTCGCCGTCAAGAGATTTCTGCAACCGATAATTCATCGTCAGCCGCGCGCGCCTGCATGCTCCCGAATAGCGATTAACGCTGATCCTGCAGACACTATTGCTCATGAAAAGAGAGCGCCCCGCAGGACGCTCTCGCATTGCGCACATCACTCCTTGTCGGGCAACGGCGGCAACAAGATCAAGTCGCCGTCCCAATTCGTCGGAATCGAATGCAGCTTCACCGAGAAGCCCGGTTTCGAATCCTTGAACGACCACGCGACACCGACGTTCATCCAGAACTCGGAGTCGGGTGATTGCTTCGCGCGAACGACGAAATCTGGTTTGCGCGGCTCGTCCTTCACTTCCTGCTTTTTCGTAGCCATCTGCGACCTCCTGTGTTGCGCAGTCGACGAACATCCGTCTGCTGATAGTATACATGCAGTTGTGCTCTTTTCAGGAGGAACCAATGCGCATCGACTTTCAGGAACTGAAAGCAACCGTCTCGATCGAGCAGATCATCGCCTGGCTCAACATCGATCTGAAGAAAACTGGCACGCACCAACTGCGCGGCAACTGCCCCATCCACAACGGATCGAACGATCGCCAATTCGTCGCATCGACCGACAAAAATCTCTGGCATTGCTTCGGCGATTGCAGCGGCGGCGGTGACATCATCGAACTTGTTGCGCGAATGCAAAAGATATCGCAAAAGCAGGCCGCCGAAATGGACTTCCCCCGAAAATGTGGAGGGCTTTTCTGATAGATTTAGCGAATCAGAGGAGCGGGAATGGGCAAGTCAAAGACGACAAAGGGACGCGTGATCGACGCTGCGTTCCGTCGGGAGGCCGTGCGGATTTTGCTGACAA
>JANLPY010000121.1:0-3371 GCA_031367505.1 Hyphomicrobiaceae bacterium | reverse complement strand
GTACTGCCGAGATCTCGCGCCTGTCAGGGCGCACGCGCCGAGCCGGGGGCGACAGCCCCCGGCAACGAACGCCGACCCCCGCATCGCCAACGCGGCGCCCGGAGGCGCCGCGATTGTCATGTCCAGCATCCGCTCGGCCCCCGGCGGCTAAAGCCGCCTCTCGGCGATGCGCCCTGAAGGGCTTTCCGTTGGGGGTAAGGTCGAGGGCAGGAGCTGCCCTCGACGGTGCATCGCCGAGAGGCGATCGCCGCGCCCGCTCCACACTGGACGTCGAAGATCGCATCGGTCCGACGGATGTAGGCATCAGGAAGTCCCTTGTTCGGCAGGGGGGAGCGGGGAAGCGTCGAGCGGCAGATATCGAGTCCGCGGCCGCAGATACCGGATCACCGAGCACGGAGCCGAGCGCGCAACTTCGCCAAGGTGGCCTTCAAGTAACGTCGATACCCTTCTGGTGTCATCCATCCACTCGGCGTCGGTACGAGACGCAGCTCGCGGGCCGGCAGGACCAAGAACTGGTCGCTGGTCCCGGCCGGACGGCGGACCCGGATGCGCCAATGCGCGCCGGCGCGAGCCCGGACTCGACCGATGCGCCCATCAGGGACCCGCACGCAGTCACCGATCGCGTACTTCGTCGGCACGGCTTCTCCCGAGTGAGGCGTTCGTCGCTATCTCGATCATTCCGCGGCTCGGCCTTGTCGCCTGAGGCGACGGTATTCCTGGAATTCGTGAAGCCCTTCAGGGCGCCATGCCGAGAGGCGCCTCTTAGGCGCCGGGAACGCGGCTCGGAGCCATCCTGGCCGACGCGGCGCCGGCTGGCGCCACCCGCCTCCTGGCCCAAACAGCTAGAGGCGCTGGTTAAACCGACCGCTAGGAAAAGCAGGCTATTTGGTCACTGCCGGCGGTGAAGCGGTAAGGGCTGCATATAGATAGGATGCAATCAGAGAGGCACAAATACTGACGGCGAGCGCGGCCAGTGTCGAAAACACCAAGGCCAAGATCGGATGGCGACGCACCCAGTCGGCTAGACGGAAATACAAGCTCTTGCGAATGCCGCCAAGCTCCTGTCTAGTGCTCTGCAGCAAGGTGAGCGGGACCTTCTCATGCTCCATGCGATTCGCGCAATCCGCGCAGATGATCGGGGCGTGGCATGATGCGACCAAGTCTGGCTTGAACGCATTCATGTCGAACACGCATCCACGTGTCTCGTCATGGGTAAACGCATCGTTGACACCGGTGGCGGGCACCTTCCGGTCGAAACGGAGGTAGGTCAGCGCGACCGAATAGAGAAGGCGCAGGATGGCGTTCTCGATCGGGATGTGCGCAGCGCGCATGATGTCAGCGATCTCATGAAGGCTGACTGCGACCCTGTTCCCAGTTAGCCGCCGGGCGTAGTAGTTCGACGTAAGGCGGACGTTTGTGATGACGAAGAGAACTTCACCATCAAAGGTGGTAGGCAGGGCCTCGCCAATGGCGTCGTCTGTGAATTCCCAGTCGGGGCCGTCCGCATTTGTTGTTAGTGCGTAGCTTTCCACGGCCCCGACGGCTGTAAACAGCTTGGACCGCCACTTGTGAACGGTGGCGAGAGTAAAGTCCGGCGGCATGTGCCCAAGGGTGACTATTGTAATGCGGACTGGTGCCATGGGGTTGTCTCGGAAGGTCTAACGGTTGGTCCTTGGCTGCGGCGAGCGAGCCCCGCCCCAAATCAATCCTGAATGGTTCCGCAGCGTGGCTGCGGGGAGGCTCGTGTAGCTAGGAGCTCTGGCCGCGGGGCGCCAGCATCTACATGCGTTTCCAATGGCACGTTGGTTATAGCTCGAAATAGTCGGTCGGATCACTTGGGTTGACGACAATCACCTTGTCCCAGGTGTGCGCAAGGGCGACCGTTGATCGAAACTGGGCCAAATCGAACGGCGAAAGACCATAAGCGATCTGGTCTGCGAGTAGCAGCCACCATTCGGCGTATTTGTGTCGGTACGGAGCGACCTTGGCGGTCTTGGTGTCAATACAGATCTTGAGATTACGCGCCAACTCGTCAATTACCCATCCACCGGAATCTTCATCACTCGATATGCCGAGGAAGAACATGTCGTTCAACTGTCCGCCCTGAAAAGGAGCGACATGAAGTTCGACATTCGGCACCACTTCTGTCCGGACCGAAGTAGCGGTGGCACCGCCTCGCACGGCCTCGAGCAGTTTCCGCGCAGCTGGAATGACCACTTTAAGGGGTGGGACGGGTCGGCGGAAGTTGACATTCACAAGCCAGGTGGTCGTGGTACGAACGCCGAATGTGTCCAGTAGACGCTCGAGCGCCATGATGAGCGGTACCTCTACTTCCTCAAGTCCACGCGAAGCCTGTGCCGTTGGCTCATTCTGGTTGAGGCGCCGCACCTCAACGGCGATTCGGCCGTCGATGACGAAGTCGGGAGGTATGTTGCCATCCGGTTCATATGCTGGCGCAAGGTGACCTCGAAAGATGAGATGGCGCTCGGCAAGCTGTTCGGTGCGATCCATCGGTCCCCACAGCCCCCTAACGGTTGGCGCTTTAGCTGCGGGGGGGGAGCCCCGCGGCATAGTCAGTCTAGAGTGAATTGCAACGTCAGTTGCCCTCTAGCGGTGGTTAGAGGTGCATCCGCTGCGCTCCGTACGATCTTTGGCTTTCCCATCAGCGACAGATTGCCACTGCATGTTGCTTGGACTGTCTGCTCCACCACATGCAAGCGGGATCCTGTGATCAACGACATAGCCAGGCCGGCCATTGGGATATCCCGTGGATTCCATGAACTGGTGACGAGCAGACGAGCTGCGAACGAATCGACCGTTGGGGCCGCGGGCAGGGATGCGGGGTGTTGCTGTCGACTGCACGGCCGGTGCCTTCACCGACCCGGACCTCGTCGTTCTGACTTTCGGCTCGGGTACCACAATTGTTGGCGGAGTCGGTGCTGGGGCGGGCGTGACAGCGCTTGGCGCGCGCCGGTCGTATGGCGCCACGTACGTACCGTTCGATCGGTAGTACCCGTTGACATGCGTTGTTCGTTGAGCAAAGACTGGAGCTGTCGCGAATAGACAGAGGACAGCCACGTACAGCGCGCGTAGGCCCTTCATATCGATGTCCTGGGTGTAGTTGAAGCAGCGTCAGCGATGGCGCTAACAGTGCCCGTTAGACTAGCCCTGGTTTAGGGCATCGTGGTGTGCGAGGCAGTGTCGGCTGCAGGAGCTGCGCTCACCGGCGCGTCTAGCGCATGAACGTCGCCAGCCTCGTACGCCTTGATCCGGGTTGAGCAACCCACGTCCTGCATTGCCCACCCCTTGTCGAAGTGATACGCCTCTGAACACCAGTCCAACGGCTGCAAGCCATGCGTTTCGCGGTCGGC
>JANLPY010000030.1:0-8022 GCA_031367505.1 Hyphomicrobiaceae bacterium | reverse complement strand
GCCTTCCTTTGCGAGGGCGATCACTTTGGTATCCGACACGCCCTTTTGGCCCGGGGTCTTCTGCGCCGTCCCATAGACCGCCTCCATCTTTACGGCAGCCAGGCCTTCGCCGCGAACCATGGCAAGACGCGCCTGCATCTTCTGGATATCCTCGACAGATGCACCTGACTTCTGCATGCGCTCGATCGCCGCTTCAATAGCGGCAAATTCGTCTTCCAATTTCACATGGACATCACCGGCCTTTATGAGTTCGAGCGCGTGAGCGACGCGCTCTTCCGCCATTAGCAAAGCGAAGTCCATACTTTCGGAAGGTGGAGTCGCCCGTCCAGGTTCTGGCGGCTTTGCACATGCCATTTCTCTATACCCTTACCAGTTTCATGGATTTTACTGGTTCCGACTGTTGGAGAGATTTCATTTCATCGAACATATCGGAAGATGATTTTCATGCGCGATTGACCATAATTATCAACAAACTATCTTCGCAGAGGTCTTCGATCAAGCCCTTGACCGCATCGAACGCCATCGTCCACTTGTGGTGTCGGAACTCAGTCTCATTGATCATTCGCGTTTCGCCATCGGGTCGTCTGCACGCCGCTAGCAGGCTACGGTCGCGCTTTCCAGGTGCGGCTTGCCGATGAAATCCGGCGTCCGACACCCTGAGCGGCGCTGCAACCGGCGACGCCGGATTATGCTCTTCTGCGATCTTCCCTCGGAACCAACGCGGATGTGATCTGCCCGATCAGCTCATAGCTGGGGTGCTCGACGGGAGCGTTGGTGATGATCAGGAACTTGCAACCCGGCCCTGCTCTTTCCGAAAGAGAGTTTGTCATATCTGTCGCCGCTAACGAGGGATAAAACACAAGCTGGAGATCGGCACACAAACGCTCAATGTCGACCATCACACCTCGAGACCCACCGGGAATTACTTCGAGCGTCTGCGGGTGTCGCAGGATAGTCAAAAGCTCAGTCAGCGGCCACCTCCTATGAAATTCGTCTGGATCGAGAATTGGCGGGAGTCTCAAGTTCGAGTAATAGACAAATGCCGGCCCGTTGGATGCAAGTATCCTTACATCATGCTCGGCCACCAGGGCGACACAAGTTACAGCGATGGCCGACTCGCTGGTCTCGTGATAGTTTTCGTGAGAAAACTGGACCTCTGCATCAATACCGAGTTCCGAGAGCGCTAGATCGAGTCCCGCAATCACAGCATCCTTATCTTGGGCGGAGGTGTTGCCGACTGCGATCATCGTGGGGATCGCGCCTAGCGCAACGATTTCGGCAAGCGCCGTGCGTGACACAAAATACGCATTGGCGAATACAGGCGCTCGTACCTTGTCCATCTTGCGCGGCCCGATCGACTGCGAGAAGTCGATCGAGCTCAGCAGCAACTGTGATTGCACCTGCGTAACCGCGACATCTCGCCGGCGTAGGCTCTGTCTTACCAAAATCGATTGCATGGGCTTTCTCCCGCTTTTTGAAACGCGCTGTCCGGCGAGATCATTCCGGGACAGAAGCGTTGATGAAATGTGTTGGTCGAAATACTGGGTAGGCGGTAATCGAATTAGCGCCAGATCGCTGTAGGTGTTCGAACTGGCGCAAGCCCGGTCGCAGCCAAAGCGTATTGGCGGGATACTTGACCTCGCTCTCGGGCTTTCCGCCACAGACAGCCTGCAATTCGTCCTCGAGCCAGTTCCATATCTCTTCGCCGAGCTCATATAGCCTGTCAGCCATCCGGTTGAAGGATGTATGGCGGCATGACTGGCACCGCTTCGGCTCTATGGCCTCCGATGCCTTGAGGCGCTCGTCGCCCGCCCAGACACCCTCGAAGCCCGCTGCGTCCGACAATACGTTGCCGAGCTTGAATGCCGGCATTCCGTAGGTGTAGCAACAGGCATAGATGTCGCCCGTCGCACCTACCACGGGCCCGACATGTGAATACCAGCAGTACTCTGCGTCATCTGCGTCGGCGTGAGGAAGATTGATCGTCGCGAACGTGGATGACCCTGCAAGCTCTTCGTCAAGCATGAAGCCGATCAGACGCAAGAATTGCTCGGCTTGCGGCCCCCGATTGTGATTCTCGGGTTTGATTTGGATGTAGTCAATCTTGAGGTTGGCCATGTCGCGTGCGAACGCCCGGATCTCTTCCATCATCTCCGGCGTATTCTCCTCGAAAATGAAGCTCGCGCCGAGTGTGGGGTAGGCCCGCATGCCCCGCACTTCCACCATGGCTTCAAGACCGCGATGGACGTCGCTGAGAGTATGTCCCTTTGGGCGGTGTTTCTCCTTGTAGCGCTGTTCGCTGCCGGCATCGATGCTCACCCGCATCCAGCTCACCTTTTCTGCCAGCGCCGCTGAATCCAAAATGCGCAGCGTGCTGCCATTGGTGATCAGGCCGGCAACCATGTTCGCAGCTGCAACCGTGTCCAGGACTGTCTCTGACCCAGGCTCGGTCGATGGCGCAACGCTGGCGCGGAGCCGCGCAAACTTCTTCAGCAGTGTAGCTTCGCCGCCGCCGGCGAAGTGCACTGACTTCACGCCCAATTGCCCCAAGGCGACTACAAGACGCTTCACGGCATCCACTGGCATCATATCCGTCTCGCGATGGGACGCCGTGAAGCACCACTTGCAGCGGTGGTTGCAGTAGTCGACCGGATCGATCTCCACCGTGACGGGTGGGACAACCTTGAGAGCTTCCCGGTCGCGGTTTTTTCTGGCGATGAACAATGCCTTCATGGTCTCGAAATGAAGCAGAGCGTTCCATTCATTTATGTGAGACGTGTTTATGCGCACCGCGTCATCCATCTTAGATCTCCACCAAATAAGCGCTATAGGTCTCGAAGCCCCGATCGAGGGTGGCGACCACCCTGTGGCGAAGCGCGAAATCATTGAGGATCGCCGGGAATGCCGGTCCCCGGCCGTCACGGTGATTTCGATCGGTCGACAGGATGATCGAACGACCGTCTGACTTCAGGGCACCACGCAGGCCTTGCAGGAAGCGGTGAATGGTGACGGCTCCGGCGTCAAAGATGGCGCGCTCAAGTTCATTGTGGGCGCTTGCATAAAGGAGCGGCGGGTTGAAGACGATCATGTCGAACCTGACCTTCGGATCGATGTTGTCGTAGAGATCGCTCTGGCAGATCAGGCCGCGCAGTCCGTGTCGTGCCAAATTCCTGCGGGTGACATTGACCGCATCGAGATTGATGTCGGAGCCGAACAAGGCTGCATCCGGCACCGCCAGTCCGATCTTGCAAAGACAAAAACCTGTCCCCGATCCCATCTCCAGGATGTTGCCGCGCGGATGCTGGTCGAGAATCGCCTGAACAAAGAAGCGGCTGGTGGTCGTCAGGGTGGGGCTCAGGACATTGGGATGGATCTCCAGGTCGATGCCATCAATGCTGACTTGCGTTGAGCGCGCCAGCGCTTGGTGACGGCGGATCAGATCGCGGGCCTGCGGAAATAGATTTTCATTCCGATCGTCCGACAGCAAAGAGGCGTCGGCGTAGAGGTGGCTAACCTTGGTCGCGGACGGGGCCTTGACGATGCCAGCGACAGGCGGCCTTGTTTCGTCGACGTGAAGCATCGTCAGACGTTTCGGCTGTTCACTCATTTTTCGGGCACTCCCCACTTGGTTACGCTGTGAGGAAAAATGTGCGGGGTAACCCCGCGAACTCGCAACACCCTTGTTTTCTTACCCCTTGAGTTCACTTCCGATGGACACCCAGCTCACATAGGTCGGCTTCACGCCTTTACGTGAAGCCTTGAAGCGGGTACTCATCTAGAATGTTAGTGTGTGGGGAAGAAGAAGAAAGCTTGATGAGCGAGCGCGATCTTACAGGTAAACAAAGGGTTAACTTGATTTGTTGGCACGCTATGTCGTGCCCTGACGGGACAAGCAAGAGCGGCAGGCCATGGAAAAGGGACTTGGCCGAACTTGTAGGCGTAAGCCCGGCAATGGTTACTAAACTGTCTCAGATCAACATTCTGGACGCGAAACCAGGAGTCAGTCATGAAACGATAAGGAAGCTCAGCCATGTGGCCGATGAAGCCTTCCTGTCAGTTCTAGGCTTCCAGAACATAGCGGTACCTTCAAGAGCAAACTCTCCACTCCCGAATCAGACTTGGGTAAAGCTGTTTGCGCAAGCATCTGACCAAGACGCGTACGTTGACTTGTGCATCGAATACCGGGTGAAAGTTCATTCAAGGCACGAGGAGGCGGCCAAGAATCGCGCTGAGGCAAGGGAACAGCAGCAACGCGATGCCACCGCTCAGTGGCGCGCTGACGACGACGCATACTGGTTTCAAGCTTGTCGCCAGGTTTCCAAGCAAGAGACTGTCGAGGTGCCGATGCACCGTAGCGAAGTTGAAGCAGTTCAGGATCTCTTTCGCGCTCTGACGTCATCTACAGCAGCGTCAAAAACCGCAGTGGTAAACGCGCGTCCATTTTGCGGCTTGGCGCATGCACTCCAGCGAGTATTGCCCAGGTGCGAAGGGTTTGAAAGCCGATATCGCGGCGGAATTCACCATCTTCATATAGGCGCGCTAGCGTATCCAGACGACGCTCGCACTAGACTAAGCAAAAAACTTATCATCCGGCTGCACGATGAAGATGACGCATTTCGACAGCAAACTGTTGAGAGAAAAATTGCAAATCAATTGAACAACCTGGACCAATTGCTTGTAATTCATGGAGCGTCAGCAATCCCGGAGCAAGCATTAACATTCGTCCGAAAGCTCTCAGATGAGTTGGAGGTCATATCCGAAAGTGCCATTCGAAAAGGTATGTGTCGATTAATTCTGACTTCTTGGGAACCCGGCGCATTCAGCTATCTAAATAACAGAAAGCCAATTACCTATGAGTATCGGCCTGAGATTAACGCAGATGATGCACTCACGTACTTTAAGGATGCCCTCGACCACTATCGGATTATCCGAGGAAGGGCCGCACAAGTAGCAATCGGTCCACGAGCTGAAAATGCCATTCTGAAACGAGCAGCTCATCATTATCGTAGCAAGAAAACAGCGTTTACGGAAGCTCCTAGCGCGGTGAGATATCGCGCGTTCTGCGCTAGCGATACGAACAATGTTTCGCCGTTTGATCCGACCCAAGGAATTTGGGGAAGGATAAATAGCGAGTGGCGGCAGTCAGTTCCAGAAATTTCAGACTGCCTAAGCGACATTCAATCAGACATCCGTAATTATTCAAGCAAGCTTGCTTCGGACGACCTGCTTGCTCTGCGGGTAGTTTCGACTGGGCTATTCTTTTTGACGAGTGATATGCTCGAAAGATTAAAGGAGAACCCAACGACGAGAAATCTGCTTCAGTCGGTCAGTGTAACTTACCATCTGCAAAGCAAGTATGTTAACTTTCAACCCGATGATGAAGACGCAGATTCAGGAAGATACACGGCACCACTTCTGGTGCGGGCAATAGTCCAAGATGACTGGATGCGCTTCGATCAAAGCTCGCGTAGTAAAATACATGAAGCGATTGGAGACACCCTGCGAGACATGATGTACGCTGACGGTCTTGAAGACCCGCAACGTGAGATCCCGTATCAATACCCATGGGATGACAGCGGAGTTGCCTTGGCCTTGGAGGCGATCAGGCATTTCTCGCGTGCAGCAAAGGGTGCATCGCACACAAACGCTGTCAATGTCATGCGAAAGGCGCTTCAGACCTATGACGACTTCCTTGAGGATGGCACATTCTCGGCAAGCGACACTGATGCAAGTAGGCAAACGGCTGGAATTCTAAGCCGCTCACATGGACTTCAAGCTCTCAAATACGAAGCTCTTTGCCTGCTGTCTCATGATGGTGCTGGAGTTGAACCACCGTTGGGAGCGCGTGACAAAGAGAAAATTGCATTCTTTCGTGAGTTGGGCATTACTCTATCTAGAATGCTGCGCCCTCAAGATTCACTTGTTGCCTTCGAAAGTTGCCTAAGACTTGACTGCCTGACCAACCTGGATAGGAGCTATGTCCTCGCTCATGCCGTTTCTGCATGCATCTTAATCGGCGACCTCAGCCGAGCGGCATCATATCTCAAAAAGTCACGCGAAATTGAAGCAATTGAAGTGGATAGCGAGGTGCTGAGAAGCATCATTGGCAGGAACGATGCAAGGGCGGCGATGCTGTCGTTGGCTTTGGGAAGGAGGCAGGAATCTAGGTCGCGATGGGTAGGGATTGCGGATGAAGGGATTACCCCTTTTCAAGGAGATCGCGCGTTAAGCTATTTTGACAGTCTTTTGGCTTCACCCGTAGCACTTAAAAGGGATCGCTCTTTGGCTGACTCAATGTGGGCCAATATAGAGCATGCGTCCCATTCTGCCCTTGAGAGTTTTTTTGATCACGAAAGGCTGCGAATCGATATTCGCAAGGCTTCGCTTGCTCGTCTGCTTGGCTTTCCAAAGGCGGCAGAGGCTATGCTAGAACATGTGGGTCTTGATATTGCGAAGCACAGCGGCGCCGAGATTTTGTTCCGAGAGTTTCAACTCGAGAGCGCTGAAACTCTTCACGCACTACAACGGCCGAGGTACGCGTTTGTAGCTTATGCTTGGCCTGCATTTCAGTCACTTCGGAGACGATCGGTGGAGCCCTTGCTTCGGAGGTCAAAGACTCTATGCATGCGGTTGCTTAGCAGTATGAATGTTGTGCCCGTCGAACCATCTCCGGCTACTGAGTCAAGTCGGTTCTGGGCGGCCATCAGTCGAACGTCTGATGATAACCACTACCCATTGTTTTCAGTGGATCTTCTTCCGGCGAGCGAGGATGTTGAGCTTTATTTTCGTGAACTCGAAGATCCCGAATTCCGACAATCTTTTTATTCACCTCTTCGCGAGTAGGGTTTGAACGGCTGAGTATTAGAAAGCCAGAGAAGGTTCGACTCCAGTCGCGTTCCCTCCGCCACTTTGGAACAAAACTGGGCACGTGGCCCGTCGGGACCGCTGCGCCCGCCAGTGTTCTGAGCAGCTCGACCTTCGATCCCATGATGCGAACCTCGCCTTCATTAACTTCGACGCGCTGGGCTAGGGCGCGCAGGTGGTCGCGGCGGTAGCCGCCGCCGGGCAGGCGCATCCGGTCGCGGGCGGTACTGGCGAACTTGCGGAGCATCTGTGGCGTGATCGATTTCTGGCTGATGGTTTGGTGCAAGGCCAATGCGCGGTCTGCGTCGACGCGGGCCTGATCGCGGGTGGCTTTCAGGGTCGCGATGCGGGTTTTCAGCTCTGGGTCGTCCAGGTTGGCGACGCCGCCTTCGATGGCGTCGTAGAGCCGGTTGAGCCGCAGGTCGGTCTCGGTCGCGCGTTTGTTGAGTTCCGCAATATGTTGCTGCTTGCGCTCGGACCGCTCCTGCCTGCGGTCGAGGACGGTGGACAGGACGTGTTCCAGCCGCTTCGGGTCGAGCAGCCGCTTTTCGAGGTGATCCGCAACGAGCGTGTCCAGCCTGTCCATCGGGACGGTCATTCCGGAGCAGGCGGTCGGCCCCTGCCGCGCCTTGGTCGAGCAGGTGTAGTAGCGGTAACGCCCGCCCTTGCCAGTGCGGATGGTCATGGCCCCGCCGCATTTGGCACAATGGATCAGCCCGGTCAGGAGTGTCGGGCCGCTGACCACGCGCGGCGGCGTGACCTTGGGATTTCGCGCCTTCATCCGGGCCTGCACGGTCGCAAACGTCGCCTCGTCGATGATCGGCGGCACGGCGACGGTGATCACCTCGTCGGTCGGTTTGAGTTCCTTGGTCTGGTCCCGTTTGTTGAACTCGTGGCGTCCGATATAGGCGGGTCGGGTCAGCATCTTGTGGAGGCTGCCGATCCCCCAGCGTCCGCCATCGCGGGTAAGGATGCCTTTCGCATTGAGGTGGGTAGCAATCGACTTCACACCCATTGGTGAATAGCCCCCAGTTTCCTAGACACCTTTTAGTTTCAGTTTCTGCTGCTGCTCGAAGGCCATCGGCGACAGCATGCCATTCCTAACGTGTTTGCGCCGCGGGTTGTAGAAAAACTCGATGTAGTCGAACACATCGCGGC
>JANLPY010000725.1:0-9876 GCA_031367505.1 Hyphomicrobiaceae bacterium | reverse complement strand
CAACTGAAGAGGAACAGCGCCGCGCAGACCAAACCGCCCTCATCCGGCGGATGCGGCTTCATGCAGCGATTGGTTGCCGGCAATCCGTTGTCGGAACAACGCGCGCGACAAGCAGGCACGTTGAGAAGGTCGGGCTAGGGGCATCATGGTCTCTGTTCGACGCTGAACTTGCGGGTCGGATCGATGAACGGACCAAAACCGGAGCACATCCTCGTCACCGTTCAAGCAAACCTCGATCAGCAACGCATCTCGACGCGATGTCCAAGCTTCAGTTTTTTCGGTAAAGCTAACGACCGCACTCACCTCGAAACAATACGTGTAACTTTCATGCGCTGAAACAAGCGATATCGATCATCAACGAACGAGCTGGCAGTTTGGTTCCGTACAGACCGCGGCGCGTTGAGGCAGTGCGACGGAACCAAAACGATATCACTGCGTTAGCCCGCAGTGATGGGCCAGACAATCGGTCAGCCCTGGCGAAATTCGAACCATGATGGAGTGCGTCGTATGAATTGGGATCGCATCGAAGGCAATTGGAAGCAACTAAAGGGTAAGGCTAAGGAGCAGTGGGGCAAACTTACCGATGATGAGCTAGATGTTGCGGCAGGCAAACGCGACCAACTGGTCGGCGCAATCCAGAACCGCTACGGCGTTGCTAAAGACGATGCAGAGAAGCAACTTGATGCTTGGGCTGAAAAGCATAACATGTAAATGTTCATACGGCGGATAGAATTGTCCACCGCGCGATTTCCCGTTGTTTCTACACCGCCTCGCAGTTTCGCAATAGCGAACTGCGAGGCTTTATGTGGGTGGGCATCATGACAATTTCGACGATTCTACTTATCATTCTTGTGCTCGCTCTGCTTGGCGTATTACCAACTTGGCCGCATAGCCGTGGTTGGGGTTATGGCCCGTCCGGCGCCGTTGGAACAATCCTCGTCATAATCGTAGTGCTTGCCCTTATCGGGCGCATTTAGAGCACGAATACCGGTACTGCTTTCTGCTCGCTCGCCGATTGGCCGCTTCGATGAGAAGCGAGCAGAGCTGGCCGACGCGTGCTTTCTGCGGGCTGATCAATCTATCAATTTCCCGAAGGCCTTATCACGAGTAAGACAACCACAATGAGCGATGTCTCTGCCTCACCGGCAACTTTATACGCGCCAACCGCACGTGGTTTTTTGCAGCGTGCCAAAGGCTTCTGGACCGGATCAGATAAAAGCTCTGCATGGTTCTGGACTGTCGGTGCGCTCGCACTCATCTTCGCTAACCTTGCCATAAACGTTGGGATAAACCGCTGGAACAAGGCATTCTTTGACGCGCTCGAACGCAAAGATGGCAGCACGCTGTTTGTAAACGTGATCACGATCGTGGTCCTGATCACGGTGGGCGCCGGGCTCGCCGTCGCAATGGTCCGCTGTCGCATGACACTGCAAGTTAAATGGCGGCAGTGGTTGACTGGCGACGTATTGAGCCGCTGGCTGTCGGAGCAACGCTACTACCGTTTGGCGGTAACCGACGAAACCCAAATCAATCCTGAATACCGGATCGCCGATGACGTACGCATGGCTTCCGAACCGGTGGTGGAGTTCGTCATCGGTTTTGTAAATGCGGTACTGGTGGCCGTAACGTTCGTCGGCATCTTGTTTTGGGTTGGAGGCTCAATCACGTTCGAGGTTGCCGGGCTATCGCTTTGGATACCCGGGTACATTGCGATTGCAGCGGTTTTGTATGCTCTCGCAACTTCCGCCCTCACGTATTTTATTGGTTCGCCTTTGGTCGCGCGCGTTGCGGCAAAGAACGAAAGCGAGGCGCAGTTTCGATACGAGTTGACGCGTGTCAGGGAAAACTCCGAGAGTATTGCGCTGATCAACGGGGCGGACGACGAGCGCAAGCGTTTGAACGAGACATTTGCGGATGTGGCAGAACGCTGGATCGACGTTATCCGTCAGCATTGCCAGCTCACTTGGTTGCTCAACGGCAACGCATTTTTTGCGCCGATATTACCGGTACTACTCGCCACTCCGAAATACCTAACCGGCGAACTGACCCTCGGATCCGTTATGCAGATAGCAGCGGCGTTCACCGCTGTGTTGGCAGCCCTCAATTGGTTCGCCGATAACTTTATCCGCCTTGCCGAGTGGTCTGCATCAGCAAAGCGTGTCGATGAGTTGCATATCGCAATGGACGAAATGGATCACGACAGCGCTCGAGGCACCTCGATCGTAGTCGAGAACACAAGCACCGGCGATATTCAGTTCAGCAACCTATCGATCACGCACCGCGACGGGCATGTTGTTATTGATGACGCCGATATAACGGTGGCGCCCGGGGAACGCGTGCTGCTTGGCGGTGAGTCGGGCACCGGAAAGAGTACGCTCATACGAGCGATCGCGGGCTTGTGGCCGTGGGGAGACGGGCGCATCATTTTGCCAGCTGGCGCCAAGCTCGCCTTCGTCCCGCAACGGCCGTACATCCCACTGGGCACCCTGCGCGACGCATTAGCTTATCCAATAGAAGGCTCACTCTTGACGGACGAACGGGCGACGACGGTGCTCAAAGACGTCGGTCTCTCCTATCTTGCGGCCAATCTTGATAATGAGGAAGAGCGTTGGGACCAGACCCTGTCAGGGGGCGAGCGTCAGCGCGTCGCCTTCGGCCGCCTGTTGCTGGAGTTGCCCACAGTAATAATTATGGACGAAGCGACCGCCGCGCTCGATATCGAAAGCGAATTCCGGTTGCTTACTTTACTATTCGAACGCCTTCCCAACTCAACGATTTTCTCGGTCGGCCACCGGCCTGGGTTGCAGGAGTTGCACAGCAGGCTTCTGACGCTACAACGCCGGGCAAGCGGCGGGCGTATTTTCCAAACCAAAACGCAGGATCGGGATGCGTGGCGCAAGTTGAAGGGCGTTGCGGCCCGGATACTGAAGTTAAAGGTCCCAGCCGGCAGCCGGACCGGTACCGATGCACCTTGAAGGCTCGAATTTTCGTTAAACCAAAATTCGCGTGACGTTCCTGATCATGCCCAGGCCGCACGATCAGGAACTATTAAGGGGCACCAGCGTTTCTAGAAACGCATGCATGGCGCCGCATTATACTTTTTGCGCGGTCTTAAAGTCAGGATGGGATCGATGCGGCTTTCAGACCTTTCAGTTACCAGAAGCAGACCCCTTCCCGACTTTTCAGGCCAGAGCGCGCTTATCACCGGCGTAACAATCGTCGGTGCGCTCTACTTTGCGCGTGAGATCCTCATTCCATTCGCGCTCGCCGTATTGATCAGCTTCGTGCTGTCGCCATTAGCCAGCTTGCTGCGCCGCACGGGACTTCCCCGGGCGGCCAGCGTGATCGTCGTCGTGACGTTAAGTTTCGGCGCGATACTTGGCATCGGCGCCATCGGCGCGTCGCAGATTGCTCAGTTAGCGGAAAAGCTGCCGCAGTATCAGGCGAACCTGCAGGAAAAAATCAGAGCGGTGAAAGGCGCCACATCGTCGAACGGAGCCGTGTCGCAAGCAACAAAAGTAATCGAAGATCTTGGCCGTGAAATCTCCAAAACCACTGCAACCCCGCAACCCAATCCTGCTGCAGTGGGTGCGCCGATCCCAGTTGAGATTCACGCGCCGAATACCAACCCATTGAAGGTCGCCAGCGAGCTCTTGCAGCCCATTCTTGGACCTTTGGCAAGCACCGGTCTGGTTGTCATTTTTGTAATTTTTCTGTTGCTGCAGCGCGAGGACCTTCGTGATCGGGTGATCCGGCTGCTCGGCACTAAATCCATGCATCGAACGACCGAGGCGATGGATGAAGCGGCAACCAAACTCAGCCGCTATTTCTTGCTTCAGACAGTCTTGAACGCCGGCTTCGGCATAGTGGTTGGTCTCGGCCTTTGGCTCATTGGTGTACCTAGCCCCTTGCTGTGGGCAATTTTCACCATGCTGTTGCGATTCGTGCCTTATATCGGATCGATTATCGCAGCAGCTCTTCCAGTTGCCTTGGCGGCAGCAGTCGACCCTGGATGGAGCATGGTCGGATGGACCATTGCGTTATTTGCCATTGGCGAGCCGCTGATGGGGCAAGCGATCGAGCCGCTGGTGTTTGGACATCAGACCGGATTGTCGCCGGTGGCAATCGTCGTTGCAGCAACATTCTGGACCTGGCTATGGGGGCCAATCGGCCTTGTACTCGCGACTCCGCTAACATTGTGCCTGGTCATTCTTGGGCAATACACACAGCGTCTGGAATTCCTGAATCTTATACTTGGCGATCAACCACCGCTCACACCGTCCGAGGGTATCTACCAGAGGCTCATTGCACATGATCCGGTGGAGGTCTTCGAACAGGCGGAGCAACAGCTCAAAGAAAAGACACTGGTCGACTACTATGATCAGGTGGTTTTACCAGGGCTCGCACTCGCCCAACGGGACGTGCGTGGCGATGAACTCGCGAGCGAACGTCAGCAAATGCTGCTCAATGGCGTTTATCAGCTTGTCGAAAATCTTGCCGAGCATCAAGATGTCGCGATTGAAAGTGAGGCACTCAACACTGAGAAACTGCCTGCAAAGGATCAGGGCGCACCCGATGCGAAGTCATCGCCGGATCCAGTTCGACCGGTAGAAGCGTCGATCCTCAGTATCGGTGGCAGCAACACCGTCGATCACGCCGCAGCCGCATTGTTTGCGCACGCATCCGCGCACGCAGGTCTCGGGGTAAAACTACCTGAGTCGCAAGGGCTGGCCGGTATCGCGCAAACCGCGGCATCGCTCGACGCAATCCAGTTGGTTTGTGTGTCTTTTGTCGGCGATGCTCGGGCATCTCAAATTCGATTCATCGTTCGCCGGATTCGTCGCCGGTTTCCTGGTATCAAGGTGATGATCGGACTTTGGGGAATGATGCCGGGCGATTCAGAATGGGAACGGATCAAGGTGGAGACCGGCGTCGATTTCTTCGTAACTTCGTTCAAGGAGGCACTCGCCACATGCGTACGGGTAACCGACGTGGATAATGCCTTCGTTCCAACTGGTCGCCTCGGGACCTTGCCGGCCACCGGCGAACGCAAACGAGGCCTGTCCGCCGATTCATTTTCCGGCATAGCAACTACTTCACAGGGAGCCCGAACCGTTGTCCCAACAGGCTGACGTGAATGGCCGCCAGACTCACCCATCCGAATCCATGGCCCTAAATGTTTCGGTGCCCGTCGTGTGGTTGCTCGGCAAGGTTCAGTCTGGCAAGACGTCCATCGTCCGAACTTTGACCGGTTGCACCAACCTCGAAATCGGCCAAGGCTTCAAGGCCACAACCAAAACGGCGGAGCTTTTCGATTTTCCGGCCGGGGTACCGCTAGTTCGGTTCTTGGATACGCGCGGGTTGGGTGAATCTAATTACGATCCAGCAGCAGACATCGCGTTTTGCGAACAGCGAGCACACCTTGTGCTTGTCGTCATGAAGGCCATGGACCCGCAACAGGAGGCCGTCGTTGCCGCAGTTCGATTGATCAGGCAGCGCCATCCCGATTGGCCAATCCTGGTGGCCCAGACGACGCTCCATCAAGGTTACGGACAGTCGATGTCGCATCCTCAACCGTATCCGTTCGACAGCCTCGACAGTACCAAGCTTCACAACGCCGGCGTTCCCGACGAGCTGCGGCGCAGCCTGGCGTTTCAGCGAACGCTGTTTGACAGTCTTCCGGGTCGCGACACACCGGTTTACGTTCCCTTGGATTTCACACTGCGCGAAGATGGATTCTTGCCGGCGGACTACGGCTTAGGTGCCTTGATGTCGGCGCTCGAAGGAGTTGCGCCTGTCAGTATTGCAGCCTCCATTCGAGAAACGATTGCAGCATCGAGTGCCGTAATGGCAGCATCGGCGCATCCGAGGATCATTGGGTACGCGCTATCCGCCGCCGCAGCCGATATCGTACCGATCGCGGGTGTAGTGGCCGTGCCGGGTGTGCAGGCGAAAATGTTGTATGACCTTGCCGGGATCTATGGCGTTGCGTGGAATCGAAGCACGACGACCGCATTTGCAGCCTGTCTTGGAACAGGCGTTATCGCGCGCACATTGGCGTCCTTCGGAATCCGGGAACTCGTCAAATTGGTGCCCGTGTACGGTCAAACCGCAGGCACGGCCGCCGCGAGTGCGATGAGTTTTGCAACGACGTTTGCGATCGGGAAGGCGGCGTGCCACTTCCTCGGGCAGAGCCGTCTAGGCGAAAGCGACCCGACCGGCATTCAAGATATCTATCGCACGGCCCTGAAAGAAGCATTCCAACTCGCCCGCGACCGTAAGCTGGGTGAGAACAAGCCGGATATGAAGACATGAAGCGCGTGCGCAAGGCCGCCAGTTATCTGCGTGGCACAATGATCTTCCTGGCGCTGGTGTTGCCAGTACTATCACTGTTGCCGCTCGGCTCGCTGTGGCTATGGGAGCGCGGCTATCTTCTATACTGGATTGGTGGCGCACTTGCTCTGAGCATCATCAGCTTTCTAACTCAGTTGTGGCTGGTCAAATCTTTAAAACCTTCTGATACCCAACCGCTCAATGAGCCGCTCGCATCTGCCGAGGCCAGAGGCGATACCCCGCGTGAAGCAGCGGCTTGGACTGCGGTCGAGCTTCTCGCTGCAACCGCTGATCCGGCCAAGCTGACAAGTCGTGATGCGTTGCTGGACTTGGGGCTACAGACCATTGAAGCTGTGGCGCGGAGTATGCACCCGCTTGATAAAGATCCACTTTGGCGATTCACGGTGCCGGAAGCGCTGGCATTGACCGAACGTGTCACGCGCCAGCTCCGGCCGTTTGTGGTCGATAACATTCCACTTGGCGACCAGTTGACTATCGGACAGGTGATGAAGGTGTATCGATGGCGCTCGGCAATCGATGTCGCAGAACAAGCCTACGATTTGTGGCGGGTCATTCGGGTGTTGAATCCGGTGACGGCGGTCACCAGCGAAGCACGCGAGCGATTGACCAAGAAACTCTATTCCGGATTGCGTGATGAGCTGGCATCGCGGTTGACGCAAGGCTACGTGCGCGAGGTTGGGCGTGCCGCAATCGATTTGTATGGCGGTCGTCTCCGGGTATCGACCGAGGAACTCAACATACATGTAAGCAGCGAAACGGAACGCGATCTCAGTGCCGCCGTCATCGCCGAGCCCATTCGAATACTTGTCGCTGGACAGATCAGTGCAGGCAAATCGAGCGTCATCAACGCACTCTCGCGCCAGCTCAATGCGGCAGTCGATGTGGTTCCGGCCACCGCCGGCTTCACGGCTTATAGGTTGCAGCGCGACGAACTCCCGCCCCTCTTATTGATCGACAGTCCCGGAGCAACGACGGCAACAATAGATCGACTTGCCGAGGAGGCCGGCGCTTGCGATTTGATTATCTGGGTCACGAGCGTCAGTCGGGCAGATCGTGATGTAGATCGGCTGGCGATCAATGCGATACGGGCGCATTTTGCCGCCAAACCCGACCGCCGGCCACCGCCGATCATTGGTGCAATTACGCACGTTGATCAACTGCGGCCGCAGCAGGATTGGGCGCCGCCATACGATTTGACTGACCAATCTAACGCAAAGGTCCGGTCGATACGGGCGGCGATAGACACAATAGCCGCCGACATAAATTTACCATCGGATGCACTGGTCCCGGTCAGCCTCGATGACAGAAGGTCGATATTCAACGTTGACGGGTTGTGGCAGAAATTATCGATCGCATTGCCCGAGGCGAGACGCGCTCACTTGCTACGTCGCACACGTGGCGCCGCAACGAGTTGGACATGGAAAAAATTGTGGTCGCAAGTAAAAGGCGGGGCCGGAGCAGCGACGCGCGCTGCATCCGGAAATACCGCCAATCGGCCAAAGAAATAGAAGGCTTACCCGTTATTGTGGCGACGCGCACCTGACGATTGATCGCGTCCTTGATTGCGTCAATGCTTTATTTTCTTGGCCATGCCGAACCCCAGCATGAAAGCGGTCCCTAAAACTCGGATTGGTCCGAAATAATCGACCGCCCCGGCAACTTCCTCCTTAACTGCGGCAACCGTTTCCGAAGCGGAGAGCGTTTGAACTGGCGGCTTGCGTTCCGACCAATCAAGTATTGCGGGTATGGAAAGGCATATGAACCCGACCACGAAACATCCCACAGCGATCATCGCGCCGGCCATTGGCGCGCCAAACCTCGCCTCTAATATCCAGAAGGCGACTAGCAAGCCAAAGACTGTACCTGAGAGTAATAGGAAAATTGCGACCCCGCC
This sequence comes from Hyphomicrobiaceae bacterium, assembly GCA_031367505.1. GTDB lineage: Bacteria > Pseudomonadota > Alphaproteobacteria > Rhizobiales > Hyphomicrobiaceae > JAKFWF01. The sequence goes on along the minus strand of JANLPY010000725.1, from coordinate 1,628 downwards.
CCACGACGCCTTCCGTGTTACGTTATCGACCGCGCCTTGTGTGGCGCGGCTTGCAGCATAGCGAACCAATTCGCCTATCATCGCAAATCCTCAGCTGACGGGTTTATCTACGTGCCAGCAAGGCTAAGAGGAACCCTGCTCCGGCGGCAATCCCAGCTGCCTGGATTGGGTTTCGCCTAATTGATGCAGAGAGCTTATCAAGTTGCTCTTGCGCTACGACTTGGGCTTGTCCGGCCGCATCAGCAATTTGCTCGCCGGCGTTTGACATTGCAGCTGACGCGCTTGTTGCAGCAGACTCCATCGCTCCGGATACGGATCCAGATTTGGAACCAATGCTTGCCGTTGTTGCTCCGAACCGATCACTAGTTGTCGCCATCGTCAATTTCCTTCAATTTGTGTTTGAGCGTTAGAATTGGCGTTCAAGCCCGATATTTGCGATTGAGCCTAAGAGTTTTGTTACCGGGTAAGAATGAGGCCTATCACGAAGCCCACGCCCGCTGCGATAAGTGCCGACTGCGTCGGGTTTTTGCGCACCAAAGATTCGAGCTCTCCGAGTTTTTCTTGCGCCTTAACTTGAACGTCCTCCGCGGTAGTACCGACTTTTTCGCTCGCCAGTTTGCGGACCGAGTCCGCGAGATTTGAAATATCGGTCTTGAGCTTTGCTACATCGTCGCTGACACGCTCGCCGGCCCCACTGTAGGCAGCGCCACTAGTCGGGCCGGGCTTCGTTTCATAACTACCTTGGTTGGCGACCATGTGGCTCTCCATTGTTGGGCTACGATTGATCTGACGAGGTTACAACTGCGAGCATGCAAGAAGGTTCCCCCCGCGATTCCGCGATGGAACCGTTCCTCCTACACCGCGTTGTTGAATCAGCGTTGTATCACCGGTTCGCCGGCAAGGGAGTGGACAGATGTTAAGCCCAGTAGAAACTCGTACCTCTGGCGCTGAGAGCGCAGACCACAGCGCGTATGCCTCACAAGTCGCGGCACTGCGAGAGGAGCTGGCCTCAATCGCTACGGAATTCGGCCGGATCGTTGAGCAGCGCTCAGCTCAAGCACGAGATTTTGCCGTCGATGAAGCAACCGCTGGGCTTGCCGCCACACGAACGGCTATTCGTTCTCAGCCGCTAGCAGCGATGGCAATCGCGACCGTAGCCGGTGTGGCGTTAGCGGTCATGATTATCCCAAAAGGGCGACCACGCCACCGCGCTTTCGGGCATGATTGGAGCATCGACGCGACGCGCGCAGAACTTAACAACGCGCTCGACCGTGTGCGCCATGCAATGCCGAATGCAAGCACGAGTTCGTTGATGTCATCGTTCGAGCGCATGATGGAATCGCTTTCGAGCATTGACCCAAAATCAACATTGATGCCGGCTTGGGAAAAGATTGGACCGTGGTTACAATCCTTACGTAGTTCAACGATTGGAAAATAAGCTTCCCGATCGTTAAAGTTATTTGGCGGCCGCTAAACCGCAATCGACCGGCGATATAAATCGCCGGTCGATTGCTTGATTCGATCATAAACGGAAATGCCGGAGTTGGGGCGCATTACTCCCGGCAAGTTCAATTGCGCAGCCGGGGGCATTGCGCAGCCGGGCCATTTTACAGTCAGGCACATTCACG
>JANLPY010000705.1:0-2566 GCA_031367505.1 Hyphomicrobiaceae bacterium | reverse complement strand
GTTGGCCAACGACTTCGGCAACCTTGCCTCCCGGCTTGCGGCAATGATCGAGAAATATTGCGATGGCGTATTGCCATCAGTGAAGCATGACCCTGAACTCCATGAGGTTGCCGGCGGCGGGTCCGGCAATGCGATGATGTGCGAGGGGACCGCAAGTTCGGGGTTCAATGCGCTGTCGGAGGAGTCGAAACAGCCAGGTGGTTCCGGTGTTTCCACGTCGGGATCGATCGCGAGACACGACTGGCGATCAATTTCGCAAATGGCATGGCCATCGGCTGCCACGCTGGAAGATGGGGCCGCGAGGCTTTCCCAGCATTCCGCGACGAAGACCTCCGGGGCAGGCGCGTGAATGGCGACCTCCGGCAGGGTCGCCTCAGGTTGTGCATCTGTCGTCGCGATGTCGGTAGAGCTGTCATCGGTCAAATCGATAGCATCGGCCTCGTACACTACCGCGGCGGGGGCCTCGGGGCACGCCTGTGGAGGCGGTTCGGCCGCCATGGGCTCGAGGATGGTTTCGCCATCTGCAGTGATCTCTGGTTCATCTGCAGTGACTACACACTCGATGGCTTGATCACCCGCTTGCCCGACCGCAGAGGTTTTCTCCGTAGTCTCCTCGAGCGGTCGCTGCTCGACCAGCCCGAGCTTCGAGGCTTGGGTGTAGGTCAGCTCGATCTCGACCCAACGCGGCTTCGCAAACCAGCGGTTTGTCCGGTACGAAACGGTGCGCTTCTTCGGGACGACCAGCTTCCACTTTTTCCGGGCCTTCTTGATCCGAATGATGATCTCGGCGCCCGTCACATAATAAGTGCTCCTGGGATAGGTCTTCGATGGGAACTTGAAGATGCGCGTGATGGAACCGTCGTCGAACGTGGGCCGCGGCCGCTTCGTCCTGACCTTGGGTGGGACTTGCTCAGCCGCTGGGTCGGACGCTGGGTCGGCCGATACCGTGCGCTGATCCCCGTCTGGATCGTCCGCGCCGTCCAGGAGCAAGGCATCACGGGAATATTTGATCGTCTGGGCTGACATGCAGGCTGATATTCCCCAGCCTCGGCTCGGTTGCTACCACCGATCGACGTTTGCGCCGGCTCGTCCCCTGCGCGCTTCGCCGCAGGTGACGCCATGGGTGTGGATAACCCCGCGACAGCTCCATGTCCTGCTTCACAACGCGGCGCTGGAGCACGGGCCAAATCGGCTTTACCTTGTGCTCGATCACGAGGCAGTGTGGTGGCAGGAAAATCAACGTCCCGACGTTCAGAAAGGGAAGCGCGTGCTCGACATCTTCAATCATGTGCTGCCACGTCCGGTCTTCGACCGGTTCAAGGCTATCGCGCCGCAAAATCCCGGATTGGGGGCTTTCGAGAAGCTCACGAGCCTGTGGGATATGGACGCCCGCTTCCGGCTGATGGACGGATTTCCGGGCTACCGGCAAATCATTTGCCTGTCCAATCCGCCGATCGAGATGCTCGGAGCTGCAGACGCCACGCCAGAGCTGGCGCGGTTCGCCAACGATCATATGGCCGAGCTGTGCCATCGCTTCCCCGACAGGTTCCCCGGTTTTATCGCATCCATGCCGATGAACAATCCGGACGCCAGCATTCGCGAGGCGGAACGAGCGATTATGACACTCCGAGCCGTCGGCGTTCAGGTCTTCACCAACGTTCTGGGCCGTCCGCTCAGCCACCCGGACTATTTTCCGCTGTTCCAGGCGATGCGCGGGCACGATCTACCGATTTGGATCCATCCCATGCGCGGCCCGGATTTCGCCGACTACGCCAGCGAATCCGCATCCGAACACGAAATCTATTTCACGTTCGGCTGGCCCTATGAAACCAGCGCGTGCGTGACACGGCTGATTTTCTCGGGACTGTTCGACAAACTGCCCGGCATCAAAATCGTCACACACCACTATTGCGGCATGGTTCCGTTCTTCGCCGAGAAAGTCGCGCTCGGCTTCAGCCAGATATTCGACGGGACGCCTACGCACAATCCGGCTGGTCAGAAAGCGGGGCTGAAACTCGAACCGATCGAATATTACCGGATGCTGCATGCCGACACCGCGGTCAATGGATCGGCCGCAGCCGCGAAATGCGGGCATGCCTTTTTCGGTTCAGCGCACAGTTTATTTGCCACCGACGCGCCGTTCGATCCGGTGGGCGGCGCCAATCTGATCGCTCGCGCCATCGATGCCGTCAATCAGTTGGATATCACCCAGGCCGAACGCGCGCGCATCTTCGAGGGCAATGCGCGGCAGTTGCTCAAAATGCCCAGTCCGATTTCGTGATGGACTAGATTGCCAAGCGGCCCGGCCGAGGATGCCCAACACGAGGTGTAACGTCATGAAGACACAGAACGTCGTGATCCAATTGCGCGATGGGAAGATGGGCGGCTATCTCGCGATTCCCGACACACCTCCGGCCGGCGCGATCATCGCGATCATGGAGATCTGGGGCGTCAACGACACGATGCGCCATCACGCGCAGGAGTTCGCCGAAGCCGGCTACGTGTGCTTCGTGCCGGATTTGTTCTGGCGGCAGGAGCCCGGCGTCGAGCTGTCCGACCGCAATCC
>JANLPY010000648.1:0-7551 GCA_031367505.1 Hyphomicrobiaceae bacterium | reverse complement strand
CACGTCCATTTCGACACTGACGCTGAGATGGCACGGACCTCGCCGGAGCGCATCGGCCCGGAATTTGACCCGCCCATCCGATTTGATCGCGTGATAGCCATGAAAGAACAGATTGATGCGCTCGGCCACCTCCTGGCAGCGCACGGCCCAAGGTTCGGCCGTCGCACCGCTTTTCTTGAAAACCCGAACCTCGTGATAGGCGACGGCAAGTAGTTAGTGTGCCCGCGTCGCCAGCAATCGAGAGTCCTCAGTGCTTAATCTCCGTCATCGCCCTGAAGGGCTTCGTCAGTCACCTTGTCCGCGACGAACTCTGCGAAGAGGCTCCGGTGAAGCCGAAAGCGCTTTTCGAAGTCGATGTCGCGCCAACCTTCGTGAGCCCACCGGAACGACCGCGCGCCCGTCATTTGTCCGATGACGCCGAGGTTATAGAGATCCCGGAGTATCTGACGCGGTCCCTTACCTTTGAAGTCGCCCTTGCTGGCCCGCCGTATCAGTGCTTCTTCAAACGATGGGAGATCAAAATCCCGACCGATCTCGACAATGGCCGCTTTGATCGTGCCAATTTCGTCGTCGTCGTAAGAAACTGCCAGTTCCGGGACCCGCTCATCCCATGCATACTTCGAGTGTTCCGGGGCCGTTTTTCTGAACGCGGCGTTGTCAAATTTCGTCATGTCCGGCGAGGCGCTTGCCGCGTTACCGAGAAGCGATACGAGATCGCGTGGTCGCGCCCAAGTATTGGCGTAGATGAAGGATTTTGATAGGCTGCCAAGAATCTTGTCCGGGAAGTATGCTGCCCAAACATCATTACTAGGCGCTACGCCGCGGTTTTGTTCGCAAGCTTTGATACGAGACTCGACAAGCCTCATGAATGGATGTTCGTCGACCTTGCGGGCGCCGTGCTTGTGCCAGACAATCTCGCGCCCGTAGCTTTGCGCGGCCTTCCTAAGTTCGTGTGAAGCACCGAAAACACTGTCGATCACTTCGGACCGAATGGCGCATAACACGTGGATCGGTAAGCCAGTCTCGATGCAGTTGCGGTTGAAGCGCTCGGTTGCCTGAATGAGATCACGAACGAGAATCGTATCGCGTTCGTTGCGGTTGCCCTTTGTCACGACGAAATGCAGCTCATCGAAGAGCAAGAAGAATTTGTGGCCTGGTTTGAATTTCAGGTGCGCGAGCAGATCGAAGAACAGTCGTATTTGATCGATCGCTCTGGAAGGCCCTACTGCATCTTTCGTAGTATCCCTGTCCAACTTGAACTCCGCGAGACCTGGTACACGCACGGAAGCACCTCGGAGGAACAGTCGATCGGTCCAAGATTTCTGAGGCTTCAGGCCGCGAATGGATGCCGTTGCATCAAGGAACGTCCGAAGCGCTGGCTTTGAAGTCACGCCGGTAGAATGCCGTTCCAGCAACCGTGTCAGCTCGCGGAACATATAGATCAACCAGCCATCAACAACCTCAACAGTACCAACATCGAGATCGGGATGCCGATTGACGACGATCCCTGCACTCTTGAAGATATCGTCTTTCTCGCGCGTCTTGATGTCATCGCGGTACACGACGAAGTGGCTATAGGTGGTCTTTTGGTCGAAATGACTGTGCAGATAACGAAGCAGAGCCGTCTTGCCGGTGCCTTTGCGTCCGGTGACGAAATATAGCTCGCCCCGACGGTACTGATCCACGTCAATACCGGGCGGCACCACGAATGCCGCGTCGAAGATTGATCGCTTTTGCTTGTTGTTGCTGACGACTTCTGCGTCGGCCCCCAAGGCGCCGAAATCAAGTTCACCCAAACGCTTTACTGACATCGGTACTTCCCCAAAAGACTGACTCACATGCATTCAAGTCGGCAAGCTGCAACAACTGCCGATCCGCCTTCAAACCCCGCGCTATTGGGTCTGTCACCTCCCGCCGCAGAGCTTGTTGCACGGGATGCCGTCCTTATCGCCGTCAAGGCTCAGGACTCCACATTGCTTGAGGTGAAACGTCGCCTCCTCGCACGAGCGCATTTGCTTGCACGTCCGTTTGGTGCCGCAGACGAACTCGGTGGGCGCACTGTTGTCCGCTGTGGTGGCCGTCAGAAGTCCGACGTCAAGTTCGGGTTCCCTGGTCTTTGGCGGCTGGCGCTCCAATGTCGCGGATGGACTGCGAACCGCGATGCGCCGTCGATCGGCTTCGGATACTGACGACTCAACAAACGACATCAGCATCCCGGCCTGCCTGGCAATACCCGCCGCCCAGGCTCGACCTCGATGGGCACAAGCGGCAACGACTGGCGCGCACTCGGCTTTGCAATTCGCGTGTGGCGCTGGGCCGCAGACTGGAATCAGCGCTTTCCATGACACGCAGCCGCCACCGGTGACCCTAAAGCCAGGTCCGCCCTTGCAGCCGCACCCAGTGCATCCGGCTTGGCAGCCACCCGTTGCGGCATCGGCGATCTTTTTGGCCAGCGGCTTGCTAACGACCGGACACGCCCAGATGCGATCTTCATTGACCTGGGCTTGCGACTGAACAGGTAACCAGCAACAAAGGGCAAGCGTCCAAATGCAAAGAAGCCGCACTCCGTCCCCCCTACGCAAAACACACGTTGCGAAGCGCGCAGACTGTCAGAATGCTCCTATCGACGCAAAGCTTCATTATCGTCGATAGGATCGTCGATAGGGTTCACGGTGTGTTCCTCGGTGGCCGGCAGTCCACTGCCCGGCCGGAAGGGGCCGCTACTCCGGCCCCAGAATTCGACCGGCCCGAATCCTAGTGCGCCGGAACACGTTTCATGCGGCGCGCAGCCGCCCAAGAGCGTCCATCAACTCGCCTCGGTTCCATCGATGCGCGCGCGCCGAAAATTCAACTGGTTTTGGCAGCACCCCATTCTCGACCCATGATCTCAAAGTTTTCCGTGAGCAGTCGAGCATCCGGCAGACATCCGCGGCGCGAAGCCAATCGCTGGGAAGCGATGATATTTCTGTCATGATCGGGCGCTCCAAAACGAAAATCCCGGCGCGCTGGGAGCGGCCGGGCTGTAAAAACGAAATTACTCGATCTTGACCAAATTTGTACCACTGTCGGTCACTCACCACAAGGCGAGAAATGGCAATGCGGCAATTTGTCTGAATCGTAGCGCTGAATGAACTCGGGAAGGACGCCGGCAAAAATAGTGAGGGAACTACAGCTTCCGCTTAAGGCTCAGCACCAGGCGTGGAATATTCCGTGAGCGTCAGGGGAGTTAGGGCCAATTGCGGGAGTAGTGCCGCTCAAGTTTAGACATTGGCTCTCGGCAGCTTTTTGGGTGCTCAACGGACACTGCCGCAAGTTCAGTTTGGCAAGTACTGCCACCATCTCTTTTGATCATTGCCGGCCCGCCTGAAAACTGGAAATCGCTTGTCAGGTGGGTGAACTCCCGCGCTGAAAAGCAGTCGGATGTCCTCGATCAAATGACGTCGCGAGGAGAACGTCGTGTGGTTCAGCCCAAACCAGCTGGTGTCAGCTTGGCTCACGTCCAGCGTCTCAATGCCAGCCACGACGACCGGGCCGCCGGGCGGGACTGCACCGGCACGGACATGACCTCCTCGCACTCCATGGGACGTCATCAGCGCGCGATCATTGCTCGACGCGTACAAGGTGATGCCGCTTGCGACGCCGAACATCCGCTCTGCCAGTTGCTCAAATACTGTCCGGCTCACGTCTGGCGCCGCGAAGACAAGTTCGTTGAGCTTCAGGTCGGGAGCCTTCTTAGCGTCGAGCATCTGTCGGTGCTCCCGCAGAACCTCCAACAACGGGTCGTTCCCGAGGCTGTGAGCGATGACGTTCACCTTGGATATGCCTGGGGTCGCCGCAACCGCCTCCATCAAGCTCTTAAGGCCTGCCCGACCGGCCTTCGCAGAATCAAGATCATAAACGTAGGACAGCACGTTGCCGCGCGATGGCCAGCTGTAGAGGACGGATATGCCGTCGAAGCCAATGTCGTGCCCTACTTGTGCAGTTCGAAAGAGCGCGTCATCGAAGCTGACATTGAAGCCGTGGATAAAGATCAGCGCCTGTCCCTTGAACCTCTGCCCGTCCTTCACATGCGCCTGAAGCTGTGCGCGCCAGTTGGTCGCCGATAGCGGCTCGATGCCTGCCAGCGTGAAGTCGCGCGCCGGGTCCTCTCGGTCGAAGACTAGGCGAAACCATCCAGGCCGCGGGATTGATCCTGGTTCGCGTTCGATTGGTACGGTCACGACCGCACGCCCAAACGAGAGGTCAGCCTGCCTCGCGCCATAGGTTGCAAGTTTGGCGTTGCCCTTCAGCCTGTCGGCCTCGCGAGCGCGAGTCGTGCCATAGAAGACTGGGACGGCGATCCACCGATCTTCGACTGCTGTACCCGGCGCTGCACGGTCACCTTCACTCACTGAGCGCAGTTCCGGAGTGCCGAGCACGGCAAGCTCTGGCACTTTGGGGGCGGACGACTCCAACTCAATTTCGATCCGCGTCACGATCCTGCCACGTGTGCGCTCGTCCAACCTCGCCAACTGCTCCGAAGACGACACGGTTGGTTCCCGCTCCTCGAAGTGGACTTGCCCCGTCGAATACGTGATGAGCAGGCGGCGCCAACTGAGCTGATCGCTGCTCATGACCACGCGAAGGGCCGTGCATCTCTTTGTGTTCTCGGACAGGTCAATGACAAGGCTGTTGCCCGACTTCTCGACGCGCGTGATGGGCAGCTCCAGCCAGCTTTCGCCGCGCGGTTGTTGCGCCAACGCCGAAGACGAAGTCCAAGCGAGTGAAATTGCGGATAGCAGCAAGGTGAGCGCTACGAGGCGTAATGCCGCCACGTAGAACTTCATCACCGGGCGTCGCTGCGACCCTCGCCGACAATCAGAAAACACCGAAGTCCCCCACCATCCTGTTGCGCGACAGCCAGGGCGTCTGGCTGCCCTTGCTGGCCTCGATCACCTTAGCCTTAAGCGCCCTGTACAGCTCGGATATCGAGATGACGCCGTCGCCGTCTGTATCATACTGCTGCCGTTGACTACCGACGATCTCTGCGACGGCCACGGTGAACAGTCCGCCTTTGGAGCGCTCATCCTCCTTGCTGAACTGGCGCCCCTTTGCCGCCGATAAGACGATTATGGCCGTGCCTTGCGCGGTCATCAGCTGTTCCACGACGGCATCGTTCGTCGCGATGGATGCGCGATCCGCAAGACCGGCATGGCACACGTCGAGCAGAATGATGACCCGTGCTTTGGCCGTGCGCAGCCGTCCTGCTACGTCGTCGAACGACAACGAGGTCTCGGCCAGGCGGTCCATCCGTGAGGATGACAGCGCCAGCTGCAACTTGCCCTGCCCGTCCATCAGCCCGTGCCCCGCGAAGGAAAGTACAATGGTGTCTTGCGCAGCGGCGGCCGCGACCAGCCGGTCCAGTTCTGCCAACACGCCTGCTCGTGTTGCTTTGCCGTCTGTCAGCACGGTCATGGCACGGTGGCGGTAGGCCGGAGACGCCCCGGCAAACGCCTGCTCTAGACGGCGCGCATCAGCAACCGCGTAGGCGAGGTCGCAAGGTTGCCGTTGATCGGATCCGCAGATGGACCCTAGGGATGGGTAATCGTCGATGCCGACGAAGAGCCCATGGAGCCGACCCGCGATCAACTTAGGTTTGGACTTAGGAATAGGAATATCCAATGGGGCGCTCAGAATCCCGGCGCTGTCTACGGCCACCGCCGTCAATGTGCGAACATCATCGCGCGCGATCTCCGTAACTTCGACGGTTGCTTGAAGGCCAGTGATCGCTGCTTCCCTCTGCAGTCGTCCATCGCCATAGATGCGAATCATCGACAATGCCGAGGTGCTCTCGGCGATCAATCTCTGCCCATCCAGTTTCAGCCGCGGCGGAGAAGCGAGACGTGGCGGTGCTTCCGCCAGTCCTTGCTTCCTGAGAGCCCCCTGGATTGTACCCGGTTTCCGCAGAACACTGACATACTGAGACAGCAAGTGACGCCCCGGCACGCCAGGAAGTACTAGATCGAGATATTGCGCGGCGTCGTCCGATCCATCGAAATAGCCGCCTCGATCCATCAGCACAATCTCACCGTCGACGAAGGCGCCGCTCAGCACGCGTTCGCTATCCGAACAGCGATAAATGTAGACGCTGCCATCAGAGTTCACTTGAACGATGTGATTGCCGCCATCCACATCGATCAAATTCGCTGCGTTCAAGCCATCTACTGGGCTCTTGATGGCGCACGACACCTTCCAAGACTCAAGGTTAAACACGACGATTCTGGGTGTCGGCTTGGTCACCAATCCAATGCGATCAGGTCCAAGCCGGATGACAATCGCCGCGGGCAAATCCGCCTGCTCTAGCGATCCTCGAATGTCTCCTGTCCGCAGCTGACTGAAATGAGGGACGCCATACTTCTTATTGTTCCGCCAAAGTTCATCGGCAGCTGCCACAAGGTCCATCCAATCTGGAGTTCCTTCATTCCCTCGTGCAATCTCGAATTTCGTCCTGAACGCTATGCGACTGTAGCTGACCGACTCAGCCAACCAAAAACGCTGCCCCCGCCAATCGCCTGCCCAAAGTGCAAAGAACGGCTGCCCAAGATCTTGACCTCTCAAGGCCCTCGCTTCTTCTGATCGGGGATCTGGCAGCCCCTGGTGCCCCGCCAGCTCGTTCTCCTTTTTAGTTCCAGAAATGCGGATGCCAAGCCGTGTGTAGTTGCGACTTATTCGTGTGTATTCGTCCTTCATCTTCCCATCATCTCGCCCCAGCCGCATCTCATCGATAGGCTCAGAACGCCGAGCCGAATCAAACAACCACTCCAGGGATTTGCTCTGGACTGAGCCACTTCGGATCGAGCGCAGCAGACCGTCAACTTGTTGAACTGACGCGACTCGAGTTTGGGGGCGCAGGGCAACAGCAGGTCCTTCAACTGGCTCACGGCATAGTCTGGGCTTGCGTTCCGCTCGGTCGTCGAACAAGAAATGGCAGGCGCCGTTGCCGATTCTCCAGCGGTCCGAGAGATGAAGAGTCGAAGAGAGTTCGCGACGCGCTCGACCTGCCCCGCTGTCATCTCTTTTGTAGAGCCGAGCAGGGTGCTTCTGACCCAAATCGAAGAGTACGAGCGGTTCTTGCTCGCCGGAAACGTCACCTCCGTGGAACGCAGAAAATTCTGGTCGAAAAACAGCGACAGCGCCATCAGCAATATTGACCTTTATTGTCCACGAATCTAGGGCCGTCGAAAGGTAGCCTGGGCTCCCCGGGGTTTCCAGATCAAGGGCCGGTTTGTCAAAATTTCTCCATCCTGAAAAGTCGGATCGAAGCCGTTCCTTTTCTGGCCCTTCTGCCATTGCTGTCAGAGAAGTCTCAAACAGGCTGACGGCGGTATTTCGCTCGATTTGTTGGCTTGCTGGGGTCTCCCACCAATCAAGGCGGCGTCCATGCAGTGTGCGGACCACTAACGCGTAACCGTAAAGTGACGCATCCACGAACATCAAGCTGTCGCCATGGCTCCAACCAATTGAACTAGCTTCGTATCTGCCATTCCGTCGTCGACCAACTAAATCGAAGAC
>JANLPY010000639.1:0-2086 GCA_031367505.1 Hyphomicrobiaceae bacterium | reverse complement strand
GCCGCGCAGTCCCACGAATTGATGTGCAGCTCGCAATAACCCTCGACACGACCGGTTGCGACATCGACGAGCCCAAGCGCACCCGACCCCGCGCGGCGGATCGCGCAACCAGCGTGCATCACGCGCGAGAGCAGGTTCACGTAGTCGTCGGTCGTTCGCCGCGTCGACCAGCCGCACTCGACCGTCGCCGACCCCATGTCGTCGACGGCGCTCACCGACATCCGATCGGTGTCCCACCACGCGCCGTCGCCCTTCGCCGCCGAGTACAGGCGGTCGTGACTCGGATCGTAGATGACGCCGACCACCGGCACGTCGCGCTCCGCATATGCAATCGACACGCAGTAGTGCGGAATGCTGCGCGCGTAATTTGCCGTGCCGTCGATCGGATCGATGATCCACAGCTTGTCGGCAGCAACACCGCCCTCCTCCTCGCCGAGAATGCCGTCGCCCGGGAAGCGTTTCTCGATCGCGGTACGAATGAAGCGCTCGACTTCGCGATCCATCGCGGTCACCTCGTCGTGGCGACCTTTCTTCGACACGGTCGAGGTCCCGAAAGCGCGATGCGCAAGCTTGCCGGCGTCGCGTGCGAGTGCACGGCAAAAGTCGTGGCGATCCATGAGTTGCGCGGTCCGTCTGAAGTCGAAGTGCGCATTATGCGGCGATCGCTTCGAGAGTCGTGGGCAGACTGTGGTTCTCGATCGTGCGTGCAATCGATCGTGCATGCGTGCGTGCAATGTTGAGAGCTAATTGACTTGTCCGCTGTTGTAGCTAATAGATTGTCCGCTTTTTTCTTGTCCTTTTTCAGCCGCTATGCTGCGGCTTTGAGTGGGGCATCAAGCAAGCCAAGCGCGTCATAGCAGGCGAGCTTGCGCGGACCGTGGAAGATTGCCATGGCACCGTTCGAATAGCGGAGCACTCGGACCTTGACCCTCACGTAGTGGCAGCGGTGGCGATCAGCTGGGATTTGCAGAACAAGCCCGTCAAAGAGCACACAGTTGTCGTTCCTCACGGTTCGTTCAAACTGTTCGCACAGCAGATCGTCAAGATCACCACCGATCCACGCTACGAAAGCGCTGCCGACCTCCATCGCCGGCTGCATGAACTCGGCATTGAAGGCCGGACGATAAATCGTAGCCAGATAGCGGTTGGCTGCGGCCATATCGGTGATCCCGGCCAATGCCAGTTCCTTGGGCAGACGATCCTGATGGGTTCGAAAGGCCCGTTCCGAGCGTCCCCTGGCTTCCGGCGAGTACGCGGCGATCATCGTGATGCCCAATTGGGCCAGCGCTCGCCCAAACTGAGTAGGCTTGTTCTTGTCGACCTTGCCCCCGGCCTCTGGGGTGTGCCAGTAATGGCTGCCACGATCGCTGTAGAACGAGCTGAAGACCCCGCGCTGGAGGATGACATCGCGCACTCCCTGCAGACTGCTTTGAGTTCCTTCCTCAGCCACAAAGAACATCGAATAATGTTCGCTGGTAGCGTCGTCCATAGTCACGATCAGATCCCACTGCGCCGCCGGCACCCAGTAATGGGTACTGCCGTCCTGATGCACCAGCATTCCAGGCCAGGCGGCGCGTTCGCGTCGCTTGCGATGAGCGCCGCGCTTGGCCGCCCTCGGCACCAACTGCGCCCCTTGCAATACCCGTTTTACCCACGTGTAACTACGGCCGCCGCCGGCCCGTTGGTACCAGGCATGGAAATGCTTAGCGCTCCACCCCAAGTGCCGCTTGCGGTACTGCTCCGTAAGCATCAGCACCTCATCCACTGGCGCCCGGCGTTGCGACACCTGACTCAATCGCTTGTCGAGCAAACCATCCAATCCAGCATCTTCGTAGCGGTCAATATGCCGACGGAACGAACGCGCGCAAAGACCCAGCAACTGGGCGGCCTCTTCCTGCGTCAACCGTCCCGTTTGCCATCCTCCATACGCCTCTTCGAATTTCATCTTTCGAGTCTCCTGCAGCCACTCTGTCCGTTTCAAATTGCACCTCCTATCGGAGGTACCCTAAACCGGACAACCCTTGTGCTACGATTGCGGACAACTCATTAGCTTCCTACCCGACAGGGCTGGTCCTTGACAGCGCTT
>JANLPY010000326.1:0-1527 GCA_031367505.1 Hyphomicrobiaceae bacterium | reverse complement strand
AAAACCCGGAACGCTGGTCAGGCAAAACCCGCAACTGGCAACCCGCCGGACCCGTCTGGCTCAACCCCGAAAACGAAATCAGCGCCCCTGAAATCAGAGACGCCGCATGAAATCAGCGGACAACTCCTTCGACAAACACCGGGAAGCAAGCATCCGGTCTTCAAAGGAGTGGCGCAAGGAGTAGAGGGTATGGCCTAGCGTTTCCAGGAGCCCATTCTCGCGCATGAACTTGTTCACTGTGTCGGAAAGTCCGGGATTATCGCTATACTGCGGAAACCCGCCGGGACATTCCCTGAACGCCTTCAGGCTGACGCCCGCCAGGGGTATGATCCTTTTCGCGTAGGGCGATTTCAGCTGCCGACCTTCGGCCTCGATCGAGATGTGGGGAACGGCCTGGTCGAGATGAATGTGGTGGCGCAACAGCGCTGCCCCTTCATTCGGTCGATATCCGGTGTTGACCATGCCCAATAAGATGCAGCGCGCCTCGGTGTTGAGGCTGTCCAGAGCACCAGGCGCCAGGATCTTCTCGGTGATCCACTGGTTGCCGAACGGTGGGCGCTGGCGCGGCTCGCCCTCCTTGAGCGCGAGGTCGGTGAGCGGTAGCACGAGTCCCAGCCGCTTCATCTTGTTGACGGTTTTCAGAACGCTGCCGATGTGGATCAGATCCTTGTTGGCCGAGTTGGACGTCAGCTCCTCGGTCGCTATCTTGTCCATCCACCACTGGCGGAAATCGAGCATATCATCTCCGGATATCTCCGCCATGGCCTTGTCGCCGATAACGGCGATCAGGTTTTTCACCGCCTTGATGAAGGGGTTCTTCCAACGTCGAAGCTGATCCTCGCTCTTGCCCATCGTCCGATCAGCCGCCAGTGCCCAGAACAAGTCCAACGCGCGCGTGATCGTGATCGGAGGCTCGGTGGCGCCACCCAAGAAAGCCGCCGCCTCGCGAAAGTCTGGCTCTTTGGTGGTGCCACTAACGGCTTCGACGCGCTTTAGCAGATCATCCAGTAGCAGCTTCCCAACCGTCTTCGCATCAAGATACCGGAATCCGCGAACGGCGGCGAGTTCCCGTGCCGCCGCGAACCGCGCCTCAGCATCGCTGGTGTCACCCGCAAGTTTTGCCTCCCAGCCGGCGATCATGTTCTCCCACGCCAGGCCCGCCTTACCAGACGCGACGGACATGGAGTCTGTATGCAAGCTCACCCAGACCAACTTGCGCGGCTCAACCGTCTCATAACGCTTCGGCACTCGTCGATACAGCGACAGCATGTGCTTTGACCCACGTGCCTTGATCGCCATACTAACCTCGCCAGCTTGCTACTGAGAGCGCTGTGCTTGATGGTGCCGCGGTCGATAAACTGCCGCTCGGTCGACAGATGTATCACGCTTTGTATAGCAAGTTGTCAAGCAAAAATGACGCTTGTCGCGCCCAAGTAAGTTCAAAGATCAAAACATGCAAGGGTTATCGGCGTTTTAAGCGGGATTGACTGGTTTGGGATTGGCGGAGCCGAAGGGATTCGAACCCTC
>JANLPY010000599.1:0-3421 GCA_031367505.1 Hyphomicrobiaceae bacterium | reverse complement strand
CACGAACCGACAGCTCATCGATGCCGTGCTCTTTCTCTGCCACTCTCTGGGCATCAAAGCTAAATGCCATCCGATCAAACAAAGCCGGCCGGGAGCTTTGCCAGGCTGGATCGTCACCTTCGTGACAAAAATACGTGTGTTCCGTCTCCATCGTAAGTGCCTCAAGCTGCCCCTGATTACCAAGCCCAACACGTGTCGGCGATACGTTGTTTCCGTGGAACCTGTGCCGACTCGGCCGGTTCGTTGTATCACCGTCAGTGCGGCGTCGGGGCTGTACTTGTGTGGAAAGGAACTCATTCCCACACACAACTCTGCTCGCTCTTTATCCCAATGTGCAAATCGCGAGAGCATTCTTGCCGGCGCCGTTCTCGGACTAGCCGGTCCCGGTAAGAAGATCTCCGGCATCATGCCTTGTACCGTGATTCGACCTGGCGACATGGCGGATACGATTCTTGATCGCGACAAGCATCCCGAATGGAATGGCGAACGGACGCGAATGGTTTATGCATTCCCGACGAATGAATCATTGTGGCAGCGCTACGCCGAGATTCGAGCCGAGGGATTGCGAAATGGTGATGGGGGCTCCTCTGCGACAGAATATTATCGCCAGAACAAAGTCGCGATGGACGAGGGATCAATCATCGGTTGGCCGGAGCGATTCAACTACGACGAGCTTTCCGCCATCCAACATGCGATGAATCTTAAGCTACAAGACGAAGCAGCGTTCTTTGCGGAATACCAAAATGAACCGTTGCCAACAAAGGTCGTGACCGAAGGTGTTCTATCGGCAGACGAGATCGCTCGCAAAATCAATCGAATGGAACGTTGCATTCTATCCATCGGGTGCAACCATCTGACCGCCTTCGTCGACATCCAGCAGAAGTTGCTTTATTACATGGTCGTCGGATGGGAAGATGATTTCACTGGATACGTAGTCGACTACGGAACGTATCCCGATCAGAGGCGATCGTATTTCACGCTGCGGGATGCCAGGCTGACACTGACAACATCGGCCGAGGGAACCGGACTCGAAGGCTCGATTTACGCGGGCTTGAATGCCTTAACATCGGATCTACTCGATCGAGAATGGGTTCGCGATGATGGAGCAGCTATGAGGATTAGTCGCTGTTTGATCGATGCCAACTGGGGGCATTCAACCGATGTGGTCTATCAATTCTGCCGGCAATCGAAACACTCAGCAATTGTGATGCCGAGCCACGGACGGTTTGTTGGAGCATCGAGCATGCCGTTCAGCGAATACAAACGTAGGCCAGGCGACCGAGTTGGTCTCAACTGGCGCATCCCGAGCGTGCATGGGAAGCGAGCAATTCGGCATGTGATTTACGATACGAATTGGTGGAAGTCGTTCGTACATGCACGTCTGGCAGTGGCGATTGGCGATCGAGGATGCTTATCTCTTTTTGGAAACAATCCTGAGCCGCACAGGATGCTCGCTGAACAATTGACGGCCGAGTATTACGTCAAGACGGAAGGCCGCGGACGAACAGTCGACGAATGGAAGTCTCGACCAGACCAACCAGACAATCACTGGCTTGACTGCCTTGTGGGAACGGCGATGGCGGCGTCAATGCAAGGATGCATACTGTTTGGAACGGACGGTGGCCGGTATGTCAAACGAAACGATCGCGTAAGCTTCAAGGAGCTTCAGCGAAAGCGGCAGTCTTGAAATGCTGCGAAATGCGCCGTGTTAGCGTGACAGTAGTTGCTTTGGAACCGAAGCCTTGCTATTTAAAAAACCGTGGATGAGGCAACCGCATTCAGTTGTTGCGCCAGCTATCTACATTCGGTGTTTTTGACCAAGGTACATTAACCTAGTCCCATTCGGCGCTAGGGCGTGTCAAACCGGCGCGAGTTGCAGCCGGCTCGATCCATCTCGCTGGCTCCCTATAGACGGCGACCCTAAACTTCTAATAAGAAATTGCAGGCATGGTAATCGGCAACATGAATCGGGGCGACAAGACAGCTATTGAACTTTTTATCGCCGGTATTCGGGACTGGGAAGCCGGGGTGCGTCAGATGCTAAACGACCGAAGGCATTCGTTAGATTAGGGGTGAATCGTTAGAGATCGATACCCATAGACTTCAGCACCTCGTTCGGATCGATGCCGCGTGCCTTCAGGTCGGCTTCGAGTGCTCTCCGCCACTTCGAGTTGAGCGTGGGAGCGCCTTCCGCTGATTCGCCGGGTCGCAGCATCCGGGAGAAGGGCGCACCGAACGACACTCGCATCTGCCCAGCATCGGCGGGCCGGATGACGGCATTCATGTGCTTCAGCGGCTTGTCGATTTCGGACCGCCAGGTGTTGATCAAGCTCGACTTGGTCTGCACGAACAACATCGCGCCCATCGGGCCTGTGCTTGACGTCGGCATGTTCGCCTTGCCCATCGTGGTGAGCGTCTCCGAATAGGCCCCGGCCGCAAGATCGGGAATGGCGACGAGATCCTCTGCGCGAAGGTCGTCGTCGAACTGGCTCGCGACGCCTACCCCGACTTCAAGGTACTCGCTAGGGTACTTGTGGAAAAGGCTGCCCATTAGGTTGACGGCGTCAGCCTTGGCCTTCTCCGTCGAGACCGTCGAGTCGTCGTCGGTAATCCAATGAACTGGCTGGCCGTTGCTGCGAAGGCCGTCGACCATCACCCCGCCGAAGACACAGACTTCGACCAGCTTGTTAAGCGTGTCGGCCGTCCAGTCGTGCTGCCGCGGCGGAAGCTCGTCCTTGGGGAGGGCGAAGCCCTTTTCCACACCGACGCAAACCAGAACGCCCTTCAACTGACTTGCGGCATCAATGAAGCCCGAAAAGGCGTTGATCCGCAGCGCATCGTTCAGTGCCTTGAAGGACATCCGCCGCCCGTCGGCGAGGTGTTTCTTCCTCACCGCGATCCGCAGCGGCTCCCATTCGGCGACCGCTTTGTAGGTGGTGACGAGAAAGGACAGGACGCGGAACTCGGGCGGAGCGTGTTCACCGGAGTGATCGCACGCGAGGACGAGGGGCGAGCCATCGTTGAGGTCGGGGTAGACAATGCGATCAGGATGCTCGATCTCGGCAAACTTCTCGTTCAACGGGGCATCGCGCCAGCGTTTCCAGTTCGACATTGTTCTGCTCCATTCTGCCCACCTGACACGTGCGATACCAAGACGGTTCGGAGGCAATTGGCGAATCCAACGAGCCGAATAATCTTGCCATGCCTAAACAGAGAGCAGGATTTGAACTCCGCAACATATATCCTACCAGCGACTTGCGGCCCAGGGCTCTTGCCGTGGTATCGAGTTCGCGAGAAGTTTGAACCCTTGGAAGCGAGTGCGACTGAGCAACAACTCGTTGATGGCCAAAGAAAAACAGGTTCGCAGCACCCTGTGCTGCGAACCTGTTGTGTTCCGAAGTCGGGACGACAAGATTTGAAC
>JANLPY010000319.1:0-2973 GCA_031367505.1 Hyphomicrobiaceae bacterium | reverse complement strand
AGTTGTTCGCTCGTCACCTCGCCGATGCGTGTGAGCTGACAGCCGCACGGGCACGTCTTCTTGGCGTCTGGAATGTCGTGCTCGATCCGCTTCCTCGGCAAATTCGCATCGATCGGCTTGCGCTTGCCGCGCGCACGTGTGTGCTCGGGCACCACGATCTCGGTGGCCTCCGTTTCGCCTTCAGGCTTTGAGCCGAGCGCTTCGGCTTCGTTGAAGAACAGATCGGGATGGCCGAGAGATGCGAGCTTCTCCGATGTCGGCGCGAACGTCTTTACCGTCGCCAGACGCAGCTGCTCTTCGAGGATCCTGATGCGCGCGGCGAGCCCCGTGTTCAAAGCCTTCAGCGCCGCGATCTCGTCGCGCTCCGGCGTCTGGGATGTGTCAGATGTGCCCACACCGCAGGGCTATCTGATTTGCGCGTGTCGCGCACGCCACGATGCGGAGATCTTCACAGCACGCTGCGATATTCGAGCGCTCGATGCGGCTTCAAGTGCTTCAGATCGAGACCTTCGAGTAGCCACAGGAACTGATCCTCGTCGAGTTCCACGACCGGCGGACGCGCCGTCTCGCTCTCGAGCGGCAACAGATGCACGGGCCACCTGAACCTCTCCTCCTCCAGCCGCTTCAGCCAAAGGCAGAAACCCGAGCGCTGCCAGTAGAGCACCTTGATCTGATTGCGCCGCTTGTTGACGAAGCAGAACAGGTTGCGGCCGAACGGGTCGAACCGAAGCGTCGCCTCGACCATCGTCGACAGCCCGTTGATGCCAAGCCGGAAATCCACCGGATCCTGCGCCAGTTAAATCGTGACGTCGCCATACGTCGGAGGCGACACCGCCGATGGCCTCTTGCTCGTCCCGCTGCCCATCTCCCGCTCCGTTGCTCATCGCTGCAACAGCGCAGTCTGCCCAAAGTCGGCCGCCAACGTCAGAAGTCGTTCATGGGGCGCTTACGGATCGAAATCATCATGTGCACGTGGTCAGGCATCAAATGGCCTTCCTCGATCTTCGATTCCTTTTGCAGCGCCAGCTTGTGAAACACCTCACCAAGGTGCCGGCGAAGCTCGGCGTACAACGTCTTTCGCCGGCATTTCGGGATAAACACGACGTGATATTTGCAGTCCCATTTACTGTGGCTTAGGCTGTTGAATTCGTCCATCGGCTCAGTTCCTTCCGCATGCGTGGTTGCAAACGGTCGGAATTGCGTCGATGGACCGCCCTAAACGTCAAACGTCTACTGCCTCCCCGGCAGAGCCGGGGGACCTCCCACTGGCGTTAGGCCGCTCATGCGCGCAAGTTCAACTACCTTACCGCTTGCGACTTCGACAATTTGCGCCGTGCCACGGCCAGAACCGGTCGCTAGCCACTTGCCGTCGGGACTCCATGCAAGGGCCGAGACTCCATCGTCTTGTGCATCAGAACCAAGAATCTTCCCGGTGGTTGCCTCCAAAATCCGAACCCCATCATCGGCACCGGTAGCCAGAATGTGCCCATCTGGACGCCATGCTAAAACCCTGACGCCGCCATTGTGGCGAACGCGGACCACTTCTCTACCCGTTGCTTTCTCAACAATCCGAGCCTCGCCAGAAGTGCCAAAGGGTCCTGAGCCTGTCGCAAGGAATTTTCCGTCGGGGCTCCAAGACACCGCCGATACAAGTTGATCGTGTGCAATGAAGTGCTGCTCCCTCGTGTTGCGCCAGGCCCGGTCAAGTTCGAACTGAGTCACAGCTAGAAGCGGGCGGGTTTTCTGCCGGCGATCTTGGTTTTCTGTATCGGGCATACCCTCAAGCGCCAAAAGCATTGCGACTGGAGCGTCGCCGCCGCCCGGCTGGTCGGAGATATTCTTTGCAGCTACCGAAAGCAGACCCGATTGTGTCATCTGCGCGTCGCGAGAGGCTGTGTCAGCAACTCGTTCGCTCATCATAGCGCGCTGAGCCTGTCCCCATGCCAGCCAGCCAGCACTCGCCGCCGCGATCGCCAGTACTATAGCAACCGCAAGACCGGCAGATGTGCGACGCGCGACGCGCCGAGCTTGCGTTGCCGCCTCCCCCTGTGCCTCCGCCAAATCGGCAAGGCGAGTGCGCTCAACATCGAGCCTTGCGACCTCAGCAGCCTCGCTGGCTCGAATATAGTTGCGGTGCAGTTCAGTCGGCTTCTCGATCGGGGGACAGTCGGCGAGCCAGCGCTTAGCTTCGACGATGTCTGGCCCAGACAACAGCCTGTTGTCCCGGTGATCAGCCCGCTGCCAGTCAATCGCAAGATTGAGTAAGCGCATAGCCTCGCGCAGCCACCCGATATCCGTCCTCAGCGCCGTGGCGAGATCGCGGATGCCGGCGATCAGCGTCGGCGACACGGTAAAATCGACGTAGTTGATCTTGCCCAAAGCCGGCGGCGGCGCAACCCCCTCTAGCGGAAGGTGCAGCACGGGCAGAATACGCTTGTTAAAGCCACTCGCGCACTCCACCTCCCAGCGGCAAATCTCGGAGGTAGCGGACGTGGGAGATAGTACGAAAACGATTGTATCGGCCGCTTCGATCAGTGCCCCAAGACGCGCTCGCCAGTCCTCACCTTTTTCGATGGAATGGCAGTCGATCGTAATCTCGAAGCCGCCATCGAACTCCAGTCCGGCTACCAGCTCGTCGGCGAACTTTGCGTCGGCGCGAGAGTAGGAGACGAAGACCTTGAGCTTTCCAGCCTGTTGCTCCGTTGTCATGTTCCGCCCCTGACGCAATGGCCTGAATGTTGTCCTTTCACGATTAGGGGAGCAGACCGCGAGTGGCAATCGTCGGTGCGCGATGAAGTGTGAAGCGGCCGTACGTGATGCGTGGGCGGCGATGGCAGCAGGGGTGCAGGTTTCTCGGACGTCGGCGTGACGGCGGTGTGGCGTGCTCTGGCCGACGTCGGAGAAGCGCCCAGGCACGAAGTCGCGGGAGTTGTGGGCCGAGGGTGCGGCGGTCTCTATGGGGATTTGCCGATT
>JANLPY010000530.1:0-3202 GCA_031367505.1 Hyphomicrobiaceae bacterium | reverse complement strand
CCCCGCAGCGTAGCCGACCTGCCATCGGAACGCAAGGACTAAATGCAAATTACTTCATCATCAACCGTATCTACCAGCAAACAACGCTGAATTCATGCAGACTTGCCGGAGGGACACAAAGCAACAATTGCTTGAGCGAGGGCTTCGCAGTCTGATGTAGCCGGCGCCATTCGGCAATTGGCACGAGAACGGCAGCCTCGGACCCGCGCTTGGTTACCAGCTGCCGCGAAAAAATGGTACCAGTCTCGAATTGAATTTCACGTGAAGCAGCCGGCCCGCCGACCACTTGCAGCGACACCCGGACCGTCCGCCAGGGCCAGCAACCGGCCTGCGACATGCATGGCACCGGCGCAGTGCGGTCACCGAGTTCTAAACCTGCGACGACGCCGGCCGCATGACCAAGTACATCGCCTGCACGCCATCACGCGCCATCGACATTCCGCTCAAGCTTCCCCTGCCGCGGCCAGAGCGCTCGCGATCACTGGCGCCGATAGCCAGATTCCCTGTTCACGCATGCGTCGCACGGCATCCGCGATGAGAATCGGAAAACCGCGCTGCTTGGCCTAAATGAGAATGCCGAGCGAGCCGGTGAGGTCCAAACCGGCCAGCCTTGCCATGCGTCGTCCGACCGTCTCGTCGACGCACACCAGACGGATGCCACGATCAAGGGCCGTGGCGATAACTGCCGCTTCGCCGCGATCAAGTGCGTTGGCGAGGTATGCGCGAACGGCGGCGTCGCCGGTTTGAATGTCGAGCCACCGCGCACAGTCCAGTTCCGTCACACCGATTCCGTGTCTACCGCCGGCGCGGATTTCTTTAGCGACTTCAAGCGGCACAATCACGCGCTGATACAAGAGATGCGGTGCGTCGAAGCAGCCCGCCGCGGCTAGTGCGATCAAGGGCGTCGTGTTGACGACAAGCGCACGGTCAGGCAGTGGCCGTGTCGGATGAGATTTCTTCTGCGGTCAAATCGATGACGGCTACGCCATAACGATGCAACTCAAGCAGAAACTCAACACGTGACACACCAGCCAACTGCGCAGCCATGCCGGATGAAAGGCGTTTCATCTCGTCAAACTTGACCGCCATTGCCATCTTCGCATCACGCGCGAATTCCTCCGGCGAGCGCTGCATCGCGTCTGGCAACTATTCGGGGATCTGGACGACGAGCTCCATTGGGCTTGGTTGCGAATGAATGAACGGCAGAATTCTACGCTGGTCGCATCATCCTGGCGCGCTGTGGAGCGTACTTGTTCGCTTGTGCGAGGTGGCTTCGAATGAGTTTCACATCATTCCGCGCGACATCCGGCACGAACATGATGATGTTGACACTGATTGAAACCCGGCCACCAGACCGCAGTCGTTCCAGGTGGGGATTGATCAGAGCACTTCGCCGGGACCCCGATCCGGTCACTGAGGAGGACATGTGCCGCAGATGCCGCGCCGTAGTTACCCAGCGCCTGTCAAGTCCCTTGCAGGCCAGCCGCGCTTCCGGCTTGACCGTATCGAGTTGAACCGACCAGATTGCCTCACACACAGAATTCCGGACAGTCCCGCAAACCTTACGGCTTCAGGCTTCAACTTTTCGCAGCGTTCTCGGAACAAGGTCTTCGAGCGCTGACAAGATGGCTGGTACCGCAGCCGCCATGTCTTCGATGCGATTGCTGCGAGCAAGCACGATCAGTATCGCCACCGGCAACGTCACCTGATTTTGCTGGTATTCCATGCCCTTGTCGGCGGTCAGCAGAACATCAAACTCGTCTGCGGCAAGTGCAAGCAACTTTCCATTCTTGATGCTGGCCCGACCCCTTTGCTGAACGTCGAGTGCCCCGTCAAGAGCGGGCCACGACGGCCGGGCACCGACTCATCAAGCAGGATGCGCATCGAGCACCAACGCGGTCTTGGCGTCTTCAAGCACTTGAACGGCCAATTCGCGACTCACGGACGGGAAGTCTTCAAGGAAGACCTCAAGCGGATCGCCCGCCTCCAGGTGCTCAAAAAGGATCCGCATTGGAACCCGGGTTCCGATGAAGACGGGCGTTCCACCAAGGATTTCGGGATCTGAGATGACGTTTGGTGACTTCATGGCAGGTTCGTTGAAAGTCACGAGTTTACAGACAGGCGAAGGTCGCTGCCGACGATCTCGACAGCCGCTGCGGACTCCGGCCGGTTCGCTGGTGTTGCACGCATGCGCACAAACGCCTCTCGCGTGCGCAGATGCCGGTAGATCGCCGGCCACTATTGCTTCCAGCGATCACGGATAAATTGGCGGCCTTCAAATCACGTCGGCATCAGCCAAAATCAAATCGAGCGCGGCCCCTTAACGCCTCACTTGGCTCGGCTCACAGCTTGAACTCTTGTCTGGAAACGTGGATCCACTTTAGTCGAAAAATCGTTGCCTGCCGCGTTGGTCATTCTTTATCCGCCGCCAACAAATGGGAACCCGGAGAATCGCGCCGTTCACGCTGCTGCGCGCATGTAGCACCGGCGTGCTACATTAACGACCAAGTATCTACAAGGAGTCGCCGACATGTCTACGACCACTATTCGTTTGCCAGACGACTTAAAGGCGCGGGTCGCCGATGCCGCGAAACGTGCGGGCACTACGGCGCACGGCTTCATCCTCGAAGCAATTTCGGAAAAGACCCGACAGGCCGAGCAACGCGCCGACTTTAACTCGGTGGCGGAAGGGCGCTACGCTGAAATCGTGGCGTCCGGGAAAACGATTCCATGGGCTGATATGCGGAAGTACATGGAAGCTCGTGTTGCCGGAGCTGACGTAAAACCCCCGAATGCGCGAAAGTTGGCGCGCTGACGTGGCACGAATAGAACTTGCCGCCGCTGTCAATGACGACATTGAGCGAATTTTCGAGCACCTGGCCAGATATCAGGTCACTGGCGCCGCACAACGCATAGAGGAGATCATCGCGGCGCTGGATGTGTTGCAACGGAACCCCTTGATCGGCCGACCGGTCGCCAATCGAAAGCGGGAACTGGTCATCGGCCGTCGATCCAACGGCTACGTCGCGCTATATCTCTACGTTCCGGATATTGACACCGCTTTCGTCTTGGCTATTCGGAGTCAGCGTGAAGCCGGGTACGCAGATCGTAGTAGTCACGAGTGACGGAATCGCAAAAGCCTGCGCGCCGGCATCTCGCCGTCAGCGAAACTCGAACGGGTTGAGCACATTGATCGAGAAAT
>JANLPY010000464.1:0-2319 GCA_031367505.1 Hyphomicrobiaceae bacterium | reverse complement strand
CCTATCGCCTCAGCGACGACGAGCGCGCACTGCTGCGCGAGGGTGTGGAAGCCGCCGATCGCGGCGACTTCGCGAGCGACGCCGAAGTCGAGGCTGTGCTGTCGCGCTATCGCGCATGAAGGTGCGTGAGACGACGCCGGCATTCTCGAGGGTCTCCACCGGCGAAGTGTGCAGGGCGCAGCGAGCGTTGCGCGCGCCTATGACCGCGCCCGTGACCAACTCGTTCGGATGCCCTACAGCGGCCGCAAGCTCGATGGGTTCGAGGCCTGGCGCTTGCCGCTCGTGAGCTATCCCTACACGATCTTCTATCGCGTGCGCGCCGATGTTGGTGAGTTGCAGATCTTGCGCATCGTGCATATTGCGCGGGCCAAAGACCTCGGCCGCGTGCCGGAGGATGACGCGTAAATGAGTCAGCCATTGAAAGCAAACCGCCCCAAATCTTGCGACCTGAGGCGGCTTTCCGTGGAAGATCTGAAACCACGGATGTCGTGACAAGCGACCGTAACCCACAGCTAACTCATAGTGCAAGGGGGTGCGTGACAAAGTTGTCACGCGTGCAGCATGTCGATTTGTGAGATTGGTCATATTTCATGAGCGCGATCAAGTCTTTAGGTATCTGTGCAAAATGCAAAACGAACAGTCAGTGCCGAACGATCAACAGATAAGTGTGGTGATATTGCCTTTCTCCACACAGCTGCAAAAAGCGCTCTTATTTCAATGGGATATGCAGAAATTCTAAAGGGGCCATTTTGGGTTCTGATGGAAGGTGGTCACAGGCCTAAAACGGGCATTTCGTACCGATTTTGCGACAGCGTGTGGACAGCGGGTGAAAGTGAGAGTGTATTCACCGCGTTGGCTCTCTGAGACCACGGATGTCGTGACACATATCCCTCACAGAGCGCCAATGACTTAAGCGCACAAGAGGGAAGGTTATGACCTTTGATCTGTATACTGCTCTTTCCATCGTAAACGGCGGAACCCTGGTGGTAGGAACGCTAATCGCAATTGCGAGCCACCGGGTGCTAGTGCGTATTTTGCGGCGTCTCGACCGCGCGTTGCCATAGGGCATCGTTGCAGGCTCTGCCTATTGCAGGGCCTGCAACGGTATTGTGGCCGATACATCTCATCAGTGGCTGTGGTGATTTTTGCGGGACACAGCAACTGAACCGCGATATTCGGTTCACGACGGCTCCTTTATGAACTGAAAAAGTATGTTTTGTGGACTTGGAGAAATCGTTACAAGCGATTGAAATATAATGAAAATGCTACAGAATTCCTCGCATAAAGCACCGTACTGCTTCTAGAACCAGACGGGCCATCGTGCGAAAAAAACGCTTCGAACAATTGTTAGGAGCGGACTAGATGGAGCTGGTTGGGGAAGTTGTTGCGGGATTTACGAAGCTCTCCATGGAGCAGGTTGGGGGGATCTTGGCTGGTGGAGCGTTGTGCGTCAGTGCGTTGGCGCTCTACGTGGTGCTGGCCGTGGTGAGGGAGCACACGCGGTGACCCTGCTGCTTCCAAAATGGACAAAGCTGCCAAACGGATGGATCGAAAAGGGCGGGCTGAAGGAATTCCGATGGCTGCATCGGAAGGGGGCGAACGACCTAGCTGGGCTCATGTCCCTGGCCGCCATTGCTCACCACATTGACGATGACGGTATCTCCCAGCTCACCTATGACGACTTTCAGCGGATCACCGGTCTGAGCCGGGCGAAAGTGTCAGCAGGACTTGGGGTCTTGAAAGCGCATAAGTTGATCGAGGTCGAGCCGTTGGGGCGTGGCAGCTATCGTCTGGCGAGTTACCACCCCAAAAGCGGCTGGGCGAAGTTTCCGGCGCGAGGCCTGTATCGCCATGGGTCGATCGCCGCCTTCGAGCAGTTCAAGCTCCGGCAGCCAGCCGAGCTGGACGCTTCGAAGCTGTACTTCCTGTTTGCATCGCGGCGCGACCGGGAGAAGAACATGGCCCAAATCGGCTATGACAAGATCGAAGCCTATTCGGGAGTGGGTCGCAGCAATATCAAAAGAGCGCTGTCGGTGCTGGCTGCGGGGTCTCTCGTTCATATCGAGCACCTGCATTCGGCCCAAAGCGATAACGGGGTATCAAACGGCTACCGACTTACACACCTCGACAGTCATCGTCACATGGGGACTTCGGGGAGAAGCGACGAGTCCTGGCACTTCTCGGATGAGGATGTGTGAGCGTGCGGTTTCCAGAAGCCCGTTTATGCGAATGGGAGCGAAGGTGTGGCAATGCAACTCAAGGGCGAGTACTGTCCGTTGATGGGGGGACAGCGGAAGCTGGCGCCGATGGAGAACGAAA
>JANLPY010000463.1:0-1559 GCA_031367505.1 Hyphomicrobiaceae bacterium | reverse complement strand
GGATTGTAGGCCCCGTTCAGGGTGTTGACCTGACAGCGGGTGCCGGCGAGCAACTCCTCGAAACACCCGGCTCCCACGCCATACATCGCGTCGTGCGCGAAGCGGAGCTTGGATCGTCCGATCAGGCGGAAATCCACCAATCGCTTGATCGCTTTGAAGTGGGCGGGCTGGATGTCCTGGACGGATATCGTTCGATCGCGCAGGGCATCGCTCAAGGGCATCGCGCGGATGGGCCGCCGATCCAGTTGGGCTTCGATGGCCTGACACATCGCGGATTCCGCGGACCCGCCGAAATGCGCCTTGAGCTTGAAGCCGTTAAACGCGGCCGGATTGTGGCTGGCGGTAATCATCACTCCGCCCAAGGCCTTCTGCTGCTTCACCAGGTAAGAGACGGCGGGCGTGGGCGTGGGACGGGCGGTCAGGATCACTTGAAATCCATTGGCGGCGAGGATTTCCGAAGTGCGCTGGGCAAATTGATCCGAGAGGAATCGACGGTCGTATCCGACGACGATCTTCGGATCGCAGCCCGAGATGGGGTTAGCGTTCCAGTAGTCAGCGCTGGCCTGAGCCACGCGATCGAGATTCGCGAAGGTAAAATCCTCCGCAATGATCGCTCGCCAGCCGTCCGTTCCGAATTTGATCTGCGTCATTGGATTCGTAATCGCATGGTTAAATCAAACCTCAAGCTCTTGGGCAAGCCTTCACCGATCGAGCTCAGCAAACCAAACGCAACGAACTGCAGAGTTTGAACTCTAAGCGAAGCCGGTTCGGTCCGTGATCACTGGATCGCGTATCGGACGCCAAGGGCGCCTTTAACCTCGCGGTGCGTCTTGGACTTGATCGCGACGCGAGTATCGAGTCAGGACCAGTGCATGATGGGGGGAAGAAACATCCATGACGACCTGGAACGGATCCAATTTCTGAAGCTACTCGGCGCGTTCCCCAAGAAGATGATTTCAAGCGCCCGGCGTGTGTGCTACGAACTCGTCATGCGCAAGCTTGATTCAGTTGCCGGGAAAATTCACCAGACCGATGCGCGATCGTTCATGAGCGAGCTGCCCGAAGGATCGGTCGACCTCATCGTTTGCGACGGGCCTTACGCGGTCACGACGCACGATTGGGACAACGTGGCGGACATCCAGAATTTTAATCTCGAACTGCTGAAATCTTTTTCCCGTTTGCTCAAACCTGGCGGTGCGGCGTATCTGTTCGGCAAGCCGGACTGCATTGACTTTATTGATTACCGGTCGTTTCTCACGCTGCAGTCAAAAATTGTCTGGTATCAGCCAAGTCGGCTGGCACAAGGACGCATTTCCTACACGTCAGTTTGTCGCCTGCGAAATCAATGCGGACTATTGCCGTATTGCCGAAGAGCGAAGGGTCAAAGCTGCCAACCACAGAGAATCTTCAGAAAATGTTTTCGAGTTTGCGACCAGCGGCAACGACGGGGACGCGATTTCAACTCAAGCCCGTTTGGTATAAACCACCTTGCCGTTTTGCTTCGCCCATTTGATGGTGAATCCAATGTGCGAAATCTCATCTGTAGCGTGGGCCGTATC
>JANLPY010000457.1:0-28714 GCA_031367505.1 Hyphomicrobiaceae bacterium | reverse complement strand
ATCATCCTGCTGACCTGGGGCGTGTCGACCATTATCAGGTTCGCGCTGTCGCGCTCGCGCGAGTATCTGGCGGACGCAGGCTCGGTCGAACTGACCAAGAACCCGGATGCGATGATCCGGGCGCTGCAGAAGATCTCCAGGAATCCGCGCGTCGAGGTGATATCCCGCATGGAGGCGTTCTTCATCGAGACACCCATCGCCGAGCGCGTCGCCGGCATTCTCTCGACCCATCCATCGATCGAAGAGCGGATCGAGGCGATTCAGCGCTTTGCCTCTTGAGGCTGCTGAAATCGTTCATCGGGCCGATCTCATATCGTATGTTGCCCCCTCAGGCTGCCGTTGCCGATCTGAGTAGTTTCCGAGGCTATCGCCGAACGCTTGGAACCATATGCTCGCGCAAGGGATCGGGTCGAGCGGAAGATTCCCCTCGAGACATGTTGGCGAACCTTAGGTGACTACTATGGCCGGACTAACTTTGGCGGCACCACGCGCAACACTCGGCGTTGCCCGCAGCGCCTCAACAGGCGCGTTCGCCACATTGATCTTTTTCGTACTGTGCTGGGCGGCGGCGGCTGTTGAGGCGCTGTCGCTCTCTCACGCCTTCATCGGATTGTTCACGATGAAGGCGGCCGGATCTGTGGCGGCGCTTTTGGAGGGTGGCCTGTGGGCATGGATCGGCGGCGGGATAGCCGGCGCGCTCACTGCCCACTGCTACAATCTGTCAGGCCGAATATTCAATCACTGAGGCGGCGACGGTGTAATTTGAATTGCGGCGGAGCGCGGTTACAGCCTGCGGCTACTTTGTTGAAACAAACGCAGACTGTGCATTGCCGGATCAATTCCGATTGATTCGGAACAAAGCCCAGCACCCATTGTTGGGGCATCCTTATCCCATTCGGGAGCGCGTCCCATTCCCCCCGTTTCATCCACAGAGCGAGGCAACACAATGCAAACCGAGCAGTTCAAAGTCACAGGCATGACATGCGGCGGCTGCACCAATAGCGTCACACGCGCGCTGAAGAGAATCCATGGCGTCGGCGACGTAAAAATTTCACTCTCGGCCGGCGAAGCCACGGTGCAATACGACGAGCGACTGACCTCACCCGGCCAACTGAAATCGGCTGTAAAAGGCGCGGGCTATGGGGTGGACGTGACTACCGCGACGCAGGGCCGGCCAGCCAAGGGCGGCTGCTGCGGCTGAGTACCCACAGACCGCATCGGATGTTTCCAGTGCAAGCACAATTACGAGGCGTGGAGGTAAGCGGCCATGACAACGATCACGCTCGACGTCAGCGGCCTGTTCACTGTTCTCGACGCGAACGGGATCGAGAAGCGGCTCCAACTCCTCACAGGTGTTGGTCGCGTATCGGTTAATCCGGTCTCCGGCTCGACGACCGTCGTGTACGATCCTGAGACAACCAACCTCGCGGCATTGCAGGCCGCGATCAAAGACTGCGGCTTTCATTGTGCGGGCGAAGCTCTGCCCAAACATGTCTGCCAAGACCATAGGATGCCGGACAGATCTCACTTGGCGGCACCAGTTAGCAAGAGCAATCCCGCGTCGTCTCATGAGCATGCGGGTCATGACGGGACCGGTGCCGCGAAGAAGCTGGCTGGCGCGACGCCCAATCGCAATGCCCATGGCGGCGAAATGAGCGATGAGATGGCCCATGAAATGGGCCACGGCGAAGGCCAGGACATGCAAGGCATGGCTCTCGACATGCGCAACCGTTTCTTGATCGCGCTCGGCTTCACGGTACCGATCTTTTTTCTCTCGCCGATGGGCATGGACGCGATCAAAATCTCTCCGCCATTTGGCCTTCGCCTCGATCTCGTCCTGTTCGTGCTGGCCAGCGGCGCCATTCTCTATCCGGTCTGGCCTTTTATCGTTGCCACGTACCGCGCGCTTCGCAACGGCGTTGCCAATATGGCGGTGCTCGTCGTCCTGAGCGTCGGGACAGGGTATCTGTTCAGCGTCGGTTCAACCTTCTTCTTTGGCGGCCAGCAATTCTATGAGGCATCGGCGCTTCTGCTGGTCTTCATCCTGCTCGGACATTGGCTCGAGATGCGCGCTCGCGCCGGAGCCTCTGAATCCATCCGTGCCCTCATGGATCTGGCGCCGGCCACGGCCAACATCGTGCGTGATGGCAAGGAGGTCGAAGTTCCGACCGCCGAGATCGTGGCCGGAGACACGATCGTGATCCGGCCGGGTAACAAGATTCCGGTCGATGGAAGCATCACCGAGGGCGTGTCCACTATTGACCAGTCGATGCTCACCGGCGAATCGATGCCGGTCGACAAGAAGACCGGTGATACGGTGATCGGCGCGACCATCAACAAAAGTGGCACCTTCAAGTACAAAGCGACCAAGGTCGGTGCCGGAACGGCACTCGCACAGATCGTCAAGCTGGTTCAAGAAGCGCAGAACTCCAAAGCGCCCTCCCAACTGCTTGCGGATCGTGCGGCGCAATGGCTGGTCCTGGCTGCGGTGCTCACGGGGCTGCTGACCTTCGTCGTCTTGTACTGGGTGATCGGCCAGCCCTTGTTGTTCGCACTCGGTCTCATGATCACCGTCTTCGTGATCGCTTGTCCCGATGCGCTCGGGTTGGCGACCCCGATGGCGATTATGGTCGGCACCGGGCTCGGTGCAAAAAACGGTATTTTATTCAAGAATGCGTCGGCGCTGGAAGACGCAACCAAGCTCGACGTCATCATCTTCGACAAGACAGGCACGTTGACGATGGGCAAGCCCGAGGTCGTGGGCCTCGTGACAGCCGACGGCGCCAACGAGGATCAGCTTCTCACTGTGGCCGCCAGTGTGGACGCCGGCTCGGATCATCCTCTGGCGCAGGCGATTTTGCGTCGCGCCGAGAAGCTGAAGACACCGAAGGCGACCGGCTTCCAGAATCTCGAAGGCAAAGGGGCGCTAGCTGAGGTTGACGGCAAAGCGGTACTGCTCGGTAACAAGCGACTAATGACCGAGCATAAAATCGATCTCGGCGCACTCGGCGCGAAATCACAGGAACTGCAGGGTGCTGGTCGTACGGTCGTGCACCTCGCTGTGGATGGCAAGCTCCTAGGTTTGATCGCCATCGCCGACGCGGTGAGGCCGACCGCGGTCGACGCGATCAAGGCACTGCGCGCGCGCGGCGTCGAGGTCATCATGCTGACCGGTGACAACCAGGGCACGGCCGAGCGCATCGCCAAGGGGCTTGGCATCGACCGCGTATTCGCCGACGTGCTGCCCGGCGACAAGGCGAGCAAGGTCAAGGAGCTGCAGGCACAAGGCAAGAAGGTCGGCATGGTCGGCGATGGCGTCAACGACGCTCCAGCATTGACCCAGGCCGACGTCGGTTTTGCTATCGGCGCCGGCACGGATGTCGCGATGGAGAGCGCCGACATCGTGCTGATGAAGAGCGATCCCTTCGACGTGGTCGGCGCTATCGAGCTGTCGCACGCGACGCTCCGCAAAATGCACCAGAACCTCTACTGGGCGGTCGGCTACAACGTGATTGCCTTTCCGCTGGCTGCCGGTGTGCTGTATCCGTTTTTGCTTAGCCCAACCATCGCCGCCATTGCCATGTCAGGAAGCTCGGCACTCGTCGCGATCAATGCGCTGATGCTAAAGCGCACCAAGCTGACGGGCATCAACGCAAAGCCTGCAGTAGAGTCCTCGGTCCCGCCCGCTGCCCCTCCCGCTCATGCTCCCGCGACGATGGCGGCATGAGCACGCACTCCAAATCCGCGGGCGTACCGGCGAACACAATGGCCGCGCTGATGCTGTCGGTGTTCACCGTGTCGATGGGTTACGGCATCATTCTGCCGCTGCTCCCAAATGTCATCGAGCGGTTGCTCGGCACGGCTGGGGATGGGTCCCAAGTATCCCGCGCAACGGGGCTGTTGACAGCCCTCTATACATTGGCGCTGTTTCTCTTCGCGCCGTTGTGGGGCTATCTATCCGACCGGTATGGACGCCGCATCATCCTCCTGACCGGGCTTACTGGGTTCGGCGCGACGATGCTGACGTTCGCGTTCGTCGAGAACCTGACTGGGGTCTACGCCGAGCGTTTCCTGAGTGGCCTGTTCGCGGCCGCTGTCACGCCAGTGGCCTTAGCAGCGATTGGAGATCTCGCGGCAACAGAGGAGGCACGGGCGCGCCGCTTGACGTTCGTCAGCCTGGCGGGCATCAGCGGATTTCTGCTTGGGCCCATGCTGGGTGTTTTCATTTCGCGGGCCGCAGCCAACGAGCTCCCGATCGCTGCGGACGCCGGGGCATTGGCCTTCCCACTGGCGGTAACTGCAGTCCTGGCTCTGCTCGTGGCGCTGGCTGTGGCGATGACGGTTTCAGGATCGACGCGGGATGCCGCCTCCGCAAAACATGACAGGCCTGCTTCCGAGGTCGTGCCCTGGCTCGTCCCGAAGTTGCTCACACTGGCGTTCATCGTGTCTGCTGGCGTCGGGGTGTTCGAGGTTGGCCTGGCGCTGCGCGGTAAACAGGAACTTGGGCTGACACAATACCAGATCGCCTTGATGTTCACCGAGTGTAGCCTCGTCATGTTCGTCGTGCAGGCGATCGTTTTCTCGACCTGGGTGAAACCAGAGACGACACGCTGGTTGATCGCCCCCGCCTTCGCTGTCCTGGCCACTGGACTGTTCCTTGTGCCGCGCGCCACCAGCTTTACGTTGATGCTCGTGGTGATAGGAGCGGTGGCGGCCAGCGCCGGTATTCTGTCGCCGATTCTGACCTACTGGATCTCGAGCAAGGCCGGCAAGGCGCAGGGCGCTCAGCTCGGCATGCAAACGGCGGCATCGAGCCTTGGCGTAACTGTGGGTTCGGCGGTCGGAGGCTTCTTGTTCGACGTGCCGTGGTTCCCCAATGCCGCATTCGTCCTCATGACCGTGCTTACCGTTTGCGGCGTCCTGTTGAGCCTCGACCTCCCTGGCCTGCTCGCGACACCAAAGCTCGGCGAGCGAGCCGTCGACGGTGATGATCGCAGATTGCCGGAGGCCACCCCCTTTCTGCCGCAGCAGGCCGGACGAACGCCTGAACTCAACCCGAGAAGGACCATACCATGACCAAAAACCACGCCGTCGTCGCCATTTTCGCCGATCACATTGGAGCTGAGGCCGCCATTCGCAAACTCACGGGCGGCGGGCTGGACATGAAGCACTTCAGCATTATCGGCAAAGGCTATCACACCGAAGAGAAGGTAATTGGGTTCTACAATACCGGTGATCGCGTCAAATTCTGGGGCCAGAACGGTGCCATGTGGGGTGGCCTCTGGGGCCTGTTCTTCGGCGGCATACTCATGACGGTTCCGATGGTGGGTCCCGTCATGGTGCTCGGGCATCTCGCGGCCATGGTGTTCGCGGCAGTCGAGGGAGCGGTTGTCGTCGGCGGTCTGAGCGTGCTCGGAGCGGCACTGTTCAGCCTTGGCATCCCCAAGGACAGCGTGATCGAGTACGAGCAAGCCCTGAAGGCCGATGGTTTCGTGATCGTGGCGCACGGCCCCGTCGAGGAACTCGCGCGCGCGAAGACGATCCTCGAAACCATGAAGCCGGTCAGTCTCGATCTGTACCGGGACGTGAAGGAAATGCCGACGCTACCAGCGGACCATGTCCACGCGGCAGCTTGAACGCGACGAACGAATGGCGCGGCAGCCAATGGCCGCGCCATCCACACTGGGCGGTGTATCTCCCGAATTCCCGCATCGCGGCCATGAATTCAACGAGGCAACTAGGACCGGCATCGGTCCGTTTCAACAACTCTGACAGGAGACTAAAATGGCCAGTTCAACTCTTACGTCCTCCCCGACGGCACTTGGATATCTTCGCAGCGCGTCGACAGGCGCGTTCTCGACGCTGATACTTTTCGTGCTGTGCTGGGTTGGCGTGTTGGTCGGGTCTCCCTTCGCGATCAGTCATGCATTTATCGGCTTGTTCACGACACTGCCGATCGGCTCGGTGCAATCGCTTTTGATCGGCGGATTGACCGCGTTTGCGGCCGGCGGCATCGCCGGTGCAATCATAGCCCACTGCTACAACCTCGCTGGCCGCGTGTTCGGCGACTGACCGACTTGTTCTGGCAAATCGGCGGCGGCGCCCTTACTGCCCCGCCGCAACAGCGCTGCGGTTCGGCGCGCGAATCCCACAGGCGATGCGGCCCGACACGAACTCTCGCGCTCAGAATGGCCGGCGAACAATTGGATGGACCTGCATCATGAGCATGACAATAACCCGATCCTGGCCGCTCTCGTCGATCCTGCTGGGAGCGGCGGGGGCGACCCTCGTGGTTGCGGGTTTATATTTCATTCTTGTGCGTCCACCACTGCTGCCTGAGGACGTGCGCTACATGGCGCTACCAGCGGCACAATTCGATGCCGTCAGGCCACGCCTCGAGGAGTGGCTTGGTCATGTGTTCCAGGTGATGGGCGGATACGTGCTGGCAACCGGAGTGCTCACCTTCGCGCTCGCCGCCACATCGTTTCGCGCACACCACTGGGCTGCCGCCATTGGCGCGCTGATCGGCGGAGCCGCGTCAATAGGCTGGATGGCCTATGTGAACTTTGTCATCAACTCGGATTTCAAGTGGGTTCTCCTCGGCATGGCGTTGCTTTGGGCGTGCAGCCTTGCCTCGTTCTGGATCGAGAAACGCGCCGAGCGCGCTTGACGATCCAGCAGCCCCCAATGTCGTTCGATATACCTCTCGGATCGATGCTGCATCTGGTGGAATACCCACTCAAGCCGGGTGGAGGCTGTCACAGTCCTGTAATGTTTCCGCACAATCAGTTCCGGTGCTGTCGTCTGGCGAACGATTACATGAAGCTGCACGAGGATCACACCAACGGCTGATCCCTATCACATCCTGGGCGTCAGCCGCAGCCGGCACGCCCAGAAGAATCAAGAGCATCAGGTAGCCGCTTGAGGTCTGTGCCACGTTCTCCCGGCTCGCTTTAAGCGACGGCAGTGATGTGTCGGTCATTCAAACCCCATGGAGTGGTAACGCCAGCCTTTGGCTTAGCAATGTCAAGCAACCGATCGCGTCAGTGACGACAATCCCAGGACATACGGGACCCGCGTCTCGTACCACAGAAACGGGATCAGCAAGACCGCATTTGCGATTGTGGGTGTGTTCTGGAATGAGTGGAACACCGCTCTAACGATTGCGTGAAAGCTCTTTTTGAAGGATACGAGCTGATCGGCAAAGTAGCCCAAAACCGCGTGATGGCTCAGCGCTGCGGGTGCCCCTGCGGCACTGCCTGCA
The DNA here is from genome assembly GCA_031367505.1 of Hyphomicrobiaceae bacterium. Classification (GTDB taxonomy): domain Bacteria; phylum Pseudomonadota; class Alphaproteobacteria; order Rhizobiales; family Hyphomicrobiaceae; genus JAKFWF01. Next base: position 21,450 of record JANLPY010000457.1, on the reverse strand, counting down.
GGAACGACGTGATCTCGCCCATCGCATCGGCATAGTGGCCGACCAACGCATGACCGCCGGTTGGAAAGATGATGGCTCTTCCATCGGTCACGCCGGTGGCAATCGGCGGAGACGAGCGTGACGTGTGTCATCATCCGGGAGCGCAAACAATGTTCTTACCCGCAAAATACTTGTGGTTTGAGCCCGTCCTGCTCGCCGCGATTGTCGTGTTCGTCATCGACCTCATCGGCAACTTCCTTTTCTTCGGCAACCGAGTAGTGAATGCGCTGACGACGGCCGTCGTCTTCGTGGGAATTTTTGGCACGCTGGTGTATTTCGGCTATGGCAACATTTCGATGTCCGTCAACACCACACCTAGTTCGACTGCCCCAGCCAAAACCCCGTAATCCGGGGCCGTGTCAGTTCTATTACTGTCGGTGGGAAATAAACCCACGTAACCGACCAGCGCACCTCCGCATAATCCGTGAAGTGCAGGGGAGAGCGACGCGAAGAACGTCTTCGCAGTCGGTTGGAACCACGCTTGGTCGACCCAACGGGCGTCATGCTTCTCGGTGAGAAGATTGAGACATGGAATGAACGCGGCATCCAGCGACGCCGCATTGTGAAGGTCGTCGCGTGCAATGATTGCTGCAATGACATACAGAGCTGCAATGTCGTCCTTCGTGGCTAATGCGTTCTTTGCGACCGTGCGAACCAATGCAGGATCGGTACCTGTGGCGAACCGCAGGTAAAACACGACCTCGCGATTGTGTTGTCCGTTGTCGATCCACGTCTTCAGACGCTCCATAGCCGCGCTCGCAGCCGTGCTCGTCGGCATCTCTCAGGACTAAAACGCGACAAGCAAGAAGGCCCCCGATCGGGGGCCTTCTTGCTTGTATCAGTGCTGCATTATTGCTCTGGCAAAGTGCTGCAAACTTCCTCCGGCGTTGACAGCCCTTCGAGCGCGCGAGCAATTTCGGTCACATGGCGGAGGTCGGAGCCACAGCATCCGCCGAATACATTCATCCAGGGCATGCGATTGGAGAGCGCGCGGTATTGCTGAGCAAGCTCATGAGGATTGCCCGCGTCGAGCTCTGGCGCCGCATCCAGGTCGGCGTGGCTTCGACGTGAGGCGTTAGCGCGAATACCTCGGATGCGTCGCGCCCATGGCGCATCCAGCAGAGTGTCACCGAAGTGATCAGGATGTGCGCAATTGACCATGTAGTAAGCTGGATATTGGCCAGTGGCAGTATCAACCTCGGTTATGGCGTCCGCTAGGCTCTGGCCGCTGGGCAATGCGCCGTTCGTCTCGACAGTGAAAGAGATGACGGCGGGCAAGCCGACTTTGCTTGCCGCTCGTGCCAGCCCCGCAGCCTCACCAGCTTGGTTGAAGGTGAGCGCCGTGACCATGTCGATCTCAGTCGCGGCCAGCCACCCGAGTTGTTGCGCGAAGTACTGCTCGGCATTGTCCATTGTGATAACTGCCTCTTGTCTATACGCGTCACCGCGAGGCCCCATGACGGCGTTGAGAACGATCGATTTGACATTACCTGAGAAGCGCGCGCGCAACTCGGCGATGAAGCGAACGTTTTCTTCGTTCGCTGCTTTTAGCTCGTCATCAGTTGCGCCGAGTTTCTCTGCCCAGTGCCGGTGCGCCTTCCACGTGACGGTGTCGAGAATGAAGCCGGTGTTCTGCTGATTGGCCAGCGCGAGAAAACCTTCGAAGTAACGTGACAACGCTTCTCGGCTCTTCGGTATGGGCAGCAATGTATGCGCAGCGAACTCGCGGATCTCGATCCCGTGATTGAACATGAGGTCAGTCTCGACGCCTGCGTCGGTCAAGAAGATGTCACCGGACAACTGGGGAAGCGAGTTGCGGTAACGGGGCATCGGCAGTCTCCTCGACAGTCACAATTCAATAATACTCAGGAGTGGAAGCGAGGCAAAGGCAAAATCATTGAGGCCATGCACCCTATTGGCCTCTCACGTCGGGTGCCCGTCGTCGGCTTTCTGGGGTGCCTCTGCCATGGCGGAGCCATCATGTACGGCAGAGAGTGACCCGGATCGGTCATACGACGCCAACGGCCAGCGAGCCTTTCTGAGACGTCTCAAAGTTGTGTCGTGGCACTCCAGATCAGCCCGCGCTAGTCCTCGTTCTTGGGGGCACCTTTGCGCTTGGCAGCCTCGGCGCTATCTTTGCGGAAGGGGCGCGATCGCGGACACACCTCAGCGAGGAAATGGACCAGTGAGCCGGCTAGCGCGTCCTCTTTGAGCCCGTAGTGTACGTTCTGGCCTCGTTTCTCCCGCCAGACGAGCCCAGCGTTCTCCAACACGGAGAGATGCTTTGAAATAGCAGGTTGCGTCATCATTCCGGAAAATCGCTGCGCAATTTCTCCTGCTGTCATGTCGGTCTTCGATAGGTACGCGAGAACACGTCGGCGGGGAGCCGATGCCAATGCTTCGAATACCTTGTCCACCGACATGAGCGCTCCGTTTGCTCCCCGTTTACGCTGATTTCATCCTAAGCGCAATCATGCTTGCCTATATAACTATTTGATTATATATTAAAGCCAAGATGCCGTTTCGTTAGTCTTCGGCCTCGGGAGTTGTGAGCCGATGCAGTCCAAACTGACCGTCTGGTACAATACCAAATGCCCCGTTTGCAGTCGCGGTATCGACTGGCAGCGCAATCGCCTCGTGGCTGCAGCCCGTGCTGGCGCAATCGAGTTCCGCGACATCAATTTAGAACCGGATGCGCTCGCGCGTTTCGGTGCAGGAATTGAAGAAGTCCGTCGTCGCCTCCATGGCGTCGACGCCGATGGAAGGCTTTTTGTTGGCTCCGATTGCGCCATCGAAGTCTGGCGGCGCACGCCAGGGGACGCATGGCTCGCTCGCCTGATAGGTCTGCCAGTTATCCGCTCAGTCTCTCGTTTCGCATACGATCGCTTTGCCGATCTTCTTTACGGCTGGAACCGTCGCCAGAACCATTGGTAGTCAGGCTGCTTAAACGAATTGGATAATAGTCATGTTGCGAAAAGACGTACAAAAACATCTCCGGCGCAAACGGGCACCGCCGATCCCCAGGAGATCGCGCGTTTCAGTGCCCTAGCCGAAGAGTGGTGGAAGCCTGACGGTGCGTTCAAAACTGTCCACGCCGTCAACAGTGTGCGAGTAGCGCACATCTCAGAACGGCTGTCAGTCTTGTTTGAGCGCAACCCTGATGTGCCAAATCCATTGGCAGGATTGAAGATCATCGATGTTGGTTGTGGTGCCGGTCTCGTGGCGGAACCATTGTCAAAATTGGGAGCCACGATGCTAGGCATCGACGCAGCCGAGCGAAACGTAGCAGTCGCTGAACGACATGCGCACATGACCGGCGCGCCCGCAAAATATCGGCATGCTCTACCCGAGGACTGTGCCGATCAGGCGCGTGGCTTCGATGTGGTGATGTCGCTCGAAGTCGTCGAGCATGTTTCTGACGTACCCGCATTTCTTGAGTCGCTTGGGCGCCTCGTGGCACCCGGTGGTATTCTGTTGATCGGGACAATCAATCGCTCAATACGATCATATGCCAAGGCCATTGTGGGTGCCGAATATGTGCTTCGCTGGTTGCCGCGGGGCACGCACGATTGGCGCAAGTTTGTTAAACCAACCGAGCTCGAACATGGCCTTCGCCGTCATGGTTTCAGTCTCGTGGAACGAACTGGCGTTGCCCTAAATCCCCTCACAATGCGGTGGGGTGCGAGTAAGGATGTCAGCACCAACTATCTCCAATTCCATCGCCTGAATAAGTCGGAAGCGAATGTCTAAATCGCGCCCATCGCGTCGGGCGCCCGTCGTCGGCTTTCTGGGGTGCCTCTGCCATGGGGCTGAATGCAAAGTAGGGCCGCGCCTAGCCGCCGGTCGATGTCGGCTCCCTCTCCATTACTCGCGCCGGTGTAGGCGCTGACGAATGCCGCAAACCGGCTGTCCGACCCCATCACCACACCCCCCATCCCACGCTCTCCCCCCACTCACCCTCGCTTCATACCTAACGATCCGCCCACTTGGCCGGGTGCTGCTCGGCGGTCGCGCGGTGCCCAGGTGCCGCGATCGACCTGGCAGAGGAAGGTTTCGATCAGCTGGTTGAACAGCGCCGGCTCTTCGAGATTGATCGCATGGCCGGCAGCCGGCAGAATACCCAACCGTGATGTTGGCATCAGCCGCTTCATCCACAAATTCACATCGAGGCAGGGCTCGTCTTCGTCGCCAACCAGCAGCAGCGTCGGCGCAACTACCGCCTTTAACTCGGCCTCCAAATCATAGAGGGAGGCGCGCTTCGCCTGTATCTGCCGCAGCGTTTTTGCGGCGGCGTGTGCTGGATGCTCACCCAGATTTGCGACGAACTGCTGCCAGCCGCGCGGGTCCTTGTTCTGCAATTGCACGCGTGTGGCAGAGAGCCCCATAGCCACCGCGTCGATCACGCCTTTGCTATCCATCAGCGCGGCAGAGGCGACAGCGTCGGCGATGAACTGCTGTGCGCCAGCTTTCAGCGCGCCCGAGCCTGCACCGGCCGCCACGCACGAGATCACGCGGCTTGGGAACTTCGTTGCCAGCATCAGAGCTGTGTAGCCGCCCATGCTGAGGCCGACCACGTGCGCCTTGGCGATTTTCAGATGGTCGAGCACGGCGATGGCATCGTGATTGGCCATGTCTTGGCCGTAGGAAACATCGTCCGCTGGCGCGTCGGAACGCGGGAAGCCGCGATTGGAAAACGTGATGCAACGCCAGTTGCGGCCGAAGTGACGCATCTGATCTTCCCAGCTGCGATAGTCGCCGCCGAACTCGTGGCAACGCCCGTCACGACTGGTCTCGGGATTGTGTCGCCGAAAATGCTGTGAGGAACTCCCTATCTCCTGAGGTGTTAGGGAAATACTTTCGAATGCCAATATTTCTCAGGATCTTTAAACCAGCATTCATTTTCCGTGGTCAGGAATTGCGCGAGTTGAGGCAATCCAACTTGAACATCGTACCGCGTAAAAAGAGCAAGAAGCTCACGCAGGCTTTGATCATCTGGTCGATTCGTTTTCAATTTAACGAATAATGTTTGCCCTTTGCCGTGAACATCTTCCACAGCGTCAATATCTTTCAGCCAGTTGAAAAAAGCCTCTTCATCCAAAGCCGAGCCCCAGATCAACTGCTTGGTACTCAACGATAGAGTCGGTGCATTGTTGTCGCCCATTTATAAAACTCCAAATGCACTACCTGCGAAATCCGCCAGGATAGCCCCTTCCGACTGATGAGAATCATCGGTGATCCACCAAAAGAACACGTGGGTATCAAGCAATAGGCTCACGGCGATTGCTCGCCCGACAGCCAACCGAGTTCGTCGTCGTTCAATGGCTCGAACAATCGGGCTGGAACAGTGAACCGGCCCGCCCAGCGCCCCGGCTTGCGTTCAACAACCGATCCCACATTTGGCAGCACATGCAGCTTTGCAGTTCCAATATCGGGCACGACGATACGCACGTCCTCGCCCCGCGCTGCGCGCAGCACGAGCTCCTCTAAGTGCTCCTTGGCGTAGGATACCGAAACGTCTTGCATGGCAACGGCCTCCAAAGACACCCTTTCACACCACCGGATTAGCCCCAAGTCCCTGTAATCCAATCGATTCCCCACTATCGCTTGAAGCTACCCCTACCGCGTGAACTTCTTGAACTTGATCCGGTGCGGTTCGATTGCGGCGTCGCCCAGGCGACGTTTCTTGTCTTCTTCGTAGTCGGCGAAGTTGCCCTCGAACCATTCGACGTGGCTGTCGCCTTCGAACGCGAGAATGTGGGTGGCTAACCGATCGAGGAAGAAGCGATCATGCGAGATGACCACGGCGCAGCCGGGGAAATCTTCCAACGCCGACTCCAAAGCCGACAAAGTCTCAGTGTCGAGATCGTTGGTCGGTTCGTCGAGCAGCAGCAGGTTGCCGCCCGACTTCAACATCTTTGCCAGATGCACGCGGTTGCGCTCGCCGCCCGAGAGCAAGCCGACCTTCTTTTGCTGATCGGCGCCCTTGAAGTTGAACCAGCCGCAATAGGCGCGGCTCGGCACTTCCTTCTTTTCGCCAATCTTGATGATGTCGTTGCCGTCGGAGATTTCCTGCCAAACGGTCTTGTTGCCATCGAGATGATCGCGGCTCTGATCGACGTAGCCAATCTTCACCGACGGGCCAACCTTGATGCTGCCGGCATCGGGCTTGTCGGCACCCGTCAGCATTTTGAACAGTGTCGTCTTACCAGCGCCGTTCGGGCCGATCACGCCGACAATGCCGCCCGGTGGCAGCTTGAAGCTCAAGCCGTCGATCAGCAGGCGATCGCCGAACGCCTTCGATAGCCCTTCGGCCTCGATCACCATGCCGCCGAGACGCGGTCCCGGCGCGATCTGGAACGACGTGGTGCCAACTTCCTCGCGACCAGCCTCCTCGGCGAGCTTCTCGTAAGATTGGATACGCGCCTTGGACTTGGCCTGCCGTGCCTTCGGGCTCGATCTGATCCATTCCAGCTCGCGCTTGAGCGCGCGGCTCTTGCCCTCCTCCTGGCCCTTTTCGACTTCGAGACGCTTGGCCTTCTGTTCGAGCCATGTCGAGTAATTGCCCTTGTAGGGCACGCCGTGGCCGCGATCGAGTTCGAGCGTCCACTCGGTGATGTTGTCGAGAAAGTAGCGATCGTGGGTTACTAGGATCACGCAACCGGTGTAGTCCTTGAGGTACGTTTCGAGCCAGGCGACGCTTTCGGCATCGAGATGGTTGGTCGGCTCGTCGAGCAGGAGAATGTCGGGCTTCGACAGCAGCAGCTTGCATAAGGCTACGCGGCGCTTTTCACCGCCAGACAAGTTCGTCACGCCTGAATCGCCCGGCGGGCAACGCAGCGCATCGAGGGCTTGTTCGACCTGGGCATCGAGATCCCACAAGTTATGTGCGTCGATCTCGTCCTGCAGCTTGGCCATCTCGTCGGCGGTCTCGTCGGTGTAGTTGGCCGCGATCTCGTTATAGCGATCGAGCAGCGCCTTCTTTTCCGCGACGCCTTCCATGGCGTTGCCGAGCACGTCCTTGTCGTTGTCGAGTTGCGGCTCTTGCGCGAGGTAGCCGACCCGAATGCCTTCGGCAGCAGATGCTTCACCAAGGAAATCATCGACCGTGCCGGCCATGATCTTGAGCAGCGTCGACTTACCCGCGCCGTTCAGGCCGACGACGCCGATCTTGGCGCCCGGCAGGAATGACAGCGAGATATCCTTCAGCACCTGCTTGCCGCCCGGATAGGCCTTCGACAGCTTGTGCATGTGGTAGACGTACTGGTGGGCTGCAGCCATTGTGGCGCCTCATAAGTGATCATTGAAATTCGCGGAGTTGGGCGGGTTGTAGCCAATACGGGCGTCGTGCTCAATGCTGTAGATGCTAGAGCCTTCCCGACGGCCCATTTGACAGGTAATCGATATGACCGCTCCCACTCCTCATCTCCTCTACATCGCCGATCCGATGTGTTCGTGGTGCTATGGCTTCGCGCCGGTAATCGAGGGCTTGGCCCATCACTTCGGTGAGCGGTTACCCGTTAAAATAATCGTTGGCGGCTTGCGCGCGGGCAATACCAAGCCGATGGCGCAGTCCGATAAAGACTACATCTCCAGCGCCTGGACGCGGGTGAACGCGGCAACTGGCCAACCGTTCGATCATGAATTCTTCAAGCGCGAAGGCTTCATCTACGACACCGAGCTCGCCTGCCGGGCGATCGTTGCGATGCGGACCCTCGCGCCTGACAAAGCACTTCACTTCAAGGGCGCAATTTCAACGGCGTTCTATGGCCACAACCGCGACACAACATCGGGCGACGTGCTGGCCGACATCGCGGGCGAGTGCGGGGTTGATCGCGAAACGTTCCTGGCGACATTCCTCTCAGCCGACATCCGCAACGAAACGTTCCGCGATTTTCTACTGGCCAAGGACATGGGCGTCGAGGGGTTCCCCTGCCTTGTAGCTGGCACCGGCGGCGACGACTACGGCCTGGTCACCAACGGTTATCGCCCCATCGACGGCATGATCGAGGCGCTGGAGAAGTGGCTCGCAGAGAAGACGAAAGCCTGATCAGAAACAATGGCTGATTGGCACTGCTCTCTCTACCCACGCGTTCCCGGAAAGCCCGCGAAGGTGGTTCGGTTGAACACGGAGTCGCGGGCGGGCTTATCCGGCAACTTTCCCGGCCTGGATTGGGCAAGCTCGTGCGATCACGCGAGAGGTAAGGACCCCGGATATTTGTCGCGCTGTCGCGCGAAAAATATCCGGGGACGCGTGGGAGGGTTGGGTGTAACGGTCGTCACAACGAAGGTAGCGCGATGAAGCTGACAAACCCGATCATGGCGGCATTTGCGAGTTGTCTGCTGCTCGTATCGCTGCCTGCCGCCGCGCAGACGCCGCATCCGCTGGTGGGTAAGATATTCGACACCCAGACTGGGTTCGTCACGGACCTTGGTGATGCAGCGATGATCCCGAAGCTGTTTCCGTGCGGCACTATCACGCTGCTTGGCGAGGTGCATGACAATGCCGATCATCACCGGATGCGAGGGGAGTTGGTCGCAAAACAGGCGACTTCGGATCAAGAGCAGCACCTCGACTGGCGCTTAGGCTGCGCGGACGACGGTGCTGTTGTGCTAGAGCATGTCGACACATCGTTTCAGGACGTTCTTGACAACTACACTCTCTGCACTCCTCAGCACCACAATTGTGGAACAGCGAAGGATCTTTTGACTGCGCTTCATTGGACGAAATCGGGCTGGGGGTCTGAAAAGATCTTCGCACCGATGTTTGACCAAATCCTACGAACCAACCGTGTGTTGATCGCAGCTGGACTGACAACCGATATCGTCCGAAATGTAGCAAGGACTGGCTTGGCAGCTGTTCCACCGGCACACGTTTTGGAATTCAAACTTGAGCATCCGCTACATCCCTCGCTGATCGACGCGCTTCTCACTGAACTTGAAGAAGGCCATTGCGGGCTGATGCCGAAATCAGCGTTCGGCAACATGGGTATTGCCCAACGCTACAGGGACGCGTTTATGGCGGATGTGGCGATGAAATCAGCGAAAGCGTATGGTCGCGCAATAATCTTCGCCGGCAACGGTCATATCCGCACCGATCGCGGCATCCCGTATTATCTGAAACAACGTGCGCCCGATCGCAAAGTCATCGCCGTTGCCTTCGTCGAGACCGAGGACGGCAAAAGCGATCCTGCCGCGTACAGCCCGCGTGACCCGGCTGGCCAACCCGCCGCCGATTACGTCGCCTTCGCGGCACCGGCCCAGCGCGATGATCCGTGCGAGAGCATGCGCGCGCAGTTCAAGGCGAAGCCACTACCCTGATTGCCCGGTGGCGTGAGATAGCTCACAGCCAAGAAAAAAGCCCTCGTCCTAACCTGAAGCCAGCTCGCGTCCGCTGGATTTCAGGAAGGACAATGCCATGGCTCGATATAGCAAGGCACTCGGCGCATTCACTCTTCTCGCTCTTTTTGTATCAAACACTGCGTCAGCCCAACCACCGCGCAAAGTCATGACGATTGCGCACACCTGCAAACTTCAGGCGGCCGCAACCGAGGTTTTGGCGTTGAAATTTGAGGCTACCGATCAGAGTACGACGATCAAATCGAAATTGCCGGGCCCAGCCGTCTTGCCCGAGACGCGCACCTATCGCGCCGAAGTGCTTCGCGTTTACAAGAGCATCGCAGCCCTTCGCGCAGGTCAAACGGTTGTAATCCAGGACTTCACCGGCATCGCAGTGGCATCACCGGGGAGCGCATCAGGTAGCGTAATTGCGGAGACCGTCTTCCTCGCGCCCATGAACAACGGCAATTTTCGATTCGCAGCACTGGAGCGAAGCTTCAAGCCGATTGATCGCAAACTGTGCCACGAACAGCCGCCGCCCTCGCGGCAAATCGCCGGCAAAAAAAGCGATCTTGGACAACATTGACGGCGAGACTAGTCAACTGTGCTGCGCTGCACTAATAAGCGGCACATGCCAAAACGTACAGACATCAAGTCGATCCTCATCATCGGCGCGGGCCCGATTGTCATCGGCCAGGCGTGCGAGTTCGATTACTCCGGAACGCAAGCCTGCAAGGCGCTGCGCGAGGAGGGCTATCGCATCATCCTCGTCAACTCCAATCCGGCGACGATCATGACCGATCCGGAATTGGCCGATGCGACCTATATCGAGCCGATCACGCCGGAAATCGTGGCGATGATCATTGCTAAGGAACGCCCCGGCGCATTACTGCCGACGATGGGCGGGCAGACTGCGCTCAATACGGCGCTGGCACTCGAAAAGATGGGTGTTCTCAAGGAATTCAACGTCGAGATGATCGGCGCCAAGGCCGACGCGATCCACAAGGCCGAAGATCGCCTGTTGTTCCGCGACTGCATGGAAAAGATCGGCTTGGCAACGCCAAAGTCGCGAATGGCGCACTCGCGTCAGGAGGCCGCCGAAGCGCTCGATGCCATCGGTCTACCAGCGATTATCCGGCCGTCCTTCACGATGGGCGGGACCGGCGGTGGCATCGCCTACAACCGCACCGAATTTTTCGAGATCATCGAGCGCGGGCTCGACGCGTCGCCAACCTCTCAAGTGCTGGTCGAGGAGAGCGTGCTGGGGTGGAAGGAGTACGAGATGGAGGTTGTCCGCGATAAAAAGGACAACTGCATCATCATCTGCTCGATTGAAAATCTCGATCCGATGGGCGTGCACACGGGCGACTCGATCACCGTCGCGCCAGCACTCACCTTGACGGATAAAGAATACCAGATGATGCGCGATGCCTCGATCGCGGTGTTGCGCGAGATCGGCGTCGAGACCGGCGGCTCCAACGTGCAGTTTGCGGTCAATCCCGCTGATGGCCGCCTCGTCGTCATCGAAATGAACCCGCGCGTTTCGCGTTCCTCGGCGCTGGCATCGAAAGCGACTGGCTTCCCAATCGCCAAGGTCGCGGCCAAGCTCGCCGTTGGCTACACCCTCGACGAGATCCAAAACGACATCACCGGCGGCGCAACACCGGCAGCGTTCGAGCCGACGATCGACTATGTCGTGACCAAGATCCCGCGCTTTGCCTTCGAAAAATTTCCCGGCGCCGACCAAACGCTGACCACCTCGATGAAATCGGTGGGCGAAGCGATGGCGATCGGCCGAACCTTTGCCGAGAGCCTGCAAAAGGCATTGCGCTCACTGGAAACAGGATTGTCGGGCCTCGACGACATTGTTCTGGAGGGCTTGGGCCAAGGCGACGACAAGAATGTCATTCGTGCAGCACTCGGTCGCCCGACGCCCGACCGGCTACTTGCCGTCGCGCAGGCCTTACGGCTTGGCGTCGATGTCGATCAGGTGCACGCCATGTGCAAGTACGATCCGTGGTTCATCGCACAGCTGAAGGGCATCATCGATCAGGAAGCCCGTGTTATCGCGCACGGTCTGCCAAAAACAGCCGATCAATTCCGCAGTCTCAAGGCCATGGGATTTGCCGATGCGCGGCTCGCCAAACTTGCCAAGACGACGGAAGCCGACGTGCGGGCAAAGCGTCATGCGTTGAAGGTCTTGCCGGTCTACAAGCGCATCGACACGTGCGCTGCCGAATTCGCCAGCCCGACGCCGTATATGTATTCGACCTATGAGCGTGGATTGGTTGGCGAGCCGATCTGCGAAGCCCGGCCAACCGACAAGGAAAAGATCATTATTCTCGGTGGTGGTCCGAACCGCATCGGCCAGGGCATCGAGTTCGATTACTGCTGCTGCCACGCATGTTTCGCGCTGACCAAGGCTGGCTACGAGACCATCATGGTCAACTGCAATCCGGAAACGGTCTCGACCGATTACGACACGTCGGACCGGCTGTATTTCGAGCCGCTAACAGCCGAAGATGTATTGGAGATCATCCGCACCGAGCAGCAGTCGGGCAAGCTCAAAGGTGTGATCGTGCAGTTCGGCGGGCAGACCCCACTCAAGCTTGCCAGCGCCCTCGAAGAGGCCGGCATTCCGATTCTCGGCACTCAGCCGGACGCGATAGACCTCGCAGAGGACCGCAAGCGCTTCAAAGCGTTGATTGAAGATCTTGGACTATTGCAACCGGACAGCGGCATCGCCAACAGCCCGCAAGAAGCCCGCGCGATCGCCGACCGCATCGGCTATCCAATCGTCATCCGCCCATCTTATGTGCTCGGCGGTCGTGGCATGGAAATCGTGCACGATGGCACCGAGGTCGACCGCTACGTCGCGAAGCTTTCCGCCACTCTCGATCGTCCGTCGGAGTTGATCGTTTCAGCAAGCAGGCCCCTGTTGATCGACCGGTTCCTGACCGACGCGATCGAGGTGGACGTCGATTGCCTATGTGATGGCCGCGACACCTTCATTGCCGGCGTCATGGAACATATCGAGGAGGCCGGCATTCACTCTGGCGATAGTGCCTGCTCGTTGCCCCCGCACTCACTCGACACTGCGACGATCGTCAGGTTGGAGAAACAAACGCGTGATCTTGCGATCGCGCTGAAAGTCGTTGGCCTCATGAACGTGCAATATGCGATCAAGGATCGTCAGATTTACATTCTCGAGGTCAACCCGCGCGCCTCGCGTACTGTGCCGTTCGTCGCCAAAGTCATCGGTCATCCCGTCGCTGGAATCGCGGCTGAAATAATGGCCGGCAAGCCACTGAAATCGTTTGGTTTGAAGCCGACGAAATACAAGCATATCGCGGTCAAAGAAGCGGTGTTTCCGTTTGCCCGTTTTTCCGGCGTCGATCCCGTCCTTGGACCGGAGATGCGATCCACCGGCGAAGTGATGGGGCTGGACCGCGACTACGCGATTGCCTTCGCCAAAAGCCAGATGGGAGCCGGATCGGCGCTACCGACCAGCGGCACTGTTTTTGTGTCCGTGCGCGATGCCGACAAAGATCAGATCCTGGGCCCTGTTCGGGAGCTCGCGGACCTTGGTTTCCGAATCGTCGCCACCCGAGGCACGAAGCGCCATTTCGACGCCTACGGGATTCCATGCGATTCGGTGAACAAGGTTCTGGAGGGTCGCCCGCACATCGTCGACTTGATGAAGAACGGCGATGTTGCGCTGGTTTTCAACACCACCGAGGGCGCAACGGCACTCGCCGATAGCCGCGACATTCGCCGTACCGCCTTGCTCAATCACATTCCGTGCTTTACGACTCTGTCCGGCGCACTCGCTGTATCCAAGGCGATTGCCTCGTTGCGCGCTGGAACCTTGAGTGTCGCACCACTGCAGAGTTATCTGGCACCGCGATCACCGGCCGCCTAGATTTAAGCAGTGCACAAACGGCTTGGCCGCAATCAGGCCAACCGTTGGGTCTGGTCAAACCTCGATAATTACGTGAGACTATCAACTGACGCCGGCCGTGACCGGAGAGACTGAGGAGATCGTTGCCATGGCGATGGAAAAGGTGCCGATGACGGCTGAGGGCCATGAAAAGCTCATAGCCGAGTTGCAGCGCCTCAAATCCGAGGAGCGTCCGCGCATCATTGCGGCCATTGCGGAGGCGCGCGCGCACGGCGATCTATCGGAAAACGCCGAGTACCATGCAGCCAAGGAACAGCAAGGCTTGAACGAGGCCCGCGTGTCCGACTTCGAGGACAAGCTATCGCGTGCCGACGTGATCGATCCTGCCAAAATGTCGGGCACCACGGTCAAGTTTGGCGCAACCGTGCACCTTCACGACGACGATACCGACGAGAAGGTGAAGTACAAGATCGTCGGCGAGTTGGAAGCCAACGTGCGCGACGGCAAGGTGTCGATTGCGTCGCCGATCGCACGCGCGTTGATCGGCAAGGCCAAGGGCGAGACCGCCGAAGTGACGACGCCGAAGGGTTCCAAGTCCTACGAGATTATCAAAATCGAGTGGAAGTAGCACCAAATATCTGCTGCCAGCCTTAAGATCGCGGCACTACGATCGGCACGCCAGGTTCAAGCTTGGCGCGCCTGATCGCCAACGATGTCTTGACGCTTGCGACGTTGGGTGCGGCCGTCAAATCCTTGATCACGAAATCCTGGAACGTCCCCAAGTCTGGCGCGACGCAGCGCAAGATATAGTCCGTCTCGCCTGACATCATGTAGCATTCGCGCACGAGCGGCCAACCCAGTACGCGGTTTTCGAACGCGCGAAGATCTGGCTCCGCCTGAGCGTGCAGGCCGACCATCGCGAATGCGGTTAGCTCGAAGCCCAGCAATTTTTCATCCATCAACGCGGTGTAGCCTCGAACGTAGCCGGCGTCCTCCAGGGCGCGGACACGGCGCAAACACGGCGGCGCAGACAGGCCGATCCGCTGACTTAGCGCGATATTGGTGATGCGGCCGTCCGCTTGCAGCTCTTTCAAAATTCGCCAATCGAGCGGATCGAGACGGACGCGCATCGAAGTTCTCCTAATGACCGAGGCGGAGCCATCCCGCGACTGATGTTACGCAATAAACGAAAAGCGAATGCGCTGACAACTGTCCTAAAGTTATCAACGCTGCGGCGGCACGCACCATCGACATTGCCGAAGCGGGAAGGCAAAAGGATCGCATGCTGCATTCGACCGACACGCACGCCAGTATCGAACGACCGCTGGCCGGACAACCCGCCTGGATCATCACCGACGGCAAGGCCGGTATGGATGTCCAGGCGCTTGGCCTAGCAAAGGCGCTCGGTCTTGAAGTGCAAATGAAACACGTCTCTCCGTCGGGCGTCTGGCGGTTCGCGGCGCCCTGGGGACCACCAGGCCCGAAGGAACGCATCGGCCATCCAGATAGCGCCCAGTTCGCACCGCCATGGCCGGCGGTTTGCATTTCGACCGGTCGCGCCAGTGTGCCCTATATACGGGCGATCCGCCGCCAGGCTGGCTCGCAAACTTACTGCGTCGTGCTGCAGGATCCGAAAACCGGCGCCGGCACCGCAGACCTGATCTGGGTACCGGAACACGATCGCCGTCGTGGCTCCAATGTTATCACGACCTCGACCGCCCCGCACAGCTATTCACGGGATATGCTTAGCCGCCTGCGCGCCAATTGCCCGGCTGAGATCGCAGCACTGCCCTCGCCGCGCGTTGCGGTGATCCTTGGCGGCAAAAATCGAATTTACCGGTTCACCGACGCCGACGACGATCGTCTGCAAGCATCATTGGCAAGCCTCGGGGCGCTTGGCGCGAGCTTCATGATCACCCCGTCCAGGCGATCGCATCAACGATTGATCCGGGCGGCCGACCAAGCAACGGCTGATCGTCCGCGTATCCTATGGGACGGGCTGGGACCCAATCCGTATCCAGATTTTCTCGCTCACGCCGATATGTTCGTCGTGACCGCCGACAGCGTAAATATGACCGGTGAAGCGTGCGCAACAGGCCAGCCGGTTTATGTATTCGAGCCAACCGGCGGCAGCGCCAAATTCACCCGCTTCCATGAGACGCTGCGTCGCCAAGGCGCAACGCGGCCAGTGCCAGAACAGGTGACATCGTTGGATCGTTGGGTGTACCAACCCTTGGACAGCGCCGGCCAAATAGCCGCTGAAGTCGAACGACGGTGGCTGAACCGGCGTGGGCTCTTGACCCGCACCTCAAAAGCTTGAACGGAAACAAGGTTCGCATGGCCCATCTGGAACTCGATAAGCTGCGCACTGCACGTGTAGAGACGCAGCCCTATAACTACACGATCATCCCAGCTTTCTTGCGCGCCGACAGCGTCGCCAGCATCAACGCGAACTATCCGAAGATTGAAAAAGGCGGGTCGTACCCAGTCGAGAGCCTTGCGGCCGGCACCGCGATCAAGGAAGTCATCGACGAGTTGGATAGCCCGGCTTTTGAGGCGCTGATCTCGGAGAAATTCCAGGTCACGCTGGCTGGCCGCCCAAAGATGTATTCGCTGCGCGGCTACACCCGTGCCAAGGACGGGCAGATCCACACTGATTCCAAGGACAAGATCATCACCGTCCTGCTCTATTTGAACGAGAATTGGCAGCATGCAGGCGGTAAGTTACGGTTGCTGAAGAACGGCCACGACGTCGACAATTACGTGGCCGAAGTTCCACCCGACAATGGCTCGCTGCTGGTGTTCAAGCGCTCCGATAATTCCTGGCACGGCCATCACCCGTTCGATGGTCAGCGGCGATCGCTGCAAATGAATTGGATGACATCCGAGGGCTCCAAAGGCTTTCATGCGATCCGCCACAAAATCTCGGCGCTGGTGAAGAAATTGACGGCGGCCTGACGGGAAACGTCGCCGATCGCGATTTTGTAACAGATTGCTGCCGGCAACGCGGCGCGCTCCGGGGTGTGCGTCCGTTCATTCGAACCCGGAGACAAAAGTCCCGGGAAGCGGGACGGCGATCAGCCGCCTAGTATATTTGTGGGGATGGGCTCATCGCCTATCGGGATTTCGAGCCCCGATATCCGGACGCTTGCGCAAGGGTTGCCCTCGCACTCGCATCCGCGTCCCGCTGCGATGACGTGTTGTGGCCCGCACGTCCCGCCCATCCGAAGCGGAACAGAGCCAGCGTACATGATCGCTAACCCGCAGGGTGCACACAGGGAGCTTAGGCCCAGCCCCGTCATCGCTCATCCGAAAGTGGGTTGGCCCACTCCAGCACGGCCTGCGATCCTCACGGACGGCTGGCCGCGTTCGACATCACATAACCGCCAGCACACGTCTATGCTCCCGGGCTCTGATGTCCGACCAGTGGAGTATCGCATGTTGGAGTGGACCGTGGATAAGTTTGCCATCTCAACCGCGTTCCCGGAAGCCGGCCCGTGGCCGGCTATCCGGGATCGTTACGTGCCGATGTTGCGCTGCGGGTGCCTCACCCGGCGAGGAAAGGGCTCGGGAGGAGCCGTAGGTTGGGTTAGGCCGCTTCAGCCGTAACCCAACATCTTCGACCACCCGAGGACTGTTGGGTTACGCTGTCCAAGTGGCCCGCTACCCCAACCTACGGCTGCGGCGCAAGGCCTACTGTCACCGGAGCCCTGCCAGATGTCAACGCCTTTTCAACCCGGCAAGTGCCATGCTGGTGGTAGTCTCAGCCGCGGTCGGCATGGCGGTCTGGAGTGACGCGTTCGCCAAGGGCTGGCCCCAACTCGAGTTATCGAGCGTCGTCTTGATCGAACCGGCGTTCGATCCGGCCATCTTGATCGGCCTAGGGTTACCGCTCTATCTGGTGACAATGGCATCACAGAACTTGCCGGGTGCAGCGGTGTTGCGCGCCGCAGGATACCCGGTGCCGATGGCATCGTGCCTCGCCGTGACCGGCCTCGCCTCCGTAATGGCGGCAGCGATCGGCGGGCATACCGTCAATCTCGCGGCGATCACGGCTGCGATCTGCACCGGTCCCGATGCGCACCCCGATCCGCATAAACGTTGGTTGACCGGCGTCGCTTACGCATTCGTCTATGCGGGCGTTGCCGCATGCGGCGCGTCGATCGTCGCGCTGTTTGCGGCGTTCCCGGTTGTATTGATCAAGGCCATCGCAGGTTTGGGTTTGATCGGCTCGCTGACCGGTGCGCTCGGTCAAGCGTTGCACGATGAGAAAAACCGGTTTGCGGCCGTATTCACGTTCGCGGTAACCGCATCCGGTGTCACACTGCTCGGCGTTGGCGCGGCGTTTTGGGGCCTGGTCGCCGGTCTCATCGTCCTCGGATTGGATCGAGCGGCGGTCCAACTGCGCTCGTGAACCGAATTCACGTTTACACTTCTAACATTGCATCTGCGCCGATGCCCCAGTATACACCGGATATCTCATGCAAGAATGCGAGAGACCGCTGCGGCACCCTGGAGGCTGGGCGTACTAGGCACGGGCCGGCTTGCGGCCCATTTTCTATTGGAGATAGTCATGGCTGACATGATCGAAATGAAAGCCACGGCGCGTCCACGGGCCGGCAAGGGAGCCGCTCGGGCAGTGCGTCGTGAAGGAAAAATTCCAGCCGTCATCTACGGCGACAAGAAAGATCCCGAGACAATTTCGCTCGATGAGAACGAGTTGTGGAAGATCGTGACCAAGGGCAAGTTTCTGTCGTCGGTCTTTTCGATCGACATTGATGGTCGCAAGCTCAAGGTGCTGCCACGCGACGTGCAGGTAGATCCGGTTAAGGATCGCCCAGTTCACGTCGACTTCCAGCGCGTTGCCGCCGATGGCATGATCCGCGTCAAGGTGCCGGTGAAGTTCATCAACGAATTGCTGTCGCCCGGCTTGAAGCGTGGTGGCGTGCTCAACGTCGTGCGTCACGATGTCGAAGTGATCTGCCCGGCCGACCACATCCCGGCGGCGTTCGAGTTCAATCTCGAAGGCCTCGAGATCGGCAAGTCGATCCACATTTCGTCGGTGACCATGCCGCCGAACGTGCGTCCGACGATTACCAACCGCGACTTCACGGTTGCGACCGTTGCCGGTGCCTCGGCCAAGGGTGAAGTGGAGGTCGCGCCAACCGCTGCCGCAGCTGCTGCTCCAGCCGCCGATGCCAAGGGCGCGGCGCCCGCCGCCAAGCCAGGTGCTGCTCCAGCCAAGGGCGCGACTGCCGCTCCTGCCGCCAAGGCCGCAGCGAAGCCTGCCGCCAAGAAGTAAGTCGACCAACAATGCCGGCGCGCGTTCCAGATCGCGTGCCGGCTTCTCTTTTTAGCGCATGCAAATGCCGCCTTTGAAGGGCTGGCCCCATGAAATTGTTCGTCGGCCTCGGCAATCCCGGATCGCAATACGCTGGCAATCGGCACAACATCGGGTTCATGGCGGTCGAGCGCATTGCCGGCCGTTATCGCTTTCCTGCGTGGCGCCGCAAGTTCGGTGGGCACGCCACCGAAGGCGAGATCGACGGCTGCCGCGTGTTATTGCTGAAACCCGAAACCTTCATGAACGACAGCGGACGCTCTGTAGGTGAAGCCGCCCGGTTCCTCAAGATCGACATTGCCGATATCGTTCTGTTCCATGACGAACTCGACATCGATGCCGGTCGTTTGAAAGTGAAAGTCGGCGGCGGCAACGCTGGGCACAACGGACTTCGCTCGACCACCGCCCACATCGGCAATGAATACACGCGGGTTCGGATTGGCATCGGTCATCCCGGATCGAAAGATGCGGTGACGCACTACGTACTCAGCGATTTCGCGAAATCGGAGGCCGAGTGGGTCGACGTCATGTTGGATGCGCTGGCCACAAGTGCGGGCTGGCTAGCAAAAGGCAATGCGGCACGGTTCCAAACCGACGTGGCACGGCTGACGCAATCAGCCGACGAGCGTGAACCGGCCAAGACCAAGCCAGTGCTCCCCTCAGCTCCTCCAAAACCGGCAAAACATCCCGCCGGCGATCGCGCCGCGAAAGCGCACAACGCCATCGCCGAGAACCTCAAGAAGTGGCTGGCCGGCCGCAAGCGACCTGACGACGATTGAGACGGAAACGGTGTATCAACGTTGTATAAACGTCGCGTATTGCACCTTTGCGAGATATAGACTAGTCTAGACTAGTCAAGAATATTATAGCGCTCGCAAAGTATAGGTCGCCACCCATGCCCCACACTTGGACCATCGCCGACGCCAAGGCCCGGTTGTCGGAAATCCTGCGGCTCGCCAGCACAGAGGGCCCGCAACGCATCGGCACCCAAAGACGCTACGTCTTGGTGCCTGAAGAAATGTGGGACAAGGTTAACGCCGCGCCTCGTCCGCTCGGCGTTTGGCTCATCGACAACATGCCGCGCGCCGCCAAGGACGCCGACGAACTGCAACCGGCAGACCGCCGCGACCCGCCCCGCGATGACCCATTCGAGCCGGTCGCTGTTGCCGCTCGCGACAAGCCATGACCGTCCTGCTCGACACCAATGTCATCTCCGAGACCACCAGGCGGGTGCCGGACCCGAACGTACTTCGCTTTCTGACCGGTCTCGACACCGCCTTCATTTCCGTCGTCACGGTTCACGAACTGCACTATGGCATCTGCCGACTGCCGCTCGCTCAGCGCCGCACCGCGCTTGCCGCCGCCGTCGAAAACTTTCTCGCCACCTTCGACGATGCGGTGATCGATCTCGACCGGGTGATCGCCCGCCGAGCCGGTCAATTACGTGCGGACGCGCAAGCCAATGGCCGCATACTGCACCTCGCCGACGCCCTCATTGCAGCTTCGGCGTTGGAGCGTGGTCTGCGCCTCGCGACCCGCAACACGGGAGATTTCGTCGGGCTAGGGGTGAGTATCGTCGATCCTTGGGATCGGGCGGCTAAGTGAAACGTGGCCGGCTGCCCGGATTCTGCTCCACCGAAACTCGCGAAACCTCCCTCCGGCGATCGCGCGTCGAAAGCGCAAAATGCCATCGCCGAGAACCTCAAAAAGTGGCTAGCAGCGAAAAAAGGCAAGGATTGACACGTAATTCGTGTTACACTATTTTTGTGTCATGAAAAACGTAACAATTACGTTGCGCGAGGAGATCGCTGATTGGCTGCGGATTGAGTCCGCCAAGGCCAATCTCAGCATGTCCGCGTTCGTCGCGGAGACGCTCGAGGACCGCATGGGCCGGGGTAAGGATCAGTTGGCGATACTCGAACAGTTCCTGGGCGGCGCAGGCTTCGCCGGTATCGGCGCCGACCTCGGCACACGGGATGAACGCTATGACAGGCCGGGTCTTCGTCGACACCAACATTCTGATCTACGCCCTCGATCCGGCCGATCAGATAAAACGGCAGATCTCAGTGGATTTGCTGAAGACGACGATCGCCAGCCGTTCACTCACGCTAAGCCCGCAAAGCCTAAATGAAACCTATCGGGTGCTCGTCCAGCGCCGCCGCCTGATGCCGGTCAATGCAGCGCGAGCCTATATCCGGACGCTCGCACCGTGGGCCATCGCGCCGTTGGATGCAAAGACCACCGAACGCGCGTTCGCCGTCGAAGACGAGACAGGCTACGGCTGGTGGGACTGCCTGATGCTCGCCGCCGCGATGCAAGCCGACTGCCGCCTGTTCGTGTCGGAAGATCTGCAAGACGGCCGGGAGGTTGCAGGCTTGCGTATTGCCAATCCGTTCGCGGAGGGGTTTGCGAAACGTATTCGATAGAGTGTCGACGATTCCACCGAATCGTCAGCTTTCGGTGTGCACCGGCCATCAATATCTGGCCCGCCTGCGTCATGGGCCAATAGCGCCACAAGTCAGTCACGGATGATCAGACGGCGTGTGTTTTTTGTGTGCGCCATTCGCAAGGTCACAGCCTCAACTTTGCTGCACAGCAATCGCATCGGCGCGAATTTAGGATGAGTACAGTCGGTGTTGGGTGATCATCGAGCGCCGCCGCCCTCATTGACCTCAGACCGATTTCGGTCGAGGTTGTCGAGTCGCCCAGGGGACTTTCACCCCCAGGCGCTCCTAGAACCGTGCGTGAACCTCTCGATTCACACGGCTCCCGATGTTCGGCCGTTGCCATGGCATAGTGGCCAATGCGCAAAGAGGCTCGGGTGCGTTCGGCG
>JANLPY010000451.1:0-55641 GCA_031367505.1 Hyphomicrobiaceae bacterium | reverse complement strand
AGGTAATCCGAGCAGCAGCGGCGGCACACCCAGCGCCAGCGCGATCTCGCGCGCGGCCATCTGTTTCAGCGATATGAAATCCATGTCGCGCGGGCTGAGGCTCATCGCCTTCCAGTCGAGCCCGCCTTCAAGCAGCAGCGGACGACCGGCATTGCGCGCGCCCTGGAAGCTGTCCTCCAGCTCGCGTTTGAGCCGCTCGAATTGCGCCGGCGACATACTCTCGGAGGCACCGTACACCAGTGCACCCGACGGCCTGGCCGAGTTGTCGAGCAGCGCCTTGTTCCAGCGTGAGGCCTCGTTGTGAATGTCGATCGATGTCGCCGCCGCCTCGATCGGCGACAATCCATAATGATCATTCAACGGATGATAGAAGCGCATATGCAGAATGCGCGGGATGCCGGCGATCGCTTCGCCCTCGATCGCAACCGACTGTCCACCAGCGGTATAATTATAGCCGTCGCCCCAGCCGTTCGCACCGGAGATGATCTGCATACGGTCGGATCGCAGAATATAAAGCTCGCGGATCTGGTCGGCCGCCGCCACCGCCTCGATGAAGGCGTTACCCGACACCAGCAGTTGGCTGAATAGCGCCTCCAACAGATCGACGCTGGTTTGCGCCGGAGCCGGGCTCGCCAGCAACTCGAGCAGCGGGTGCTCCTCGATCTCGAGGTTGCGATCGTAGAGTAACAGCGGCACCGAGGCGCACGCTTCAGCGATCATCCGCACCGAACGATAGGCGACCGGGTTTTGCATCATGCCTTCACGCGCGAAGGTCGCGTAGTCGCGCGGCGCCCATTGCGGCTGACGATTTCCATCGATGGCGATCAGTGAGCCGGTCATGCTCGATTTGGCATTGGGTGGAGCGCCCGGCCTTCCAAGCGCCGCATTCAGCACACGTCTCATCCGTCCCAGCCGCACGGAGCCGAGCTGTTCAACTTGCATGGATTACCTCATGAAAATGGGGCCCGGCGCGTTTCGCGCGGAACCCCATTGCTCAACCGAAAATTCCGTTATCGCGACATCACAGCATCCGCACACTCGGCCGTGCTGGCCGATCGAGCATCAACGCTGTCAATGCCCATACCAGCGCGTCGAGCCGGTCCGGACTGCGGCCCGAAAACCCACCGCCGCCGAACGAGCACATCTGCTCCTCTAGCTCCTTGAACACGCCGGCGTGGGCGACCCGGCCTTCCGCATAGAGAGCGGCGACCGGTTCAGCCCGCAGCCACTTGCCGCGCGTCGCATGCACCTTGGTGATCGGCACCGTGGCATCGACCTGGCGCAGTACCGACACCACCATATCGCCGCCCTGGTTGGCTTCGGCGACGATGCGATCGGCCTTGTAATCGTGATAGGCGGCGATCGTCGCGCGCGCCCAAATGTGCGGTTCAAAGCCCTGAATGGTGCGATCGGCCAGCACTTGCCGTGGCCATCCTCGCCCAACCCCGCAATAACGATGCCGCAGGCGTCGGATGATTTGGTCGAAGTCACCGGCGGGTCGAGCGCGACGACGATACGCACCAGATCCGGCACGGCATCGATGCGCATCCGGTCGATCCAATCTTGCCGCCACAACGCGCCGGCGATCTCGGTGATGATCTCGCCATCGAGTTCCTGGCGGCCGAGCGCCGTGCCAGCGTACCGGCGCTGCATCTCGGCGACGAACGATGGCGCGAGGTTGGCCGCGTTCGCTGACGTCGCCGACCGCGTCGTGATTGTCATCGGATCACTCATGATGCGGGTCAGCAGCGGACAATTGCGCGGTGTCGTTGTAACCAATTGCCGAGGCCTGGAACCGAGCCGCAGCGCAAATTGCAGCATGTCCCATGTCGCGTCTCCCCGCCGCCACTTGGCCAGCTCATCACACCACGCCGCATCGAACTGCGGACCGCGCAGGCCATCAGGATCATCGCCCGAAAAGAGCTGTGCGATTGATCCATTCGGCCATGTCAATTGGTTCTTCGATGGCTCGAACGTAGGCCGGTCTTGCGATTCATGGACCGATAGCAAACCCGAAATGCCCTCGACCATGACGCTTCGGACATCGTGATAGGTCTCGGCGATCAGCGCGATACGCCGCGCCGGTTGATCGGTCGCGTAATCGTGGCCGAGCGCCATCGCTCGCACCCATTCGGCGCCGGCTCGCGTTTTGCCAGCACCTCGGCCGCCCAACACCAGCCAGCTTCGCCAGCCCTCGCCCGAAAGCGATGGCGGCAGTTGATCATCGCGCCCCCACAGCTGCCAGTCAGCGAGCGTGGACTCGAGATGTTCGTGCGGCCAATCGGCCACGACATCGTCGACGAGCGCGTCAGCCTGGCTGGCGTTCGCGCAGTCGCTTAATTCTTGCCGCAAGCTCGCGGCGAAGATGCTCCGTGTCGACCCGGCGATCCGCGGCAGTGCCGACGGACTTGGGAGTATCGGCGTTTGGTTTGCCGCTTGAAGCTGGCCGATTGACATCATCTACCAACTCCACGTTGCGAAGAAGCGTGCCGATGATGCGGGTTTCGCGCTCATGGTCGGTGGGGGCCACCGGTTCATCAGTCGACATGCAAATCTCCAGTTGTTCGACTTTTCTAAATATCGCCGCGTAAAGACGCCCGATGATTTCGGCGCGCGTTGCGCTGGTGATTTTGATCGCGGCCGCCCCCTTTGGCGGGGCGACGTTGGGTGTGTTTGGCTTTTCTTCACTGTGCCCGGTCGCCGCTTTCGAGCCGCGAGGCTGTTTCGGCTTTGCCGCTTTTCCTGCCGCTACTTTTTCCGGAAGCGACTTTGGCTTTGGCTTCTCACGCTCCACCGGCACCGGCAGCTCAACCTGAATTGAGCGAACCCACTTCCGGGCTTTGGCATACTTGTTCAACGTGATGAGTGTGATGCTGCTTGCGCCGGCTAGATCTTCGAGGTCGCCCGTATGCGCTTCGTAGGCATGCTGAAGGGCGTCCCAGTCGCGCGGCGGCGCAAATGGTCCGTTGGACTGTCTGTTCAAGAACAGCCTCCTGTACTTCGATTGCTTTTTTGGGGAGCGCGTTACTAGCGACGCGTTTTTAGAGGCGCGTCATGAGGAACGCGTCATGAGGAACGCGTTTTTGGGAACGCGTTTTTGGGAACGCGTCTTTAAGGCCGCGAAAGATTGCAACGAGGTGCGCGGGCATCTGCGCCGCAAGTCATTGACACAGTTTTCGCATTGTATAGTAGTTATGCCTGATGATCGTCGCGGTGTCAACAAGTAATACTTAGAATTATTGATCGAATAAAAATTACATCTTCTTATAATCGCCGAATGCCGGAAAACCAACAGTTTTCGCGAAGTATACCACAACAACTGAAACCGTGGATAACTTTAGCTTGCAGCCGCCGCGCAAATTGCTGCGAAGCAGCACGAATTCATTGATCCGCAGCATGAAATAAATTGAACAAATACGATGAAAATGCGTTGTCAAAACATGGTTGACGTGAGACATTTATGCCGCGTTAGTGAGATCGATGTTAGAGTTAACGCTGCTTGTTTTGTTTCGCGTCATCGTCGCAGCGACTTGGGATGTAGGCCATGAGCCGGAATCGTACGATCGGATTCGACAACCTTTCCAACGCGGCCCGGGCCGCCGGGTTCGCAATGGCGACGCCTGACGATCGCCCGGAAGACATTCCGGTCCAGCACGCGCCCGCGATCACGGCGACCAAGTCGAATTGGACCTCCGCTGCTCCGAATAGATCCATCGTCGTCGCCGCGCCAAGGTCGACGAGCCTTCAGTCGTCGCTACGCGACTGGTTCGCATCGATTGGTTGGCGCGCGCCGGCGTAAATTAGCGCTAGCGTTCAGCAAGCCATTGCAATACATCGGGAAAATTGCGCGCGATCCAATAATGGCCGTGCGGGCCTAGTTGCGTGAGCTCCGCTCCTGTGATGCCGCCTGCCAAGGCGATAGCGGCGGCTATCGGCACGTTGCGATCCTCGTCGCCAATCCAAACGCGCGCCGAACAGGCGACTTCACGCAAGTCGACATTCCAAGCCCGGCTGAATAGTTGCATATCAATTGCCGGCCCTCGCGTGCCCGTCGCCAATCCCGTCGCAAAGCACGCCCCCAAGTCCGCCGCTAAAGCGCGATCGGACATGATCTCCCGATCGGACGACAGCGCTCGGCCAGCAGCTATTCGCGCGGAACTGGCCGGTGCTCGCAGTGCCACCTGCCGGAATGCTTTGAACGCCAGGTCGATCGCACCTGGAATTCGCGGCAAAACTCGAAACGAAACGTAGTGCAGCGCACTCAAACGCGGCCGGCGCGCCAACCCGACGATTGGCCCCACCGGCGACACCAGAGCCGCGGCGGTCACCCGTCCTGGCAGGATCGCCGCAACGGCTGCCGCATAAGGGCCACCGCCTGAAATCCCGATGACTGAGAATTTCTCCACCGCCAATGCATCGGCCACTAACGCCATATCTCGACCAAAGCCCGCAAGGCTTGGGTTTGCCGGCGCATCGGTTGCGCCATATCCCCAGCGATCGATGGCGATCAGCCGTAGGCCTAGCGTCGAGGCCGCAACGCCGGCCATCGCGAATTTCGAATGCGCACCGGGCGTGCCGTGCAGCGCGAGCACTGGCGCACCATCGGCCGCCCCATAAATCCGATAGCCAACGCGTCTGCCATCAGCTAGCCGCAAGGTTGCAGCAGGTCCGTTCCCGGTCACGCTCATGCTACATCTCGCCGGCTGTTTGACTTCACCATCTCGTATAGTCCCGTCGTGTTTCCAACTCAAAGCGCCGAAGGCCTCCCATGCGTCTAACGACACTCCTGCTTGCAGCTCTACTTGCCGTGACGCCGCTTGCCGCCCGTTCGGCGTCGCTCGACGGCCTCGCCGTTGATGTGGTCAACAAGAGTGAACCGGTGTTGTGTGCGGAGAAAGACAACGTCGCGCTCGCGATGTCGAACGACAAGGTTCGCAGTTTTCGCGTCGAAGCGGCCCACCCGGTCTACGCCGGCATGCTCGCCCGCGACGGGTTCGAGGCCGATTGGACCGCCTGCGATATGTCGGCTGATCCATCATTCAAGGCGCCAAGTCCTCCCCGCCGCACCACCTTCTATGAAGACATCGAACTCTGGGTTGTCGGCTATTCGTTCCCAACATTCTGGCGTCCAGCAACCGTTCCCGTTCGCATCGGCGATCGCGTCGAAACCGGCTTGCATCTCATTCAAATCTGGATGCTGCGCAATGACGGCGCCGAGGAAGTTCTCGTCCTCTATCCGCAAGACGGCTATTGGCGCCCGCGCCCGTTGACACCCGCCGGCATGCGCTCGACCTCCTACGGATCATCGTTCCTGATCGGCCCGGTCGAGGAAGATGGCCGACCAATCGTGCGTTTCAAGGAAGTCGTGTTCGACCCCAAATCGCGTACCTTCACGCTGACCTTTGAGAAGGGCGGCTCGGCGACAGTGAAGATCGCCAAGGCCG
This sequence comes from Hyphomicrobiaceae bacterium, assembly GCA_031367505.1. Classification (GTDB taxonomy): domain Bacteria; phylum Pseudomonadota; class Alphaproteobacteria; order Rhizobiales; family Hyphomicrobiaceae; genus JAKFWF01. The sequence continues at coordinate 50,197 of JANLPY010000451.1, read as the reverse complement.
ATCAGAACCGTTTGGCCCTCGACGTGGCATTCGACAAGCCGATCTCAGGCCGCCCGTTCGCGATGATGCGGTCGATGTATGTGACCGAGTTCAATAACGACGTGTCGCGCATTGCCGTCCGCGAAAAAAGCGCGAAGGGCTGGCGCGAGGACAACATCATGAAGTTCGACAAGGCGACCGCCACCGACATCTGGGCGGGGCGCCTCTCGCCCTCGCAACACAACACCGCCTCGCCCGACCTGGTGTTCAACAGCTTCTCCGACACCGCGATGCCCAAGCGGCCAAAAGCCGAAGCCTCGGTGTTGCCGAAGTAGGGGTGAGCTTAAACCACCCGCCGCCTTACTCCGTCCACGGCACGCCGCCCGCATACGACCGGTAGCTCACCGCCGATAGCCAACCTGAATCCACCGGCAACAAAATCCCGGTGATGCAGCGCGCTTGATCGGAGCACAGAAATGCAATCGCGTTGGCGATGTCAGATGGTTCGGGCAACGCCGGCAAGGCGTGCACACTAATGATCTTATTCATGTCACGCTCGCCAGCCGCGACCTTGGCCTTCAACGGCGGTGTCATCACGTAGGTCGGGGCGATCGAGTTGACGCGAATGTTGTGGCGGCCGAGTTCGACGCACAGCAATTGCGTCAGCCGCTCGACGGCGGCCTTGCCCGGATTATACGCTGGAAGCGGCAATGGCAGTACACTGTTGATCGAGCCGATGGTGACGATCGAGCCGCGTTTGAGGGGGATCATTTGCCGGCCGAACGAGCGCGCCGCATGTACGGTGCCGTGATAGTTGACCGCCCACATGCGATCGTGCGCCGCCATGTCCATCTCCATCACCGACTCGGTGTTGGGGATCAGTCCGGCGCAGGTGACCAGGATTTCCGCCACCCCCATCGCCTTCTCGACCTCGGCTGCAACAGCGTCGACCTTGGCCTGATCGGAGACATCGCAGTGGAAGAACCGCGCGATTTTCCCACCCGTCGATAAACTGGCGGCGAGCTCTTCGCCACGGCTGGTGTTCACATCGAGCAGCGCGATATCGTAGCCGTCCGCCAGAAACCGGCGCGCAGTTGCTTCACCAAGGCCGCTCGCGCCGCCCGTTATCACCGCTAGTTTATTGCTGGCCATTTTTTCGTTTCCTCCTTTGAAGATTCACCTACCCGCCGCGTGGTTGCGGCCGGGTCGGAATTTCCGTCAACAACCCGCCGGGCGCCATCGCGATGATCTCGGCGCGGCCGAGCGCAAGCCCCGCAAGTCTCCGCGCCAGCACCCAATCGAAGCCGTTGAGCTTAGGCGACGACGCGCAACTCGGCACCCCGATCACATCCGTTTGACCAAGCCGGCCGACGAGCAATAGATTGCCCGGATCGACCGGCATACCGAGGTGGATGACTTCGCCACCGGCGTCGATAATCGCCTGCGGAATAACGTCGCCGCGATCAACGATTGCCGACGCGCCGAACACCAGGATCGGATCATAACCGGCAGCCGCATGACGCTCAATCGCCTTGCGAACGGCGATCGTGTCATGCGCGACGACTTCTGCTGCCGCGAGCGTGGCGCCCATGCCTTCGAGCCGATCGCGGATGACGCTGGTGCGCTTGGTGAGCAGGGCCTCCTTCATGCCCTTCACGCGCGTAAGAATGAGCCCAGCATTGTGGACACCAAACGGCGCGACCTCGACCAGGTACCGAGACTGGCGCAACAATATCTCGGCTGCTTCAACGACCGCGCGCGACAATGCAAACGGGATGATTTTCACGGTCGCGACAAGCTGGCCTGTACGCACCGTGTCGAACGGCGGCACGGTTGCAATCGTCAGCCCTTCGTCGAGGCTATTGAGTTCGATCAACCGTTCGCGATCGATCACGGCGACACCGGCCGCGATCGCCTTCAGGTTTGTGCGCCCGGTAAAGGCGGTGGTCGTTGCAATGTGCGCGCCGCAAATGGCCTCGCCGATCCGCCGCGCGGCTTCGTCCTCCGCAATGTCGCCGGCATCGAGGCGGGCGGCCATCACCGTCACGATGTTGTCAGCCTTCAGCGACGCAACATCAGTATCCGTCAGCATACGACCCTTCTTCAGCACGCCAGACGATAGGTGCACGGTGTGCGCCAGTACGGCACCGGTGGCCTCTGCGATCGGATAGGTTGCAAACTTCACGCGCGACGTCCTGTCAGCTCTAGGGGAGGGCCGCGCAGCGCTTGCGCCAGATCCTCGAGGCTCTTCAAGTTATGGCACGATCGCATTTCGGTGACGTGGCGGCTCAACGCCTCGGCTCCAGCAGCGAGCGGCTGATAGCGATCATAGCGCATCAGCGGGTTGAGCCAAATAAGACGGCGGCAACTGGCCTTGAGGCGGCGCGCAGCGAGTTCCAGTCCTTGCCCCCCTTCCCTGTCGAGACCGTCGGTGATCAGCAGCACGGTGGCGTTCTGCCCAAGCACCCGTCTGGCCCAATGCCGGTTGAACTCCTCGATGGCAGCACCAATTCGCGTACCGCCCGACCAATCGGTGACGTCGCCGCCAACCTTGGCGATTGCCACATCGGGATCGCGCGATTTCAAGCTACGCGTCACGTGCGTCAGATGGGTGCCAAACAGGAACGAAAATACCCGGTCGCGATCGTTGGTCAGTGCATGCAGGAAATGCAGCAGGGTGCGCGCGTAGGCATCCATGCTGCCGGAGATATCGCACAGCACCACCAGCGGCGGACGGCGTTCAACGCGCGACTTGTAGTGCAGTTGCAGATGATCGGAGCCCTTCGAAGCGCTCTCCCGGAGGATGCGCCGCAGATCGATGCGTTGGCCTTTGCGAGCCGAAACGAAACGCCGCGTTCGAATTTCCTCGAACGGCAACGTCATGCGCCGGATGCTGGCCCGCGCACGGATCAGTTCCTCCGTGCTCATCTGCTCGAAATCTTTGGCCTGCAGCAACTCGCGATTGGAGAACGTACCTTCGGCATCGATCTCGAGTTGGTCGTCCTCTTGCGGCGCTGGACGATCGGCGTGCTTGAACAGCGTCTCCGACAAGCGCCGCGACAACGCCTTGTCGTCGGGTGCCTGCTCGGCCCGTAAGCCGCGCACCATCAGCGACAACATCTGATTGATGAAGCCCGGGTCGCGCCAGAACATCACGAAGGCCTGGTTGAAAATCTCGCGCTCGGCACGGCGATTGACGAACACCGCATGCAACGTCCAGTACAGGGTGCGCTGATCGCGGATGCCGGCGGCAATCACGGCTTCGATCCCGAGCAGCACCTTGTCCGGCCCGACCGGCAAACCAGACGCACGCAGCAACCGGGCGAAGAATAAAATGTTCTCGGCGATGCGGCCGCCATCGACGTCGGCCGCGATCAGGTTCGGGTCGAGCCGCACCGGACGGTGTGCGGGCGCTGGCACGTTGTCGTTGGCGGCAGTGTCGGGGGTACTCACCGCTCCTCCGCCTCAAATTGCTGGCGGCGAGCCTCGGATTTCACCTGCTCGAGAATGCGCGCCGCCTCACTACCTCCAATACGCGCAATGTCATCCTGATACTTCAGCAGTGTGCCAAGCGTGCGATCAACCTCGGCCGGATCGAGCGCCACGCAGTTGAGTTGGGTCAAAGCCTGCGCCCATTCGAGTGTCTCCGACACGCCGGGGTTCTTGTAGAGATCCATCTGCCGCAGCGCGTTGACGAAGGCGACGACTTGATCGGTCAATTCGCGGCCAGCGTTCGGCGCCTTGAGAGCCAGAATCGCGCGCTCACGTTCGACCGATGGGTAATCGACCCAGTGGTAGAAACAGCGGCGGCGAACGGCGTCGTGCACTTCGCGCGTGCGGTTGGAGGTGAGGATCGTGATCGGCGGCGTGGTGGCTTTGATGGTGCCAAGCTCGGGGATCGTCACCTGATAATCGGCGAGCAGTTCGAGCAGGAACGCTTCGAATGGTTCGTCGGCGCGATCGAGTTCATCGATCAACAGCACCGGAGATTGCCCGGATTTCGAGAGCTCCAACGCTTGCAGCAGCGGCCGCTTGAGGAGGTAGGCTTCCGTGTAGAGATCACGCTCCAGAGCTTCAACCGAAGTGTGCCCGCCCGCCGCTTCGGCCGCTCGGATGTGAAGAAGCTGGCGGCTGTAATTCCACTCGTACACGGCCGATGAAACATCGAGGCCTTCGTAGCACTGCAGCCGCACCAACGGCCGGCCAAGCTGCGCTGCGAGCACATTCGCGATCTCGGTTTTACCGACGCCCGCCTCACCTTCGAGGAACAGTGGACGCTGCAATTTCAGCGCCAAGAACACCGCCGTCGACAGCCCTTCGTCGGCGATGTAGCCGCCCGATTGCAGCAGCGCTTTTGTTTCGGGGACAGTGGTCGGGAGGGTGGTCATGGGGGCTCGGAAATATTTCGCAGCAGTCGTCTTCATATGTACCATAGAGTGCTGATAATGCTGCACAAGCGACTGACCACTTAGCGATTGTACCGAATAAAGGTTGGCACTACTATTAGCGCATTATTTTGAATGCGTATTTTTTCAAGGTGGCCATGAGCACGCACTTCAATCGGTTCATGATAGCTATTTTCCTCGTTTGCGGATCAATGCAGCCGTCGAGGGCCGAATCCGCGGATATGGCCACTTCTCGCTCTTTAGAGCCTATTGAAATTTCGGCGAGCGACCTTGAGAGGCGTCTTGCAGTACCGCGATTCAATACCATCCTGTTCGATACCCGGAGTCGTGTTGAGTTTGATGTCAGCCATTTAAAATCTGCGATTTGGCTCAACCCTGAAATCTCACCGGCTACTTTTCTCGCGACTTTGGGACCTCGCTCAAGAGGCGCGTACGTCGTGTTTTATTGTACGATGAGCCAACGAAGCATGGCTTTTGCCCTGAGAATCCTGGACGGCTTGGAGCAGAAAGGTGTCCGACGGGTTGCTGTACTAAAGGGTGGAATTATCGCCTGGGCGAATGCCAGTCGCGAACTCATAGATGTCCAAGGGACTACGAAATTTGTCAACCCAAATAATTCAGATTTCATGAATGCTCTAAGCCAGCCAGAGTTGGCTCGTTTTTCAACCACATTTGCAAAGTGACTCTAAAGAGGAGACATCCGATGCGTTTGTTCATTCTGGTTTCTGCCATATCTTGCAGTATACTGAGCTCGACTGCCGATATTTCGGTTGCTCAGACCGCGCCAGTATTGAAGTTTGGTTTCGGCGGGGCCGGTATCTCGGCGCCTCGTCAACTAGTAGCTGGGTGTGAGAAGGGCGAAATTACCTGCCGCGAATACTGTGCCAAATGCAACCCAGTAAGCGCCTGCGAGACGTCTTGCGTGCGGATGAATAACCGATGCGTCGGTGCAATCTGCCGGGACCGCCACAAAAAGATGTAGTTCAGTGATAGGTCCCCGCTCGGCACCCTTGAAGTGCCGAGCCCAAGCACCCATCACCCAGCCGCTGCCACCGCGCGCGCGGCCATCACCGGCACCATGGCGGCGCGGTAGTCGGCGCTGCCGTGGATGTCGCCCATCAGGTTGGCGGACGAAACCTTGACGCTCTTCAAGGCATCGGCCGAGAAATTCGCCGACAATGCCGCTTCGATCTCGGGCGAGCGAAACACGCCGCCACCGCCGCAACCGGTCACAGCGCAGCGAATGCCCGCTCCGGTATCGGCGACAAACGCGCCGACCAGCGCATAACGCGAGGCGCGCTGTTCGAACTTGGAATAGCCGGCGCGCTTTGGGATCGGAAAGCGGATCGCGGTGATGATCTCGCCGGCATCGAGCGCGGTCGAGAACATGCCGGTGAAGTACTGGTCGGCTGCGATCTGCCGCTTGTCGGTGACGATCGTAGCGCCCAACGCGAGCACTGCCGCTGGATAATCCGCTGCCGGATCGTTGTTCGCAATAGAGCCGCCGGCCGTGCCGGCATTGCGTACCGCCGGGTCACCGATGCCGCCGGCCAATGCGGCGAGTGCCGGGATCGCGGCCTTCACCTCAGCACTGCGAGCCACCGCATCATGCGTCGCCATCGCGCCGATGACGAGCGTATTGCCGTCGCGCTTAATCGTCTTCAGATCGGCAATACCACCGAGATCGATCACGGCCGAGGGCGAGGCCAACCGCTGTTTCAGCGTCGGCACCAAGGTTTGGCCACCAGCTAGAATTTTCGCTTCCGGATTGGCATTGGCAGCCTTCGCCGCATCGGCCACCGAACCAGGACGGCTATAGTCGAATGAGTACATGGTCTTGGCTCCCCTGGATGATTATTCGGCGGCTTTGGCAGCGGGTGCAGAGTTGATGATGCGCCAGATTTTTTCGGGCGTGGCCGGCATGTCGATGTGGCCGACGCCATAGTCGCGCAGCGCATCACACACCGCGTTGATCACGGCTGGCGGTGAGCCGATGGCGCCAGCTTCGCCGCAGCCTTTCACGCCGAGCGGATTGTGCGTGCATGCCGTTACCGTGGTCGCGACTTGGAACGACGGCACGTCGTCGGCGCGCGGCATGCAGTAATCCATGTAGGAGCCGGTTTTGAGCTGGCCGTTCTCGTCGTACACCGTGTTTTCCAGCAGCGCCTGGCCGATGCCTTGCACCAATCCGCCGTGCACCTGGCCCTCGACGATCATCGGATTGACGATATTGCCGAAGTCATCGGCGGCCGTGAACTTGATGATCTCGGTTTGCCCCGTCGCCGGATCGATTTCGATCTCGCAGATGTAGGTGCCGGCCGGGAACGTGAAGTTCTTCGGATCGTAGAACGCTGTTTCCTCCAAGCCCGGCTCGATGTGATCGATCGGGTACTTGTGCGGCACGTACGCGGTCAGCGCGATTTCGCCGAACGTCTTCTTCTTGTCGGTGCCCTTGACCTGGAACGCGCCGTTCTCGAACACCACGTCGGCTTCCGATGCTTCGAGCAAGTGAGCGGCGATCTTGCGGCCCTTGTCGATCACCTTTTGCAGTGCGTTGACGATTGCCGTGCCACCAACAGCTAGCGACCGCGAGCCGTACGTTCCCATGCCGAATGGCACGCGAGCGGTGTCGCCATGGATGATATCGACACTCTCGATGGCGATGCCGAGCTTGTCAGCAACAACTTGCGCGAACGTCGTGTCGTGGCCCTGACCGTGACTGTGCGAGCCGGTGAGGATCGACACCGAGCCGGTTGGGTTCACACGCACGGTTGCCGCTTCATAGAGTCCAGCGCGCGCACCGAGTGCACCAACGAGGCTCGATGGCGCGATGCCACAGGCTTCGATGTAGGACGCGACGCCGATGCCGCGCAGTTTGCCCTTTGCCTTGGCTGCCGCGCGACGAGCCTCGAACCCCTTATAGTCGGCGAGCTCGATCGCCTTATCCATCGACGCGTCGTAATCGCCGATGTCGTACACGACGGCGACCGGCGTCTGATACGGGAATGTGCGGATGAAATTTTTGCGGCGCAACTCGGTCTGGTCGATGCCCAATTCGGCGGCGGCTTTCGACATCAATCGCTCGACCACGAACGTCGCCTCGGGCCGGCCAGCACCGCGGTAGGCATCGACCGGCACAGTGTTGGTGAACATCGCCTTCACGTTCACGTAGATCGCGGGCGTCGTGTATTGCCCAGCGAGCAACGTGCCGTGCAGCCAGGTCGGCACGCTCGGCGCGAAAGTCGAGAGGTAGGCGCCCATGTTGGCCAGCGTGTCGACCTTGAGACCGAGCGCCATGCCGTCCTTATCGAACGCCATCTCGGCATGCGTAACGTGATCGCGGCCATGTGCATCGGAAACGAAACTCTCGGAGCGCTCGGCCACCCACTTGATCGGCCGGTTGATCTTCTTCGAGGCCCAGGTGACGAATGCTTCCTCGGCATAGTGGAAAATCTTCGACCCGAAACCGCCGCCGACATCGGGCGACAACACCCGCAACTTATGTTCTGGGATGTTGAGCACGAAGGCGCCCATCAGCAGCCGGATGACGTGCGGGTTCTGGCTCGTAGTGACGAGCAAGTGCTCGTCGGTCGAGATATCGTAGGAACCGATCGCGGCGCGCGGCTCCATCGCGTTGGCGACGAGGCGTTGGTTGATCAAATCGATCTTGCAGATGTGCGCGGCCTTGGCGAACGCGGCGTCGGTCGCGGCTTTATCACCGAGCTCCCAGTCGAAGCACATGTTGTTGGCGGCCTCGTCGTGCACCGGCGTGCCGCCACCCTTGAGCGCCTTGGTCATGTCGACGACTGCGGGTAATTCCTGATAATCGATCGAGACTTTCTCGGCGGCATCCTTCGCCTGCTCGATGGTCTCCGCGATCACCGCCACCACCGGATCGCCGACGTGGCGCACTTTGCCCGATGCCAAAATCGAGTGCTTCGGCTCGACCATCGGTTTATTTTCGCGGCCGGTGACCAGCCAACCGCAAGGCACGCCACCGACGTTGTCGGCTTCGAGGTCGGCTGCCGTGTAGATCGCGACCACGCCCGGCGATTTCATCGCGGCGGTGAGATCGATTTTACCGAGCTTGGCATGAGCCACCGGCGAACGCACGAACACACAGTGGGTTTGCTTCGGCATCACCATATCGTCGGTGTAGCGGCCGAGGCCCTTGAGGAAGCGGAAATCTTCGCGGCGCTTGGTCGAGGCGCCAATACCATTTTCCATGGCGGTCATGTGGGTCTCCATTCGGCGGCACCCGAAGTGCGCCATGAGGTTACGCTGATCGGCGATTATTCGGCGGCGACTTTGACGGCCATGCTCTTGGCGGCGATCTGCACGGCCTTGACGATGTTGTGGTAGCCGGTACACCGGCAGATGTTGCCCTTCAGCCAGCTGCGAATTTCGGTCTCGCTCGGGTTGGCGTTGCGGCTGAGCAGATCGGTCACCGACATCACCATGCCGGGCGTGCAAAAGCCGCATTGCAGGCCGTGCGCTTCCTTGAAGGCTGCCTGCACCGGGTGCATGTTGGTGCCCTGTGATAGCCCCTCGATGGTCATGACCTTGGCGCCATTCGCCTGCACCGCGAGCATCGTGCAGCTCTTCACCGACGCGCCGTTGACGTGTACGACGCAGGCGCCGCATTGGCTGGTGTCGCAGCCGACATGGGTGCCAGTCAGCGCTAGATTGGTGCGCAACACATCGACCAGCAACGTATTTGACGCCACATCGGCGTTCACTGATTTGCCATTCACTTCCATGACGATTTGCGGCACTGGCACGTCCTCCATATTCGCTGAGTGACTATAACGCGAAGCGGCTTCTACGTCCGCTCGTTGGCGATCAACGTGCCAAGAGATACACGCCGATGGCAAGTAGGAAAGCGCCTGCCGCCCACCAGAACGCAGTTGGCAGACCATTTGATCGGGAAACTATGGCAGGAGTTGCATCGGGCGATGCTGGGCCTTCGACCTCGACCGCGAAGGCCGAGAAGAACTTTTCCGCCAACTGAGCCGCCGTCGCATCGATCAGGCGCTGCCCGAGTTGCGCGATCTTGCCGCCGACGTTGGCATCGACATCATATGACAAAAGTGTGCCGCCTTGCGAGGGTTCGAGCTTCACGGCAGCACCCCCCGAGGCCATGCCGGCGGCACCCCCTGAGCCCTTGCCGCTGATCCGGTAGCTCTTCGGCGGGTCGAGATCGGACAACTGGACATCGCCGGTAAAGCGCACCGACATCGGCCCGATTTTTAGGGCGGCAACGGCTTTGAATGCGTTGTCGCCTTCCCGCTCCAAACTCTCACATCCCGGAATGCAGCGGCGCAGCACATCGACGTCGTTGAGTTTCGCCCACACCGCTGTAGGTTGAGCCGACAGTTGACGCGTACCAGTGAGTTTCATGGGTTGGCCTTGGGGCGATCGTCGTGCGTGAAGTTCCAGCGGCCAAGCTACACTGCAAAATTTGAACGCAGGTGGCAATGAGGATCGCGGCAGTGGGAGGTGCCATGCCCACCCAAGATCGAAAAACAATAACGACGGCCAATAACGTCGCCGCGCGCGCCGAGGACATATACTCGCGCTTTCCTTGCATTCCTCCTCGCCATTCGCCGTGGGTGACGGCTGCGTCGACTTGCGCTTTACTGGCGCCAAGCAACAAAACACCACCGCGAGAGGAAACCGCCATGACTGCAACCGCGACAGCGCAGAAACAGACCTTCACCGTCAATCACCTGGAAGCGAGTTCGTTCGCCGACGGCTTGCGGTCATACGCCAAGTATCGCGACCTGGGGATCGCCGAAGCAACCAATGGCCTCGCCGTCGCGCAGGTTATCAAGTTCGTGCCGCCGGCGACCGACGAAGTGCGCCAGATGCACCTCCACCACGTGCAGTTCCAGATGATCTACGTGCTCAAGGGGTGGATCAAAACCGAGATGGTTGGCCACGGCGTTCATACCATGAAAGCCGGCAGCTGCTGGATCCAGCCTCCCGGCATCCATCACATGGTGCACGATTATTCCGACGATTGCGAAGTACTGGAAATCGTGCTTCCGGCAGACTTCGAAACGGTGACGTTGCCAAAATCCTAAAGGCTCAACCGCGCGCCACGAGATCGATCGGTTCCGGCACCCCAGGTACGGTGGCCGCGCCGATGGATCTCGCCGTACCGGTGACGACATAGCCCTGCGCCTGCGCCATATCGAAAGTGGTGCGCGAGGTCAAAGCCCGGGTTCCCGCGGTCTTGTTGAATTTCTCGAGCTTAGCGGCGAGATTTACCGCATCACCGATCACCGTCAGTTCGAGACGATCACCATTGCCCAGCGTCGCAAACACCACAGCACCGGCAGTCGCCGCGCCGTTGACGTCAAGTGAAAGCTCGTCATTCTCTTCGATCAGATTGAGCCGCCACTGCGTTGCTTCATGCATGATTTCATCGAGCGCCCGCAACGCGTCGGCAGCAGCTGTCGTCGATGACGTGACCGCGCCGAATGTGATCATCACACCATCGCCGAGGAACTTGTCGATCACGCCGTTATGTTTCTGAACCAGTGGCACGATGCGGGCGTGGAAACTCGTCAGGATGTCAACCGCGTGTCGCGGCGGCATGGTGGCGACCAGCCGGGTGAACCCGCGAATATCCAGCATCACGATTGCCGCTTCGCGCTCGACTGCGGTACCTGCTTCCACCAATTGTTCCGAGCCGGTGATGGCTTCGGCGACGCCGTCCGACAGGAACCGGCGGATTTCACGGCCGGCGGCCTCCTCGCGCGTGGCCAGCACCAGCATCGCCTGCGCGCGTCTGACGCCAACGGCCAATAAAGCGGTGACGAGAAGAACCGTCATGATCTTATCGAACTCGGCGCCGATGAGGATGCGATTGCTCGTCAGGTAAGTGCCGAAATTTCGGGTGATCACATTTGCGCCGTCGGTCTGGATCGCAGCCCACACCATGACGGCCCATCCGGCCGCCGCAGACGCTCCGGTCAACAGCACGTAGCGATAGTCGAAACGCAATCCGCGCAAGGCGATAAACACGAACACGTAAATGAACGTGGGTACCTTCAGCGAGAAAGCGGCAGGCTGCCCGTAGTCGATGTGGAACGACCAGATCAACGTCATCAACAGGGCGATATCGGTCAGTATCGAGACAACCAGAAACCACCAAGGAACTCGGCCCGAATAGGCGAGCGTCAATCGAAGTATCGTAAACAACGCGTAGGCGGTCAACGCGACCGGCACCGGTTCGTACATCGTCATATGGGCGTCGGTCGGACGAGGCGCGATAAAGAAAAGCGCCGCAAAGGTTGCGACGAGCGCCAGCTGCGTCCAACCAATCAAGCGCTCACTCTGCTCTTCGCGAGCGCGGATGAGTGCTTGCACACGCTCGGGCAGCGGCTCCGGCTTGAGCCGGCCGGTCATGTAGTCAGCAATCGTCGAAGTCATCGACAAAATCTCAGCCCTCCGGCCAACAAACAAAAAGTTTCAACGAGCGGACTAAGCGTCGAAACGCGACCGGCGTCCAATCAACTCCGATCAAGCCATCGTGCTCGTTCACTCCTGCACTGTGAGAACGACATAGTCCCGGCACGCGATCGCAGTTGCCGCTTATCAACTTTAAGGGATATGACATCTTTATGCGATTGCACCGGTCCAACATGTAGGAAGCTTCGATGAGCCGTCTCGTATACATTTTGAATGGCCCAAACCTGAACCTCTTGGGCAAGCGGCAACCGCACATCTATGGCCACGATACGTTGGCTGATGTGGAGGCGGAATGCCGCGGGCTCGCCAAGGAACTCAAGCTGGAAATAAAATTCCTGCAGAGCAATCGCGAATACGAGCTCATCGACTGGATCCATGAAGCGCGTGAAACGGCTGGCGGTATTGTCATCAATCCGGCGGCGTTCACCCATACGTCGGTTGCGATCCTCGACGCCCTCAATACGTTCGAGGGGCCCGTCATCGAGGTACATATTTCCAACGTCCACAAACGCGAGACCTTCCGGCACCACTCGTACGTTTCTTTCCGATCGGATGGCGTCATCGTTGGGCTGGGCACGCAAGGCTATTCTCTCGGACTGCGCCGGGTCGGCCGGTTGATCGACGACAAGAAATCCTGACAGAAAAAAAACGCTGTGCCCGAGTGGGCAGGAGGCTACAATGACGACAACCGCCAAGCCATTACGCATTGGCATTCTGGGAGCGGCAAAGATTGCCCGCGCATTTTGTGAAGCGGTGACGCCCTCCAAGCTCATAAAGGTCACCAGCGTCGCCAGCCGCCAAGCGGACAAGGCTGAAGCTTTCGCCAAAGATCTCTCGATTGCGCGGACGTTCGCGTCTTACGAAGCGCTGCTGGCCGACCCCGATATTGATGCGGTCTACAATCCGTTGCCAAACAGCCTGCATGCGGAATGGTCGATCAAGGCCGCCAACGCAGGCAAGCATATATTGTGCGAAAAGCCGCTGGCGGTCAGCGGGGCCGAAGCCAAATCCATGTTCGAGGCTGCGCGGCGCAACAAAGTACACCTGGTCGAAGCCTATCCATACATGGCCCAGCCGCAGACGCTCAAAGTGCGCGAGTTGGTCAGAAGCGGCGCCGTGGGCACGCCACAGTTGATCCGCGCCAGTTTCGGCGTGTACTTTGTTGACCCGGCCAACATCCGGCTCAAACCCGATCTGGCCGGTGGATCGCTGATGGATGCCGGCAGTTATCCGGTCAGTTTCGTTCGCGCGATCGCAGGCGAGCGGCCGTCACGCGTGCATGCAATCGCCCGTTGGTCCGAGACCGGCGTCGATAAAACGCTGGCCGCGACGATGGAATTCAAAAGCGGCTTGATCGCACAAATCACGTCCAGCTTTGCAACCGGTTATCACCGGGCAGCGCAAATCGCGGGCGACGCCGGATCAATCGACGTGACCTATCTCAACCACCCGCCAATCGGTGGCGAGCCTGTCGTGTACCTGCGGCGTGGCATCATGGTGACCAACGAGATCGAGACGATCAAGGTCGCCGGTGGCAATGGGTTCCTGGCCGAAGCAGACTCGTTTGCAAGTCTCGTCGCCGATGGCCCACAGCATTGGACGGGTGCTAGCGAACAGGAATCGATCGACATCGCGTTGACGCTCGAAGCGCTGCTGCGGAGTGCCCGTTCTGGAGCGGCCGTCGAAGTTGGAAGCTGAGCGGATCAGTTCGGCGATTGTTGCGCATAGCGAAGCACAATGTTGGCCGCAGCTTCGCTCGGCGTGCCAGCGGGCAGGCGCATGCGTGCCGGAATTCCAGCCAAACCAGCGAGCTGAGCCCGGCGTTCAGCGGTGTCCGTCAATAAGGGGCTGAGCGCCTTCGCCAGCGTATCGCCGTTGCACGCCTTCTGAATGAATTCCGGAAACACGTTTTTGCCCGCGACAAGATTGGCCAGCACGATCGATGGCACATTGACCAAAAACTTGAGCGGCGCTGCGAGCGGATCAACCTTGTAGCCGACCACCGCCGGCAATTGGGCAAGGCCGAGTTCCAACGTGACGGTGCCCGAGGCCGCCAACGCGGCGGTCGCCAATTTGAAGGCGCGAAACTTGTCCTCCTCGCCATCGATAATCGCCGGCACGATCGCCCACTCGCGAGCCGCCGTCACTATTCTTTCGCGCACGTGCGCCATTGCCGGAATGACGACGCGCGGCGCGTGCTCCATTGCCTTGAGTTGGCCGATGCAATCGCCAAACGGCTGCATCATCCGCCCGACTTCGGACACCCGGCTGCCAGGCAGCACGACCAGAAGCGGCTCGTTCGGTTTGAGGGCAAGCCTTGCCGCGAGCGGCGCTGGATCGAGTGCTTCGATCCACGCTAACCGCTCAATCATCGGGTGGCCAGTATACGTGCAGGGAGGTCCGCCGAGACGCTGATGCACTTCAGGCTCGAATGGCAACAGCGCCATCACGTGATCGATATAGCCGCGCATCCGTCGCGCCCGGCCCGGCCTCCAGGCCCAAACGCTCGGCGAAACATAGTCGATGACCGGCACGCCCGGCATGCGCTTTCGAATGCGCTTGGCAATCGGATGGGTGAATTCCGGCGCATCGATGATGACGACGATATCCGGCTTGAAGGTGAGTGCCGCATCGACCGTTTTGTAAACGCGCGAGACGATGCGTGGCAGTCGAGGCAGGATCGATAACGGGCCCATCACCGCGACGTCGGACATCGGATAGAGCGATTGCAAACCTTCGCGCGCCATGGCCTCCGCGCCAATGCCAGCGTAGTTGATCCGACCCGGCATCTGAGCATTCAATGCCGACATCAGCTTGGCGCCGAGCGCGTCGCCCGAGTGCTCGCCAGCAACGACGAACACTCTGAGTGGACGCGCCTTCGACCATTTGGCGTTCATCTGGGTTGGCCTCGCCACTCGCCCTTGGCCTCTGCGACCGCTAAGCCGTGTGCCTCAGCGATCGGTCCGGCTCGATCGGCAATGGTGCTACCAACGCCAAAGGGGAGAATTATTCCAGCGAGCCCGGCATCGGCTGCGGCCGCAACGGCTGCTTCGATACCGTTGCCTTCAATGCCGGACGCTGACAATGCCAACACCCCGCGCCGCTTCGAGCGAGCTGTAGCACCCCACTGCCGAAGTGTTTTCACGCGCACAAACATTGCATCGAGCCCTTCGCCGGCTTCGATCGCGATCACATGGCGGCGGACCACGACGATGCCTGCCGTCGCAACAAAGGGTGCCATGGCCGCAACTGCCGCTGCCGCACGCGACATGTCGCGGCGCACAGGCTCTAGCGGCGTCAATCGATTGGCCAGCGATATGCCTTGAGTGGCCGGCGCCGTTTCGTGGCCGGGGCGCGTCGCCAAACCGGCGACGAACAAGCCGCAACGGTCGGCTGCCTCGATCACCAGTGCCCGCTCGGCGACCAGCACGCGGCCTGCTTCGACCGCTATTCCGGCGAGCCCCATTTGGGCTGCGAGCTCGACCGTGCGCGGCCCGATCACCGGCATGTCGACGCGCAATTCCTGGCGCGGCTTCGGCCGCTTGACGAGAATGGCGCCGGCAGCATTCGGCCCCTCCTTCAGTCGCATCAGCATCCGGTCGGTGCCTTCCGCCGCTTCGATGGCGAGGATGCGGCCATCCCGGATCACCACACCCTGGCCGACGTCGGCAAAGCCCAACGCATCGACAAGTGCGAACGCACGGTCGGCATCGGCGGCGAAGGCGGGGGCCGGCGCGATACGGCCCAGGCTACCCGCCGCGACCAGCAGTTCAGGCGCCACGTCAGCGACGCCCTTCACGTCGAATCCTTGCGCCTCGAAAAAGCGGACGACGTTGCGCAACACGTGATCGTCGCCACCGCCCAGTAGCCGTATGATCGTCGGTATCGCCTTGATCAATCCGAGGTCGGGTCGCACCTTTCGAGGGTCTGGCCGCGTCACGCTGCCGACGATGATCAGGTCGCGGCAACCGGCGGCGTTCCAACTCGCCGACATGCGGCCGATCCCGCCCCAATTGACCCAGGTGTGGGGAAACCGCTCGATGCCGGCGCCAGCTTCACCTTTGATCGCGACGATGTGGACGGCGCGGCCACGCGCGATTGCACTTTCGGCAATTTGTTCGGGCAGGCCACCGCCGCCAGCGAGTATGCCGAGCGGCGTGCGAGGTTGTCCGCTCATCGAGGCGTCAGCTGTCATGTCCATCGCGCGGCGTGCAGACGGACCGTTTCCCGCCCGCGCGAATGAACGCGACGATCTCCTGCACGATCGGGTGGTCGCTGAATTCCGTTGCCACGTCCTCGACGCGCTCCAGCAGTGTGCCTTCATTGGCGAACATCAAACGATAGGCGCGGCGCAGGCTGTGGATGTCGGCGCGCGCAAAGCCGCGGCGCTGCAAACCAATAATGTTCAGCCCCGAAAGATACGCCCGATTGCCGAGCGCCATGCCATACGGGATCAGGTCGTTCTCCAGCGCCGACATGCCGCCGAGAAACGAGTGAGCACCGACGCGGGCAAACTGGATCACCGCTGCGCCGCCGCCGATGATCGCGTAATCGCCGACGACGCAGTGACCGGCCAGCATGACGTTGTTGGAAAAGATCACGTGGTTGCCGACGCGGCAATCGTGGCCGACATGGCTATTGGCGAGGAACGCGCAGCCATCGCCGACGGTCGTGACAGAGCCACCGCCAGCCGTGCCGGGGTTCATGGTGACGCCTTCGCGGATCGTGCAATCGGCGCCGACGGTGAGCGAACAAGGCTCGCCTTTGAATTTCAAATCCTGCGGTTGATGCCCGATCGAGGCGAACGGAAAAATTCGGGTACGTTCGCCAATCGTAGTCTGGCCCGCCACCGCGACGTGACTGAGCAGCTCGCAGCCATCGGCGAGTTCGACCTGCGCTCCGACCGTGCAAAACGGCCCAATCGTAACGCCGGCACCAATCTTGGCGCCGTCTTCGACTACTGCGCTCGGATGAATCCGGCGATCAGCTGCTCGTACCTGTTTGGGCATCTTGGTCCACGATCATGGCGCTGATCTCAGCTTCCGCTACGACCACGCCGTTGACCTTGGCTTCACCAAAGAAGCGCCAGGCACGGCCGCGGCTGCGGATCTTACGCACATGATAGTGCAGTTGGTCGCCCGGCAACACTGGTTTACGAAACTTAGCGTTGTCGATCCCCATGAAATACACGATCTGAGGCTTATAAGTCTCGCCAAGGCTGTGCACGCAAAGTGCGCCGGCGGTTTGCGCCAAGCCTTCGATGATGAGAACGCCCGGCATCACGGGGAAGCCCGGGAAGTGGCCTTGAAAGAATGACTCGTTGATCGTCACGTTCTTCACGCCAACCGCCGTCACGTCGCGATCCATGTCGTACATGCGATCGACGAGCAGGAATGGGTATCGATGCGGCAACAACTTCATCACACGATTGATGTCAGCCGTTGCAAGCTTCGGGGCAGGTCCGGAATCATTCATCGTATCGCTCATGCGCTATCCATCATCTCGACAATCAACCGTCGGATTCAGTACCGGGAGCAGCGCCACCAGAAAGCAAGCGTTTCAGCCTGAGTTCCTGTCTCGCCCACTCGCGCAATGTCTTTGCCGGCGTGCCGATCATCCGCGAGCCGGCTGGCACGTCGTCCTTGGCATGACTGGCGCCTGCAATCCGTGCGCCGGTTCCAACCTTGATGTGACCGGAGACACCCGCTTGTCCGCCCATGACAACGAAGTCGGCTAACTCCGACGAACCAGCAATGCCGCACTGACCAACGATCACGCAGTGTCGTCCAATAATCACATTGTGCCCGATCTGTACCAAATTATCAATTTTGGTGCCTTCGCCGATCACCGTATCCTTAAGGGCACCCCGATCAATGGCGGTATTGGCGCCGATTTCAACGTCATCCTGGATGATAACGCGGCCGATCTGCGGCACTTTGAGATGTCCGCGCGCGCCCATCGCAAAGCCAAATCCATCCTGGCCGATGCGCACGCCGGCATGGAGAATGACGCGGTCACCGATCAGCGCGTGCGTGACCGTCGCGGTCGGTCCGATGAAGCAGTCGCGGCCGATCGTGCAGCGGTAGCCAACCACCGCGCCGGCCGCCACAATCGTGCCACGGCCGATGACAACCTGCGGCCCAATGATCGCGCCCGGCTCGATGATAACACCGTCCTCAAGCACGGCGGATGGATCAACCGGAAGTCGCGCGAATGGCCCGCAAACCAGCGGTCGCATTGCCTGAGGATAAAACAGCGCGAGCGCCAACGCAAAGCCGCGATAGGGCGCTCTGGTGACCAGCGCGATCGTGCCTGCCCCCACGCGAGCGGCGAACGCTGGTTCGACAAGGCAAGCACCAGCCGACGATCCGGCCAGTTGCGGCAGGTATTTCTTGTTGTCGAGAAAGCTCAAGTGCGATGCCGCAGCGTCGCTCAGCGGACGCACATCCTCGATCAAGCGATGGGGATCGGCGCCCGGTGGCATCTCGGCCTCCGCCGCCTTGGCGACGACCGAAAGCGCAAACGGCCCGGCACGATCGTAAAAACCTGGATGCTCCATCGCCACTGCCTGCGGTTGTTCTCGAATTGCTGCGCCCATTAATCAGATCATGGCGGCATACGGCAAACGAAAAGGGGCAAGCCATTGGCTCGCCCCTTGTCATATTTCAGTAATAGTTGCTCGCCGCGCCGATCTCTGCCTCAGAACTTGGTTGAAGCGCCGAAGCGGATCATCTGAGTCTTGTCGAAGTCATCCTTCGTCAAAGCATATGCGTAGTCGAGACGTAGCGGCCCGAGTGGCGAGTTCCACAAGATGCCAGCACCGATCGAGGTACGGACGAGGTCGCTGTCGACAAGGCAGACGCCATTTGCGCGATTGCGAAGAGCAGGTGCGACAGTGCACTGGTTGTTAAACTTGTTAGCCAACGCACCAGCTCCAAACACCGAGCCAGCATCAGCAAACACGGCACCCGACATCCCAAGTTCGTCAGGAATGAACGGCAGTGGGAAACGAATTTCCGCAGTCGTTGCCCAGAACGTCTTGCCACCCAAAGCGTCAGTGGTGACCGTATCGCGCGGACCGATACCAGACTTGTCGAAGCCACGGATCGTTTCGCCGCCCTTGTAGTAGAGATCTAGCAAGCGAACATCTTGACCACCCCAGCCTTCGATCTGGCCACCGACAACGCGGCCGACGAACGTGATCTTCTCGGTAATCGGGTAGTATCCACGCCCTTCACCCTGAAAGCGGACATACTGAACGTCACCGCCAACACCGGCAAAGTCGACACCGGCTTGCAAGTAGATACCGCGATTTGGGTTCTTCGGATGGTTACGCGTGTCGTAGGTAATCGCTGAGCCGACGGCCGATGTCAGAGCCGCACCTTGTGCTTCGATTACCGCACGTGAGGCAGTTGCTGGGTCGACATAATACAAGTCATCATACGACAGCGTGTAGTTGGTGTTGAGCCAGATGTTTTCCGAGATTGGGAAACCGAGGCGCAAGCTGCCGCCTTCTTTCCGGCTCTTGTAGGACGAGGTCGCAACCGCGTTCACATCCTTGTAGAAGAGGTCGAAACCTGCCGCCAAATTCCGATCGAGGAAGCGCGGCTCGGTGAAGCTCAAGTCGACCTGGAGCCGATCCAGCGAACCGGACAGCTTGAGGCGCAAGAACTGGCCATTACCGAGCAAGTTGCGCTCAGTGACACTGACGTCGCCGATGACGCCTTCACTGGTCGAGTAACCGGCACCGAATGACAGCTCGCCTGTTGGCTGTTCGACCAGCTCGACGTCGAGGACGACGCGATCTGCGGCACCGCCAGCACGGCGTTTGACATCGACCGTTTTGAAGAAGCCAAGACCTTGAAGACGCTTCTTGGCGGCTTCCACCATCAGCGGATTGAACGCATCGCCTTCCACCAAACGGAACTCGCGACGGATCACGTGATCCTTGGTGCGCAAATTGCCGATGACGTTGATGCGCTCGATGTAAACGCGTTGGCCCTCGTCAATCGTATAGGTCAAGCTGATCGTGCGGGTCGCCTCGTTACGATCGGCGCGGGGACGAACTCGGGCAAATGGGAAGCCCTGCTCGGATACTTGCAGCGTCAGTTTTTCAACCGACTTGTCAATGTAACTGGCGTTATAGATCTGCCCCGAAGTGGTGAGAAGTTCGCCCCGGAACTTTTCCGGCTGGATCGAAGGCAATGCACTTTCGAGCTTCACGTCGCCGAAGGTGTAAAGCTCACCCTCTTCGATTGTGTAGGTGACGAAGAAGCCAGAACCACCACGGTCCAATTCAGCGTTGCCCGTAATCACCCGAACATCGGCGTAGCCGTTCTTCAGGTAATACTGACGCAGCAATTCCTTATCGAGGTTCGAGCGATCCGGATCGTAGACGTTGGTGCCCTTGAGGAAGTCGAACCAACCAGATTGTGTCGTCGAGATGATATCGCGCAACTGCGAGTCCGAGAACGCGCGATTGCCGACGAACGTAATTTTCTGAACCTTGGTTGCCGCACCCTCGTTGATCTCGAACACGAGGTTGACGCGGTTTTGGTCCAACTCGATCAGTTTCGGCTCCACCGAAGCGGCAAACCGGCCCTGACGACGATAAACATCAAGAATGCGCTGGACGTCAGCAAGAGCACGGGCACGCGTATAGACTGAGCGCGCCTTGAGCTGCACTTCGGTGGTGAGGGTCGGCGTATCGACCTCACTGTTACCTTCGAAGGCAACCTGGCTGATGACTGGATTTTCAACGACGGTGATCACGATGCCATTCGACTCGCGATCAATGCGAACGTCGGCAAACAGCCCCGTTTGAAACAGCGCCTTCAACGAGCGATCGACCTTACCAGCATCGTAAGCATCGCCCACGGAGAACTGAAGATACGAGCGCACCGTCTCCGGCTCGACGCGGCGATTGCCGACGACCCGGATATCGCGAACGACACCCTGGGCAATAGCCTGCGATGCAACGATCGACGAGCCTATCGCGACGTCAATCGCACAGAATGATGGAATTGCGACAACAGCAAGCGCGATAGCGCGAACCGCCCGCATAACGAGTGACTTACAGTGAGGCATACCTGCGTCTGCCCTTCAATTATTACCGAAATCCCCCAGAACGGCGATGATTCCTGTCGGCACCAGAAACCCTCACATAGCCTCGCAATGCTTATCTTCATTGCGTCTGCCCCGAAACAGACTCAACTAAACGCACTCCAAGAGCTATGGCAGCTTTAACGATTCAGCAACCCCATTGGAAGTGGCAAGAATGCTTCACAACCCTCGATTCTGTAGGGCTTTGCGCAGTACGGGCCGAATAAATCAACCCATTCCTGGCAGCCAGCCGAGCAGGATGAACCGGTCATTCCAGAAGGCGAACAACATCAGCGCCATAATCAGACCGAAGCCGACCCTAAACGCCATTTCCTGAGTTGCTTCGCTGAGCGGCTTGCCGCGCAACGCCTCGATTGCATAAAATGCAAGATGGCCACCATCAAGTATAGGCACTGGAAAAAGATTGATCATGCCAATACTGACCGAAATGAAAGCCATGAAGTAGACCAGCTGATCCAGACCAAGCTTCGCAATTTTGCTCGACGCGTCAGCAATTCTCGCCGGTCCGCCAAGTTGATCGGCGCTTTGGTGCCCCTTGATGACATTGCCGAGGTAGGCAAATGTCGATCGGATGATGCCGTAGCTCTTCTGGGTACCCAGAATTACTGAGTCGATCGGCCCGTAAACCTTGTGGACAACATCCTGCTTGGCCTGTGTTTGCTTGATTCCGAGGCGGCCGACCTTCGCCTTGCCGCCGATGCCATCATCGACTTCAGAAAGCTCCGGGGTCGCCACCAATTCGACGTCCGAACCCTTGCGCTTGACGGTGAATGACATTTTCGCGCCGACGTTGTCGGTGACCAGTTGCTGCAACTGCTGGAACGAGTCGAGCGGGTACCCGTTAATCGCAACGATCGTGTCGCCAGCTTCGAAGCCGGCACGCTCGGCAGCCCCGCCCGGCACCAGGTCATCAACCCTGGCCAAGGTTGTATAGGTGCCGACCGTCATCAGGAATATTGCGAAAATCATTATGGCGAGCAGGAAGTTGGCAATCGGGCCGGCGGCAACGACCGCTGCTTTCTGCCACAACGGTTTGGCGTGAAACGAAACGGCGCGCTCCTCAGGCGTCATTTTTTCGATGCGTTCGCGCATCGGCATGCTCGCGCCATTCTCGTCATCCATGAATTTGACGTAGCCACCGAGCGGGATCCAGGCGAAGCGCCAACGGGTGCCGTGCTTGTCGTCAAAGCCATAAATCTCGCGGCCAAAACCAAGCGAAAACGCAGAAACCTTGACCCCGCACCAGCGCGCAACGAGAAAATGACCCATCTCGTGCACGAAAACGACAATCGACAGCACGAACAGGAACGCTGCCGCGCCGAACAGGAAGCCCCCGAGATTGGCGCTTAAGCTATTGATCAAATTCATTTTTCTTACGCTCCGGATCGGCTGGGCAAACGCCTCAGCCACAGAAAATTGGTTCAGTGACTACGCTTTGCAATCACGTCTCGTGCCAGTCGACGCGCCGCAGCATCAATTTCGATCACGCCTTCGACGCTGCTGGACTGACCTGACATATCTTGCCCTTCCGCCTCGCTCAAACAATGGGCAACGATGCTGGCAATATCGCAAAAGCCGATTCGGCGTTCGAGAAATGCCGCCACGGCGACCTCATTCGCAGCGTTCAGAACGGCGGAGGCAACCCCGCCACTGGCAAGTGCTGATTCGGCCAACGCCAACGCCGGGAACTTGACACGATCAGGTGCTTCGAAGGTTAACGAGCCAAGTGCGGCAAGATCGAGACGTTGGGTCGGCACGTGCATCCGCGCCGGCCAAGTCAACGCGAGCGCGATCGGCGTGCGCATATCGGGACACCCCATTTGCGCCATCACCGATCCGTCGCGGTACTCGACCAAGGCATGTACGATCGATTGCGGGTGAACCACGACGCCGAGTTGCTCGCCTCGCACGCCAAACAAATGGAAAGCCTCGATCAGCTCGAGCCCCTTGTTCATCATCGTCGCTGAATCGATCGAAATCTTGCGGCCCATCGTCCAATTGGGATGCTTGAGTGCCTGCTCCGGCGTGACGACGCGCAGTTGTTCGAGCGTGAACGTGCGGAATGGTCCGCCCGATGCCGTAAGCACGATCCGCTCAACGGTTTCAGGCAGTGCATTGCCGAGCGCTTGGAAGACGGCCGAATGTTCACTGTCGACCGGTAACAGTTCCGCCCCACTGCGCTTGACCGCGGCCATGAAAAGCGTGCCGGCGGTGACGAGACACTCCTTGTTGGCGAGTGCGACCCGGCGGCCTTGGGCAACCGCTGCCAATGCGGGCTTGAGGCCGGCCGCTCCCATCATCGCGGCGACCACGCAGTCGGCTGGCGCCGATGCCGCAGCGATCAGCGCCTCGGTGCCAGCGGCCACTTCGATGCCGGTGCCCGACAGGCGTGCCTTGAGCGCCTTGAAAAACGATGGATCGCCGATCACCGCCAATTTCGCGCTGGTCGCGATCGCCGCATCCGCAAGCTTATCGATGTTGGTCTGAGCGGTCAGCGCGACCACTTCGAACGTGTGTGGACTCCGCAGCAAGATATCGAGTGTCGAAGATCCAACGGATCCCGTCGCGCCGAGCACCGATATGCGTGCCCTCGCCATCAGTACCCCAACAGCAATGCGCGGGCGGGGCTATAAGCATTGATCGCAAGGCCGATGAGCAAGGCTACGATCGCGGCTGCGACGACCCCGTCCATCCGGTCCATCAGGCCGCCGTGTCCAGGCAGCAGAGCGCTCGCATCCTTGATCCCGTGCGTGCGCTTAAGCGACGATTCCGCTAGATCGCCGCCTTGCGCGACGAGACCGAGTACGAAGGCGAAGAAAGCAAGCCGCACGACCGATGCCTCACCTTGGAAATGGGCAAATACTGCGCCAGCGATCGCGGCAGCCGTGACGCCACCAATCAATCCGGACCACGTTTTGTTGGGCGAAACCGCAGGCCACAATTTCGGGCCACCAACACCGCGTCCGACAAAATAGGCCATCGTATCGGTCGCTATAACGGCGATCAAAATGAACAGCACCGCAAGAAAGCCGTACGGCGCGCCGCCCGTGCGCAACTCGATAAGCGCGACCGCTGGCATCCCGGTATAGAGGACGCCGACCGCCGAGAGCCGGGCTTTTTCGCCGAACCGCAACGCAACGACGACTAAAGTACCGGCAATAAGCGCGATCAAGGCGAGTGCGGCATAGCCGAACCCAGCCAAGATCGCGGCGGCGGCGACGACGGTCGCATGCACGATGAGCACGGCATCGATGCCGGCCTGACGCACCACCATGCCCCATTCCCAGCTCATCAGGACGGCCGCCACCAAAACCAGACAAGTGAATGGAATTGGCCCCGCGTAAAGCAGTCCCAGCGCCACCACGCCCATCACCAGTGCCGACAGAACGCGCGGCCCCAAATCCATCATCGAGTTGGATTTCGCAGAGGCGTATTTCTCAGGAGCGGGTTTGACTGTGTCAGGTTTGACCGCGCCGGACGGCTTCGCGGCAGCCGATCCCGATTTCGGTGCGCCCGTATGTGGTTCATCAGGCTGCATTTGCATCCAACCTCATGCGGTGGACCGCTTCGTCAACCCGCCAAATCGGCGATCACGCGCGTGATACGTGTCGATCGCCTGTTGCAGAAGTTCGCGCCCGAAATCAGGCCAATAATTGTCGACGAACACAAACTCTGTGTAAGCGGCTTGCCACAAGAGGAAATTGGACAGGCGCAATTCGCCACTCGTGCGGATCAACAGCTCTGGATCCGGGATGCCGTTCGTTTCGAGGCAGGCGGCCAATCGCGCTTCGGTGATGTCTTCTGGCGCAAGTTCGCCCGATGCGACGCTAACGGCGAGACGCCGAGCCGCCATCGTGATCTCGGCCCGGGCCCCGTAATTGAAAGCCACGACGAGGGTTAGCGCGGTGTTGGCGGCGGTCAGCTGCTCCGCCTCCTGGATCATGCCGAGCATCTCGGGCTCCAGATTGGCGCGCTCCCCGATCACCCGTATTGCCACGCCATTGCGATGCAATTCGGCCAGATCGCGCCTGATGAACCGCTTGATCAGCCCCATTAAATCGTCGACCTCTTGCGGCGGACGCGACCAGTTCTCGGACGAAAACGAATAGATCGTCAGATAGTCGATGCCCAATTCGATGGCGGCGCGAACCGTGCGGCGCACTGCATCGACGCCCTTGGTGTGACCGAACGTGCGGGGCAGGCCTCGCGCCTTCGCCCAGCGACCATTGCCGTCCATGATTATGGCGACATGCCTCGGGGCGGGACGGGCGACAGGCAACGCCGGGTCCGGCCGCTGCCATGGCCCATCGATCGGGTGGGCTAGATTTGTCTCGATATCGGCCAAGGAGGCGGCACTCTCGGGTTCGGCTGGTAATCTCGTCCGTCAGGATGAGTGCTCAGACCTTGTTGATTTCAATTTCCTTGGCGGCAAGCGTCGCATCGATTTCCTTGATCATGCGATCGGTCAGCTCCTGGACCTTGTCGGAATTCTTGCGTGCATCGTCCTCGCTGATGACCGAGTCTTTCTGCAGCTTTTTCACCAGCTCCATACCATCGCGGCGCACGTTGCGGACGGCGACCTTACCGTGCTCCTCGGAGTATTTACGCGCTAGCTTGACGAGTTCGGCCCGGCGATCGGCCGTCAGCGACGGGATCGGCAGGCGAATGATCGTGCCATCCATCTGCGGGTTGAGACCGAGGTTGGCCTCGCGGATTGCCTTCTCGACGGCCGGCAGCGTTGCTTTATCCCACACTTGAACTGTGATCATGCGCGCTTCCGGCGTCGATACCGTGCCCACCTGGTTGATCGGCATTCGCTGGCCGTAGACGTTGACCATCACCGGATCGAGCAGGTTGGCGCTGGCGCGTCCCGTGCGCAATCCCTGCAGTTCGCGCCTCAGAGCGTCGAGCCCTGTGCGCATGCGCTTTTCGAGCTCATTGATATCGAATTTCGCTGGCGTTGCCATGACAGTTCTTTCGTTTGCCGGATGTTCGTGCCGGTTCGGCGTCGCGCGTCGAAACCAACAGAAACGATAGGCCTACACCTTATCCGAAACGACCGTTGCCCGCGCGTCGCCTCGAAGCACTTTTAGCAGGTTGCCCGACTCTTCGATCGAGAACACAATTACCGGAAGATGATTGTCGCGAGCAAGCGCGATCGCAGCTCCATCCATGACCTTCAGATCACGAGATAGCACATCGGCATAGGTCAGCGTGTCATAACGCACGGCATTCGGATCTTTTTTCGGGTCAGCGGAATAAACACCGTCAACTTGAGTTGCTTTTGCAACAGCATCGCACCCCATCTCGATCGCGCGCAATGCCGCCGTCGTATCGGTGGTGAAAAACGGATTTCCCGTACCTGCGGCGAAAATCACGACGCGGCCCTGCTCCAGATGATGCAGCGCCTTGGCGCGCACGTAACTCTCGCAGACGGTCGGCATCGGGATCGCGGATAATACGCGAGCCTTGGTGCCGTGCTGTTCGAGCGCGTTCTGGAAGGCGAGCGCGTTCATTACCGTTGCCAACATCCCCATGTAATCGGCGGTCGCCCGGTCCATGCCGGCTGCCGCGCCCGCCATGCCGCGAAATATATTGCCACCACCGACCACGACGCTGATGACGCATCCAGCCTTATTGGCCTCTGAAACGTCGCGAGCGAGGCGCTGTGCTACGCTCATATCGAAACCGTAGCTGCCCTTACCCATCAGCGCTTCGCCGGATAGCTTCAGCAGCAGGCGCTTATATTTCAATGGTGCGGCGCTGCCCATGTGTTGTCCCCTGATCCGGCCAGTATTCACTTTAGGGTGCATAATCCGCTTCCGGAATTCTGTGAAGTGGAATCACGGTAACCATGCACAACGCAAAGGCCGCGCCCTTTTTG
Source organism: Hyphomicrobiaceae bacterium (assembly GCA_031367505.1). Lineage (GTDB taxonomy): Bacteria > Pseudomonadota > Alphaproteobacteria > Rhizobiales > Hyphomicrobiaceae > JAKFWF01. The sequence goes on along the minus strand of JANLPY010000451.1, from coordinate 23,326 downwards.
GAGCGCGGCCTCGCAACTGGACGGATCAGCTACTTACTTGATGAGGCCGGCCTTCACACCGGCAGCAAATTCGGCGCGAGAAATCTTGCCGTCCTTGTCGGTGTCGACCTTTGCCATCACCGGCTTGTAGGGATCGAGGGCGGCGCCTTCGATGAAGCCCTTGCCGGACTTGTCAGCAGCCTTGAACTTGGCGTCGGTCGCTGCATCCAGTGCACTGGCCGAACCAGTCGATGGCATCGTCGAAGCGGCTGGTGGGGTTGTCGATGGCATTGTTGCGGCTGGCGGCGTGGCCGGTGTCGATGGTGTCGTCGACGGCGCCGTCTGCGTCTGGGCGAATGCCGCGCCAGAGGCGATCGTCAAAGCGAGAATCGAAACCGTTGCGAACTTTTTCATGGTCATTCTCCATTTATTGTTTTGCTAGGGCCCGCTGACCCTGCATGTGGTCACTATCGACCGGCGAGGGTGAACCTCATTCGAACGCCCTATTCATTTTCAGTTCATGGGCGTTTTAGGTTCACGTGCCTGGCAACCGCGGTTTGGTGGCTGCCCCTTATCTCGCAAACGTACCAATGGCCGGTCGGGTTCCCCCGACCGGCCACATACAGATCCAGCACAACTTGAATAGGAGCCGCTCAGCCCTTTGCAGTGGCTGCGACTTCGGCTGCGAAATCTTCGGTCTTCTTCTCGATGCCTTCGCCGAGCGCATAGCGCACAAACGCGGCGATCTTGATCGGCGCACCGGCCGTTTTCTCGAACTCTTTCGCGGCTTGGGCAACCGACTTCGTATCATCCAACACGAACGCCTGGTCGAGAAGGCAGTTCTCTTTCGCGTAGGTCTTCAGGCCACTCTCGGCAATCTTTTCGAGCACGTGCGCGGGCTTGCCTTGGTTCTTATCAAGCAGGATCGCCTTCTCGCGCGCGAGAAGGTCCGCTGGCACACCAGAAATGTCGAGTGCCACTGGATTGCGCGCGGCAATGTGCATGGCGACCTGACGTCCGAATGCTGCGAGCGATGGCGCATCGCCCTTGCTCTCGACGCCGACCAGCACGCCAATTTTGCCAAGTCCGTCCGAGACTTTGTTGTGGATGTAGTCGGCGACCACGCCTTCCTTGACGCTGACGGTCGCGGTGCGGCGCACGTTCATGTTTTCACCGATCGTTGCAATCATCTCGGTGACGACGGCTTCGACGGTCTCGGTCTTGGCGGGATAAGGCATCTTGAGAAGCTTTTCGAGATCGCCACCAGCCTGCGTCGACAGCTGCGTGATGCCCGTCACCATTTCTTGAAACTGCACGTTGCGAGCGACGAAATCGGTCTCGGAATTGACTTCCACGACGGCGCCGTTGTGGCCGTGAGCGATAATGCCGACCAGGCCTTCAGCGGCAATCCGGTCCGATTTCTTGGCGGCTTTCGACAGGCCCTTCTTGCGCAACCAGTCAACCGCTTGCTCGATATCGCCCTTGGTCTCGATGAGCGCCTGCTTGCAATCCATCATGCCGACGCCGGTTTTCTCCCGGAGTTCTTTGACCAATGCAGCGGAAATAGTTGTCATGACATCCTCTTATGGCTGTGCGCCCTACGCGGGCGGCCCTGAACGGTCACGGACGCGCCCTAAGTATGTAGGGCGCGTCCGCATGTGTGATCAGAATTATTGGAGCGCAACACTGTGCTCACAAATCAGACGGCTGCGGCGGCGACCAACTTCTTGGCCTGACCAACCCAGTCATCCTTGGCAACTTGGCCCTTCAAGCGCAACTGCTTGTCGAGCATGCCCAGACCATCGACATCGCTGTCGGCGATCTGCCAGAAGTGGAACACGCCGGCATCGTTGAGGCGTTGCTCGATCTTTTCGCTGATCCCGGTGATGCGCTTGAGATCGTCGGCCTCGCCGCGTGCGGCTTCGATGCCTTTGAACACGCCCTTGACCGGAATGGCTTCGGCGGTTGGGTTCTCCATGGCGCCAATGTCAACACCCGAGCCAGCCTGGCTGCGTTGGATGCCATCGATGGCGGCGCGAGCAACGAGATCGCAATACAGCGTGATGGCGCGGCCGGCGTCGTCGTTACCTGGGATCGGGAAGTCGATGCCATCAGGATTGCAGTTGGTGTCGATCACGGCGACGATCGGGATGCCGAGCTTGCGGGCTTCGGCGATCGCGATCTGCTCCTTGTTGGTATCGATCACGAACAGCAGGTCGGGCGTGCCGCCCATTTCCTTGATGCCACCGAGCGCCTGGTTGAGCTTCTCGCGCTCACGCGTCAGGGTCAGAATTTCCTTCTTGGTGCGGCCCTGCGGATCGGCCAGGATATCGTCGAGCTGACGCAGACGGCGGATCGAAGCCGAAATGGTCTTCCAGTTGGTCAGCGTTCCGCCGAGCCAACGATGATTGATGTAGTACTGGGCCGAGCGCTTGGCAGCTTCGGCAATCGAATCCGAGGCTTGGCGCTTGGTGCCAACGTAGAGCACGCGGCCGCCGGCAGCGACGGTATCGGCGATCTTGACGAGCGCCGCATGCAACAGCGGCGTTGTCTGCGTCAGGTCGACGATGTGGATGTTGTTACGCGCGCCGTAGATGTACGACGCCATCTTGGGGTTCCAGCGATGCGACTGGTGACCGAAGTGCACGCCAGCTTCAAGCAGCTGACGCATATTAAAGGCGGGAAGCGCCATGGGTAATTGTCCTTTTCCGGTTGAACCTCCGCGGATCGAAATAGGCGGCCGTTCGGAGGATCCGAGGGCTGCCCACCGGAGCGTCGGGAGCGGTGATATGGTCCGCCCCAACGCGTAGATCCGCGTGTGGAGTGCGCGGGTGATACACGCCAGCACGGCTGTTGGCAAGGCTGAAGGGCGCAAATCGGCGATCTGCCTGATCGAGTTGCAGAACCATTGCTGTGCCTACTCAAGGGTTGACGACAAATTTCGCATTTTTTAATTGCTTGGCGGAATAAAGCGCCGCCGCATGCGTTCTCCTCTCAAGCGCGGCTCTGGAGACCTGGTCCCCGCCTTGGTCTTCGGTGGCACGCTAAATGGGCCGGATCGCAAGATTCGGCCCATATTCTTTTGGTGGGCCACCAAAGTCCTTCGAACAAAATTTTTGAACCACTGCAATTGCGATGGAATAAAATGCCGGTTGTATCGTTCTCCTCTCAAGCGCGGCTCTGGAGACCTGGTCCCCGCCTTGGTGTTCAGTGGCACGCTAAATGGGTCGAACCGCAAGGTTCGGCCCTTATTCTTTTGGCGCTCCGGTAATCCCCCTCCACCAATGGCCTGCGAACAAAATTTCTGAATCATCGCCATTGCGATGGAATAGAACGCCTATTGCGTCGTTGTCATTGCAGGCGCGACATTGAGGACTGGGTCCCCGCCTTAGTCTTTAGTGTCGTCTAGCGTCTCGACTAATCCTCGGGATGTCTTGAAATGGGTCGAGCCGCAAGGTTCGACCCATTTTTAGTTTGCGGATCGGGAATAGATCGCGCCCATTCACGTTGTTCCTATTGAGTGCGCCGCTGGTATCCTGGTCCCCGCCTTGGATCCAGCGGAGCGCTGCGTCTCGATGTTTACGGAACTTCCGTCGTTGAGACGTCATTGAGTGGGGTGGGCTTAGCGGCTCACCTCACTCGGTTCCCTTGCGCCCATCACAACAGTAAAACTCAGCGTATTGGAGTCGAAATGCTCACTTTCCTTGGCTACAGCCTTTTGACGATTACCATCACCGGCGGTCTGCTGGTCATTGCCAATGCTTTCGAGGAATGATGAAGAGGGCAATGTGACTGGACCTCAATATTCCAAAACGGATCGTGCGATTAAAGTGTAGATCGCCACAGTCTTACTTAGTAACTGACGTACTTAGTAACTGTTGCGTACACTGCGAATATACCTCGCCTTTGCATTCGAATTACTACAATCCTGCACCGCTTGCCGTATTTTCGCCACGACCGGGAATAAAGCCCAAAGCAGCCCGTTGTATTAGCGGCTGGCGGGGAGGCCAAAAAAGTGAGCGATGAATTTCAGAGGCGGATTGTCGAGATTCTGCCGCGTCTGCGGCGGTTCGCCTTTTCCCTAACCGGCGATTTGGATCGTGCCGATGACTTGGTGCAGGAGACGTGCGTGCGCGCTTTAGCGAGTGCCGGGCAATGGCAACCTGGAACGAGATTGGACAGTTGGATGTATCGTATCGCGCAAAACTCCTGGTTCGATCAGATGCGAGCTCGCAAGACGCGCGGCGAGTCAGTCGATATCGACGCTGCAGCAGAGTTGGTCGGTTCCGATGGCCGTGATGTCGTTGAACACAGACAAACATTATCGCTGGTCAGCAGCAAATTGTCTGAACTACCGCGCGACCAGCAATTACTCGTCGGTCTCGTGTGCATCGATGGACTTTCTTACAAAGAGGCTGCTTCTGCGCTCAACCTACCGATCGGCACGGTCATGAGCCGATTGGCGCGCGCGCGATCAGCACTCGCTCAGGCATTAAATTCCGACACCCAACAAATTTCAGTATTGAGCATAGGAAAACGATCATGAGTGAATTCACCGACGAAATCCTCATGGCCTATGCTGACGGCGAGTTGAGCGGTGCCGAATTGCGCCGTGTCGAGCTCTATCTCGACAACGACCCTGTTGCTCCCCAACGGCTGAGTGCCTTCACTCAAACCGGCCGCGACCTTGCGCTACTGTTCGATCAGCCAATGCGCGAGCCGATCCCGGCGCGCCTGCTGGAGACTGTTCTTGGCAGCGGTGCTCGTTCGGCGACGTTACCCTCGCGGCCCGCTTTCGTTACGGCTTTGATCGATGCGTTGTTCCCAGCGCAAGGACAGGGCATGTGGCAGTCGGCCGTGGCGGCAACAGCATTACTAGCCGTCGGCGGAGTGGCTGGCTGGAGCTTGAGTGGCGCGCAGGTTGGAAATTCAGATACTGCGTCGCTGGCACGGCTCGTCGATGGCGCGGTGGTCGCGAACGGCGATCTCAGTCGTGTACTCGATACGACCGCGAGCGGAACCGCGGCAAGTCTTGGCGCCCAATCACCTCAACTGACGATGAAGCCAGTGCTCACCTTCCAAAGTGTGGCCGGGGCATATTGCCGGCAGTACGAATTGGCGCAATCAACGGGCGCACGATTCTCAGGCGTCAGCTGCCGTGCCGAGAACGGTCAGTGGCACATTGAAGTTCACTCGCCGATCGGCGGCAAGCCAAGCAGTGCCCAGGGCGGCATCGCTCCGGCAAACAGACAGTCGTTGCCGGCGGTCGAAGGCGCCATCGACAAGATGATCAATGGTGACGCACTGGGCCGTGAGGCGGAACGTGCGTTGATCGAAAACAGGTGGCGCCGGGCCCCTTAAGTGGAGTTACCGCAAAGTCTGTTGCGGTGTGAAATTCGAGTTTTAATTTGATCTGCCCATTTCGCTTTGCCCACACACGCCGTGGTCGGATCAAAGCCCGAGACCTATACGAGAATAGCCCTCTGTATCGTCTAGGTCTCACGACCAAAAGCCCGCCTTGCATTCCAGCCCGCCGCCCCGCGGGGCTGGAACGTGGGGTGGGCTTCTTGGTTTTGATAGCGCTCCGTGTGTGTGCTCGATCGGTATGCCGTGTGCCACGACAGCAATCTTGACGATTGCCCCGCCCAAGCAAACGCGTTCGGCGCAGCAGGTGAGGACACCGGCCGCTCGCTCATAATTTTGTTTGTGCGTAGAGGCCGTCAGCGAGCGCTGCGCACCTGCATGGTCAAGCCGGCAGGTGCTTGAAGCGCACCCTTCGCGGCAACAGTCGAGGCCAATGGAATCGACGCAACGACGGTCGGATCGGTTTCGGGGCTACAAGTGGCTGGTGCCAACAATAGACCGCGACCATAGATCGGATCGCGCCCCGGATCTCCTAAATCTTGCACCGACGCGCGCTTCAAGAACTCGTTCTTGTTCTTTGACGGAAGCCCCTTATAGGCCGTCGCCAGAACCGCTGTAACGTACGGCACGGCGAACGACGTTCCCGAGTGATATGCTGCACGTCCACCGGGCAGAGCTGTCCAGATATCCACCCCGGGCGCTGCAACATCAATGTGATCGCCGCGGCTGGCGTAGCGATAACTCTTCATATCCCGCGAGATTGCCGTGACCGCAATGACCGAACTGTAGGCGGCCGGATAGCTCGGCGGCGCCGTCGGACCATCGTTGCCAGCCGCCGCGACAAATATCACGTTCTTTTGCGAGAGCGCATCGATCGCAGCTTTCAGCAAGTCATCCGGCGGCCCTGACAAGCTCATATTGATAACGTTGACATTGCGCTTGTCCATCCAATCCAGCGCATCCAGCAGACTGGCGGTATCGCTGCTCGGCAGGCCGTCGGAGCCAGCATAGAAGATATCTGCAGCGTAGAATTTCGCGTCCGGGATCAGCCCCGGTGTTTCGCTCTTGCCGTCACCTGCAAGTAGGGCCAAAACCCCGGTGCCGTGCCAATCCGGCGACTTCGCGTGATGACCAACGACCGACCGGCGCGTTTCGATCACGCGCGAATTGAACGTCGGGTGGGTCGCATCGTAACCGGTGTCGATCACGCCGACCTTGATGCCGCGCGAACAGGCTTGCAGGCTTTGCTGCCAATGAATGATGGTCGAGCCGAAGCAACGATCAGTGCCGCAGGGCGTCGCCATCGGCGAGGCGGGCCGTATTGATTCAGACTGCGAGGCCGGCAGCGCACCGGTCGCAGTGCGATAGAGGTGATACGTCTGATTGACGCCGAACCGCTCGCTAGGCATCGCTTGCTTGAGCAATTCCCGCGCTTGATCGGCATTCATCCCGGCCGGTGCAATCAACCTCGTCAAATTGAGATCGGCCCGCGTGACGCGTGATGTGCCATTCAACGTGAACCCCAGCGCCACCGCTTTTTCGAGCGCTTTCGACGACATGTTCGACGCCAGCACCTCAGGTGTTTTGGGCGGAAACGCTGGCAATCCGTCGCGCGGCGCTAGCCGCCCCGGCCCAGGTTTCTGCGATTTTTCCGCAACTACGGCAGGCGCCGGGACGGGGGCCTTAGCTGTCGTCGTTGGCGTGGAGCCTGTTGTCAAATTAGGTTTCGATGCGCCAGGCTTTGCACTTGGCGGAGGTGTTGCGGCAGCAGGAAGACCGGTGGTTTTCACGACCGGCGCCGCTGGCGCCATTTGCGCGGGCGCTGCAGGCTTGAACAAGTTGCCTAGCCATTCGGCCACCGTATTTGGCGTCTTATCGTCGTCGAGAGCATCGGCTTTGACTTTCACCTTTTCCTTCTCGACCCGGGCTTTCTCGGACTCAGGAGTTTTTTCCGAAGCCTTGGCGTCCGTTACCGACGCCGCTTTGCCTTGATCAGAATTCGATTTGCCTTGATCCGCAGACGACTGGTCATTGTCCTTATTGGACATGCCTTTGCTGCCTTGGCTCTGCTTGGCTCGCTCCTCGGCCTGTTGTTCCGCTTGCTGTCTCGCGCGCTCTTGCTCACGTTCCTGCGCTCGACGCGACCAGTCGTTATTATTATTTGAGCCGGGGCGCGCTACGGCTTCGAACGGCAACACAGCACATGACAATCCAGCGACCGATGCCGCTGCAAATATCAGAACCTGTTTCCGAATCCGGCCAATGTTCATAGGGGGAACCCCGCCGTCCCTGCACGATCCGTCGATCCAATTCCTCGGAATTAAATCCTCAGAATTGAAAAACGTCGAACCAGCGCCGGCCCCGCTCCGACGCTGAATTAGGTTAACACTAACCCGTTCAATTGATTTTGTGAAGCCGACACAAACTGAAAGACCCCGAAATGTATCACGTTGTACACAAATCTCAATTTTTGCCTAAGTGAACTGACGATCCAAGGCCTTGTGCTGCAAGTTTCACCGCACTTTCGACGATGCCGGCATCGGGATTGCGCGATATAATTTCCAGCATTGGTCGCGCTGTGTAACCGGCTGCTGCAAGTGCCGCTGGAATATCGCCAAATGGCACCGTGCCCAGGCCCACCGGGTCGTGCTTATATATCTTTTGAGCAGTATCCGAGAGATGCACCAAAGCAAGCCGGCTTCTGCAACGCTGAAGTCCGCTGGCGATGTCCTCGCCTATAAAATGAGCATTTGACGCATCGTAGACAATGCGGATTTCGTCGTCAGAGAAGCCAACGAGCGCGTGCATCAACTGATCAATCCCGGGCAGAAACGCGAACGGCATATTTTCCACCCACAGCGACGTACCAACCGACTTCGCAATGGGGTTGAGGCGTCCGAGGGCCGAATGGAAATGTTCGATCAGTTCCTGCGGTTCGGCTGGAAATAGCGGGTTGGCCTTGCCAGGACCGATCACGACACCGCGAGCACCGAGGGTCACCAGCCAACTGCACCGTGCTGGTCAGCAAATTGAGGGAATAGGCGCGCATCTCGGGAGCAGCGCCAGCGATATTGATATCGATATTCGGCATGTTGAGCGAAATCAACTCGACACCCAAGCCCTCGATCGAGCGGCGGAGATCCCGCCGCTGAGCCGATGAGAGTTCAGCCGGCCACAGGTGGCCTGGATGCACCATCAGCTCGAATTCGCGGAAGCCTAACGCACTAAGCTGAGCCACGCAATCGCCCGCGCTGTGCGAGCGCATATAGGAATACGTATTACAGCCGAATAGCGCAGTCGAAGTGTTCATGTGTTACCGCCAGGAAGCCACAGTATCGAGCAATTGCTTGGCATTTTTGCGCGTCGTCTCGATTGTGTCACCGGGCTTATAAAGGCTTGAGCCAAGGCCGAAACCAATGGCGCCGGCAGCCGCGTACTCTTTCATATTATGCTCACCGATACCGCCGACGGGTATTATCCGTGTGCCGCGCGGGAGAACCGCAAGCCAAGCCTTGAGTACGGCTGGCTGAATCATCTCAGCGGGAAATGCCTTCAGAGCATCCGCACCAGCGTTCAAGGCGGTGAACGCTTCGGTTGGCGTTGCCACGCCTGGAATACAATACAAGCCCGCCGCGCGGGTCTGGCCGATCAAGCCCGGATCGCAGTGCGGTGTAACGATCAGCCGGCCACCGGCGGAATTTACCCCAGCGATGTCGTCCAGGGTCATGACCGTGCCCGCTCCGATAATCGCGCGATCGCCGAAGGCTTTGGACAGAATGCCGATCGACTGGAATGGATCGGGCGAATTGAGCGGCACCTCGATCATCGAGAAGCCGGCGTCAACGAGCGCCGCGCCAACAGGTTCGGCCTCCGCCGGTGTCAGCCCGCGCAGAATAGCAACGAGCGGGCATCGCGAAAGTGCGGTATCGAAATCAATCATTTGTCGAGTAATCCTGAGATCAAACTATTCTAGCTGCCCTGGCGATTTGCACGTGCCCGGCACAAACGCAATCTTCCGGCGCTTCTATGGTTGCTATGCCGCGTAATTCAGCCGCGCGCAGATAACGCTTGGTAAGCGTTCGACCGCCTATGAGCACAACCGGACCGTCGTTGTCGGCCGTGACGCTGGCCATCTCCCAACCGATCATCAAGCCGGACAAATAATCCGCAGCGTCCTTATCTGCGAGCTTACCCATGAGGCCCAGTGTGCGGACCGAGAACAGCCGATGCAGCCAAGCGCCGGGAGCATTGGCCTTTGCCGCCGTCTCAATACCTTGAGCAAACGCATCGCTCAATTCATCGCCTAGCGACGGCGCTGACTGATCCATCATGCGTCCGAGTATGGTGTGGCTTTTCAACGCCGCAAAAACCTCGCCGGTCATGAAGGTTTGGAACGAGACGATTTTGCCCGAGCCCACTGTCACCCATTTCGAATGCGTACCGGGAAGAATGAATGTGCCGTTCGTCAATCCCAAAAGCGCTAGGGCACCCATGATCTGGCATTCTTCGCCGCGCATGACATCGGGGATGCCGTCGTGATCGGTGGTATCGACGCCAGCAACAATGTGGACTGAGGCGAAGCCCGGCACCTCGACGGCTGTGAGATTAGTTGCAAGTTCGCTCAAGCCCGCCGGACATGAAACGTAGGGCGCCTCCACCCAACCCTGACGGCTGCCGACCATGCCCGATAACAGAGCTGGCAGGGCGCCGAACTTGTGCGTCCAGTCGCTGCAATGGCCGAGCAAAACGGCTGCGAACTGAGCTTTCTCAACCGCCATCAAACCCTGCTGCGACATCCGACGATCGAGAACACTGCCGTCGGCTGCCAGCAAATAGAGCCTGAGCGCGGTCGTTCCCCAATCGGCCGAAATGAGCACCGGTTCTGGCTCACGGGACATGATACCCACCTACGTCATAGCCGCAATCACTTGGCCGAGGAATTGATCAGTCTTCGTGCCGTCGATCCAGCGCATCACAGCGACAAGATCATTATCGCGATCGACGTAGATGATATTGCCGCCCGCCCCCAACGCATAGACTGCCGACTTCGGCGCGCTCGGATAGGTCGCACCGCGATTGAGCCACCAAAGCAGACCGTATGATGCGTTGGTGGGCGATGGCGTCAACATTGCTTTCACCCAGTTTGCATCGAGCAGTTGGCGGCCCTCCCAGTTGCCACCGCGCGCGACCAGCAGTCCAAGCCGTGCGTGATCGCGGGCGCTGATGAACATGCCGCCGCCCCAATGTGCGCCGCCCGACACCGACTGCACGCGCCGTCCGTCGAGCTCGATGAAAGAGTTGCTGTAGCCGTGCCACTGCCATTCCGGTGACGCGCCGATCGGGTCCATGATACGTTCGCGTAGGACCTCGGGCAGTGCGCGGCCAAAGCGCTGCATCAAGCAATAAGCAAGCACGTTTACGCGGACATCGTTGTACTCGTAGTGAGTGCCGGGCGTGACCAGTGCACGGGCGTGGCCCTTGCGGCTGTTGTCGGCGTTGGGACCGAGCTGGCGGTTGTGATCGACCTGATCGGATTTGCCCCAGATTTCGCCCTGCCATTCGCTCGATTGTTGCAACAGATGCCGCCACGTGATCGTCGAATTGTGTGCGCTCTCGAACCACGGTCCATTGACGGTCGCGCCAACTGGCTCGTCGATATTGGCGAACAGTCCATCGGCAACGGCAAGGCCGGCCAGGATGGCGAGGTAGCTCTTGGCGACGCTGAACGTCATGTCGGCGCGTGAGGTATCGCCCCATTCGGCCGCCAACCGTCCGCCCTTCAGGATCAGGCCCGCTGGTGCGCCGCGTGGTTGCACCGGACCGGTAATATCGCTCCATGGCCCGGTTTCGTTCCACTCGACGATGCCGACGTAGCGGCCATCCGGATAATAGAAACCGCGTGGCCACGGGCTCTCGTGCGCGACCGCGAATTCGACGGCGGCGGCGAGCTTTGCGCGATCAAGGCTCGCATCGGAAGCCGGCACGCTGGTCCACGACTGGCCATGCTGCGGCGGGCAATAGTTGGTCGTCATCAAACGTGTTCCTTACCCAGCATGCAGTGAATACCCTTCGAGCCATTGACCGTTTGCGTCACGCGCAAGTCGGCTGCAAGCGAGCACAGCGCATAAGCGTGCTCCCTCGATAGCCCGGATTTCTCACCAATCAGCTTGATCATATCACGCAAGGCCACCTCGACGCAGCGATCGAGATCGGGGTCCATCGCCATGGTGATGTGATGCGTCGGCGTTTCAGCGCGCGGATAGGTGAAGGTGAGATCGGTGCGCAGAACGAATTCGAACGTCCCCTGCAATGCGGTTTCGATCGCGGTGACGCACACTTCGCCATCGCCTTGCGCGCCGTGTCCATCGCCGCACGAGAACAGTCCGCCCTCGTTGAAAACAGGCAGATAGAGCGTCGCGCCGGGGACCAGCTCCTTGTTGTCGAGATTGCCGCCGAACGCGCGCGGGATCAGCGACGTCACGCGACCCCAGGCAGGCGGCGGTGCGGTTCCCATCACGCCGAAGAACGGCTTCAGATCGAGCGATTTGCCCCACGGCAACCGCGCCTGCTTGGTTTTCAAGTCGAGCGGAATATGCAGCAGGCGGAACTCGTGAAAATCATCCTGTAAGGTGCCGGCCAGCGGGCGAATGAAGTTGTAGCCCCAATCCTGGCGCAGCTGCACATCCTTGATCCGTACCTCGATCACGTGACCGGGCTTGGCCCCCTTGATCGCAATCGGACCCGTGAGGATATGGCCGGGCAATGTCTTCTGGGCGTTGGCATGCACATCCGCGATTTCAGGCGGTGTCGAGAAACCGGCTTCGGGCTTGGGGTGCATCTCCGGGCCGCCGGTCACCGTGTCGATGGTGACCGTATCGCCGCTATCGATCGTCAACACCGGCTTGAGCGTGGCATCGAAGAAGCCCCAGTGACAGGTCTTGCCGCTCGCCTTCAGATGATGATGCATGATGTTGCGCGCCTCAAGGTTCGCCGATGAATTCCGCGCCAACATGCCGCCTCGCTGCGGCGATCGCAACGCTGAAGCAGAGATAGGACACGCGTGGCTGCATTGCCGTTGGCGAAGACGCGTGGCCGTTGCTGCGATCCGATAAAATTGCGATGGTCGCGCCGCATCAAGGAGAACAACGATGACGCAACATCCACCCGCCACGCCAGGTATGGCGATGGCTGAAATCGACACGCCCGCCTTGATCATCGATCTCGACGCCTTCGAGCGCAATCTGCGCCGCATGGCCGATGCAGCCGGCAAAGCCGGTGTGCGATTGCGTCCGCATGCGAAAACCCACAAATCGCCGGTGATCGGCTTGAAGCAGATGGCGCTTGGTGCGGTCGGGCTGTGCTGTCAGAAGGTGTCCGAAGCCGAGGCGATGGTGCAGGGCGGTATTCCAGACGTACTGATTTCGAATGAGGTCGTTGGCGCGAGAAAGCTCGACCGTCTTGCAGCACTGGCCCATCAAGCGCGCGTGATGGTCGCCGCCGACAACGAAATCGCGGTCGAGGCGCTCGGTGCGGCAGCACTCAAGGCCGGCGTGAAAATCTCCGTACTCGTCGAGATCGATGTCGGTGCCAACCGCTGCGGCGTGGCACCAGGCGAACCAGCTGTCGCGCTCGCCCAAGTGATCGCGCGGAACAAGCATCTCGAGTTTGCCGGGCTACAAGCCTATCAGGGTCGCGCACAACACTTGCGCACCTTGGAAGAGAGGCGCGCTGCGATCAACGCGGCCATCGAGATGACACGGCACACGGTTGAGCTCTTGAAACGAGCCGGGCTCACCTGCGATATCGTGGGCGGCGCTGGCACCGGCACGTTCGAACTCGAAGCCGCGAGCGGCGTCTATAACGAATTGCAGGCCGGCTCATACTGCTTCATGGATGCCGACTATGCGCGCAACAAACGCGCCGATGGCGCCGCTTTCGACACCTTCGAGAATGCGTTGTTCGTCTACGCCACAGTCATGAGCACGCCAACGGCTGAGCACGCAGTGGTCGATGCCGGGCTGAAGGCATTCGCATTCGACTCTGGCATGCCCGAAGCTCGCGGCCTGGCTGGCGCCATCTACGAGCGTCCTTCCGACGAACACGGCAATCTGAATGTCGCCGCCTGTAATGTGCGCCCGAAGCTCGGCGACAAGATCCTGCTCATTCCCGGTCACTGTGACCCGACCGTCAATCTGCACGATTGGTATATCGGCGTTCGCGGCATGGCCACCGGCAACGCGCGCGTCGAAAGCATCTGGCCGGTGGCTGCACGTGGTGCGTTGTTTTGAGGCCAGCATCGGGTTAGGTTCAGTTCGCGATCAGTTATCGGAGACGCGCGATGCCATTAGACAGCAAACCCGTAGAAGCCCGTCGCCAATTCGATCTGGTCGGCACGCGACCGTTGCGGCCCGATGGCGTTGACAAGGTCACCGGCCGCGCCCGCTTTGGTGCCGACATTTCAGCGCCCGGCATGCTGCATGGACTTATCCTGCGCTGCCCGCACCCGCACGCCCGCATCAATCACATTGACACTTCGAAGGCCGCCGCCCTCGATGGTGTGAAGGCAATCATCACATCGAACGATCTGCCCGATCTGACCGGTGACAACGCGGATCTGCAGGCGGTGCTCTGCAACGTCATGGCGCGCGGCAAGGCGCTGTACGACGGCCATGCCGTGGCAGCTGTGGCCGCCACCAGCCTCAACGTTGCACGCCGGGCGCTCGCACTGATCAAAGTCGACTACGAGGTCTTGCCCCACGTCACCGACGTCGAAGCGGCGATGCTGCCAACCGCACCCGTGCTGCACGACGACCTGTTCACCGAAGGCGTCGAGCCGAAACCAACGAAGCCATCGAACATTGCCAAGCGCCACCAGTTCGGACACGGCGATGTCGCTAAAGGCTTTAAGCAGGCCGATGTCGTGATCGAGCGCACGTTCCACACCGAGGCCACGCACCAAGGCTACATCGAGCCGCACGCCTGCTTGGCCAACGTCCGTCCCGACGGCGCGGGCGAACTATGGGCCTGCACGCAAGGCCATTTCATGGTGCGTAATACCTGCGCCGCATTACTCGGCCTCGATACATCGCGCCTGCGCGTCACCGCGTCGGAAATCGGTGGCGGGTTCGGTGGCAAGACCACCGTATTCATCGAACCCGTCGCACTCGCACTGTCGCGCAAAGCCGGCCGGCCGGTGAAAATCGTGCTCGATCGCGCGGAAGTTTTCCGGGCGACGGGCCCAACTGCCAGCACCTGCATCCGGGTCAAGATCGGTGCGAAAAAGAATGGCAAGATCACCGCTGCCCAAGCCGAGTTAAAATATCAGGGCGGCGCGTTTCCAGGTTCACTCGTCGAGCTCGGCGCCATGTCGGCCTTCGCCTGCTACGCGCTCGACAACGTCGATATCGTCGGCTGGGATGTCGTCGCCAACCGGCCGAAACTCGCTGCATACCGGGCGCCCAGCGCACCGATGGCGGCGTTCGCGGTCGAGAGCGTGATGCAGGAGATCGCTGAGAAAATCGGCGTCGATCCGATCGAGCTGCGGCTGATGAATGCGATCGAGGAGGGCGGTAAATCCTCGTTCGGGCCGACGTTCGGGCGTATCGGCCTGAAGCACACGCTGGAAGCGGCACGCGCGCATCCGCACTACAAGGCGCCGTTGGGGAAGAACCAAGGACGCGGCGTCGCCTGCGGCTTCTGGTTCAACTTCGGCGGCAACACGTCGGTATCGTTGACCGTCAACATCGATGGCACGATCGGCGTGGCAACCGGCATGCCCGACATCGGCGGCTCACGGGCATCGATGTGCCTGATGGCGGCGGAAGAATTCGGCATCCCCTATTCCCAAGTCAACGCGATCATCGCCGACACCTCATCGCTCGGTTTCTGCGACATGACGGATGGCAGTCGCGTCACTTTCTCCGCCGGTATCGCGACAATAAACGCGGTGCGTGACGCCATCCAGAAGCTATGCGGGCGCGCTGCCGCCATGTGGGATATCCCAAAGGACGCGGTGGTTTGGGAAAAAGGCCATTGCAAACCGGCCGGTGCCAACGCCGGCAAGTTCGAACCGCTGTCGCTCAAGCAAATCGCCGCAGAAGCCGCCAACACCGGCGGGCCAATCGCTGGCCACTTCGAGATCAATGCCGATGGTGCGGGCGTCAGTTTCGGCACGCATATCGCCGATGTCGAGATCGATCCGGAAACCGGCGCGGCACGCGTGGTGCGTTATACCGTGTGCCAAGATGCGGGCAAGGCGGTGCATCCAAGTTATGTCGAGGGTCAGTTCCAAGGCGGGGCAACACAAGGCATCGGCTGGGCGCTCAACGAAGAATACGTGTACGGCGCCAATGGCCGGTTGCAGAACGCGGGCTTCCTCGACTACCGCGTGCCCGTCGCCTCCGATCTGCCGATGATCGACACCGTTATCGTCGAGGTGGCGAACCCCGGTCATCCGTATGGCGTGCGCGGCGTCGGTGAAACGCCGATCGTGCCGCCACTGGCAACGATCGCCAATGCCGTATCGGCCGCCGCCGGCGTGCGCATGACCCATATTCCGATGTCGCCGCCGCGCCTATTGAAGGCGATTGGAGAGAAGAAGTCGTAACCGATGCTACACGTGAAACTTGGTGGGCCGCTGATGTCGCAAGCCGGTGGCGTCACCGAGTTCGACGTCGAGGCCTCGACCATTCGCGAGATGCTGACCAAGCTCGGCGAGCTGTATCCGGCATTGAAACCGGTGCTTGACCGGGGCGTTACGGTTGCCGTGAACGGCATGGTCTATCGGGGAGCGTTTCTAACTCCCATTCCAGACGGCGCCGAGGTTTTTATCCTGCCACCGCTGGTCGGCGGCTGAGCCACTCCAGGAGTATCTGATGCCCGGAGCAGTTCGAGTGCGGATTGGCGGTTGGACATACTTCATCTCCGGCGCCAAGGTTCACAAACCAGCTTCGGCAAGAGCGCTGCTCGAAAAAATTAAACACTCGGCATGAGAACCAGCACTTTGCTGCTATAGTCGGATCGATGAGAGACGAACCGCGAGAGGCCGCCATGCCAAACTGGTCGCGAATTTTAGTGTCAACCGCCGCATTGATGCTCGCCGCCGCAGCTCCCATCGCTACGGCCGCAGAGACTGCCAAACATATGCGCAAGCCGGTTAGCAAAGAAGCGAGCAAGAAGAAGCCAGTGAGCGCGCCGATCGAGAAGGACAATTCATATTCCGCCCGGGCCAATGCGCAGGACCCATCCGGCGATTTCAAAGCTTACCCTGATTGGGCGCGCGCCGCGATCAGTCCGAAGCTTGACGACTAACCAGCCAGCCTATCTCACGGCCGGGTTGGGGCCAGGAATTGCCACGGCTCGGTTTCGCTGGCGATGTCGGTGACGACCTCGATCAGGGCGGGTGAATTGGCGGCAAGCGCTTCGGTCAGCGCGACTTTCAAGCCCCGGGCGTCGGTGACCTTCCACGACGGCACGCCAAAGCTGCGGGCGAACATCTGGAAGTCCGGATTGCGCAGGGCCGAACCTGAATCGCGGCCCGCGTACATGCGCTTTTGATCGCGCATCACGTTGCCATAGGCCGAGTTGTTGAACAGGATGGTGACGAGATTGATGCCGTGTTGCACGGCGGTTGCCAACTCGGTGCCACCAAACAGGAAGCCGCCGTCGCCGGTCAAAGCGACCACGGGCTTATCCGGGTGTGCGACCTTGACGCCGAGCGCCATCGGGAAGCCGGCGCCGAGCGTGCCGGAGAATCCCGACGTCACCAGCGAGCGCGGCGTGTGGAACGGGAAGCCGATCCACGACACGTAGGCGGTTTGTGTCATCTCATCGCACAGGATGCCATCCTCTGGCAGCACCTCACGAATGACCTCGAGGAACGACATTTGCGGCTGCACTTTGCGCACCGCTTCCGCGCCGGCGGCCTTGGTCGCCGCGATGATCTTGAGCCGTTCCGCGTTCGGCTTCGACGTAATCTTGGCCGTGAGACTGCGCGCCGCATCGGCCGTATCAGCAACGATCCCGATGTCGACCTTCAGGCGGCGCATCTCAGCCGGATCGATATCGATACGCGCGACTTTCAAGCCCGGCGGATGCGCACCCCAACGGCTGATCGGCGTATCCAATCGCGTGCCGAAACCAATCAACAGATCGGTCGTCGGCCACAGTTTGTAGCCGGGCGCAACATTGAGGCAAAGCGGATGCCGATCGTCGAGAATGCCCTTGCCAGTACGGTACGAGAGCACCGGGCAACCAATCTTCTCGGCCAGAGCCAGGATCTCGGGAGCAGCATGCAACGCGCCGCTGCCGACCCACATCATCGGCGCCTTCGCCTTGTTGATCAGGGCCGCCAGAGCATCGATCTTTTCGCCGTCGGGCACCGGGTTGGGCGCTAACGGCAGCGGATCCTGCAGCGTAACGTCAGCGGTCGCCGAGAACTGATCCCACGGCATTTCCAGCGCGACCGGACCGGGGCGGCCCGACTGCATCTCCTGGAAAGCGCGGGCGATGAGATAGGGTGCCGAAGTCGGATCTTCGATCCGATCGGCCCACTTCACCACACTGCGCAGTGTCGCCAACTGGTCGGGCATCTCGTGCAATTGCCCGCGGCCCTTGCCGATCAGCGAGCTTGGAACCTGGCCGGTCAGGCACAAAACCGGCGCGTTCAGTCCCCAAGCGGTGACGAGCGCCGCCGTCGTGTTCATGACGCCGGGGCCCGGCACGACCGTGTACGCTGCCGGGCGGCCGGTCGAATACGCATAACCCAACGCCATGTAGGCGGTCGTCTGCTCGTGCCGCGCGTTGATCAACCGCAACCGGTTCTTGTTAAGGGCGAACGCATCGAACAGCCCGTAGACCTGCACGCCTGGCAAGCCGAAAATCGTATCGATGCCATGCTTGAGCAGGCTTTCGACAATAGCTTCACCGCCGGTCATCTTCGCCATTTTGTCGGGTCCCTATTCCGCGAGACGCCAAAGCTGGCACGACGCGAGGGATGGCACAAGCCGCAGCGTCGGCTGGGCTCGTTTGCTCAGATTGGCAGGCTTCGATTTTTACTGCAACGGCAGCCGGCGCCGGCGCCAGACGCGAATAACCGCGTTTTCAAGGTTTCAATTGCTGCGCCTTGTCATCACATGGCCCTTCAAGATATGTTCAGCGCCGTAGAAAACTGCGGCCAATGAGCTGGCGGTGGATCTGATTTGTGCCTTCCCAAATCTGCGTGATCTTGGCGTCACGCATCAGGCGCTCGACACGATAGTCCTTGCAATAGCCATATCCGCCGAGCAGCTGCACCGCATCGGTCGAGGCCCGCATGGCAATGTCGCTCGCCCGCATTTTGAGCAGCGACGCCTCGATGCCGAAGTCGGTCGCGCCAGCATCGACCCATCCGCCGATCTGCCACAACCAGCCTTCGACCAACGCCAACTCCGATGCCAAGTCGGCGACCATGAACTGGATGCCCTGAAACTCCAGGATGCGTTTGCCCGACTGCCGGCGCTCGTTGATGTACTCGACGGCATCTTCGAAGGCGGCGCGTGCTATCCCGAGCGCGTGCGCTGCAACGCTGGGGCGCGACTTGTTCAAGGACGCGAACAGGATTTTCAAGCCGTCGCCGGGCTTGCCCAGAAGGTTGGCGCGTGGCACCCGGCAGTTGTCGAACGCGAGCGTCGCCGTGCTCGAAGCGCGCGTGCCCATCTTGTCTTCGAGCCGCACCACGGACAACCCGGGCGTGCCCTTCTCGAGGACGAGCACCGAGATCGCGTCCTTGGCCCCAGCAATGCCGTCCCACTTGCCGAACAACAGGTACAAGTCCGCGACGTCGCCGTTGGTAATGAAGGTTTTGCCGCCG
The DNA here is from genome assembly GCA_031367505.1 of Hyphomicrobiaceae bacterium. Taxonomy (GTDB): domain Bacteria; phylum Pseudomonadota; class Alphaproteobacteria; order Rhizobiales; family Hyphomicrobiaceae; genus JAKFWF01. Next base: position 4,134 of record JANLPY010000451.1, on the reverse strand, counting down.
TTGACGATGATCTGATCGCCATCCTCGCGGAACGTCGTGCGCATGCCGGTGGCGTCAGACCCGGCACCCGGCTCGGTGATCGCAAGCGCGCCAAGGCCGCCGTCCGCGATGCGCGGCAACAGCCGTTTCTTCTGCTCCTCCGTACCCCAATCGATCAACGGCTTCATGCCATGATACGTCGTCGCCCAGATGATGCCGGTCGAAGCGCACGCCTTGCTGATCTCGCGCACGCAGGCGAGATATGACGTGTACGACATCGGTGCGCCGCCGTAGGCTTCCGGCACGAACATGGCGTTCAAGCCCAGTTCGTTGATGGCGCGAACGTGCTCCCAGGGAAATTCGCCGGTGCGATCGAAGTGCCCGGCGCGCGGCGCGATGCGGTCGCGCGAAAGTGCGCGCACGCTATCGAGCAGCATACGCTCTTCATCAGTCAGTACGATGCGGTCGTCTAATCTCTGCAGGAGGTTCATGTCAGTGTGCGATCCCCTGGCCGCCGTCGATGTAGATCGTTTCACCGGTCAGGAAGCCGCAAGCCGGTGAATAAAGTGCGGCGACCAACGCACCGACTTCCGTCGAGGTGCCGGGCCTGCGTCCCGGAATGCGATTGTCGAGATAGGTCCTGAGTGGCCCGCCGGCTTTCAAAGAGCCGGCGTTGAGATCGGTCTCGATGTATCCTGGCGCGACGTTCATGACCCTGATCCCTCGCGCCGCCCATTCGACGGCGAGACAGCGGGTGATCGCGCCCACCGCCGCCTTGCTCGCGCAGTAGGCCAAATTGCGCTTGACGCCGAGCTTGTCGAAGAACGAGCCGATGTTGACGATCAAGCCGCCGCCGTTCGCAACGAGATGTGGATAGACTGCCTGGCACGCGGTCACCACCGACGTCGCATTGGTATCCATTACCTGGTGCCATTGCGCGATCGGTAGCTCCGCCGATACCGCTTCGACGTGGACGCCGGCATTGTTGACGAGCCCGACGATGCGCCAACCCTCACTGGTGAGTTGGCGGAATGCCTCGGCAATTGTTTCAGGTTGCGTAACGTCGGCCTGGCCGGCAATCCAGCGCCCGGCCACTTCGCTCGAAGCATCGGGGCAAACAGGGGCTTGGCCCGATCGCGACAGACAGGCCACATGCCGGCCCTGCTCGGCGAGGGCCATCGCAATCGCCGCCCCAATTCCGCGGTTGGCGCCCGTCACGACGATGCAGTCACGCGTCATGTCTTTTTACTCCATAGTATGATGCACAGCGCACGGAGCGTAGCGACTTTCGCCGGCACCGCACTCTTCGAACCGCCACCTTGTATCTTCATCGCGGCCAACTCACTCGACTTCGACTTGGCCTTTGCTAGAACTCCGCCAAGCATAGGTGATCTGTCCGCCCGCCGTCACGTTTCTATTCGACAGGACCCTATCGTGCTGGCACATAATTTGCCGAAATTCAGCATTGTAAGACCCGCAGCCTAACTCAACTCGCATGGCCAGACCTGGCCAGCCGCCATCTGACAGGAGCGTTCATGCCGTTCGAAGAAATCAAGTACACTGAGGATGGGCCGATCGGCACCATTACGCTCAACCGGCCACACGACGGCAACATGTTCACGCCCCGCATGTGTCACGAAATCCGTGATTGCATCAACGACATCCGGCGCGAGACCCGCACCCGCGTGATCGTGCTGACCGGCGAGGGCGACAAATTCTTCTGCATCGGCGGCCGCAAGGAGGGCATGGAGGATACGCTGCTTTATCCCGGCGTGCTGCCGACGCTCGATATGTACGAGAGCATCGACCGGCTGCAAAAACCGGTGATCGCGTCGGTCAACGGTTTCGCGGTCGGTGGTGGCAATGTCTTGCAGGTGGTGTGCGACATCACGATCGCGAAAGAGAGCGCGGTGTTCCGGCAAGTTGGTCCGATGATGGGCAGCTTCGATGCCGGTTATGGCACGTGGTATCTCGAAGATCTGATCGGCAAGAAGCGCGCGAAGGAGCTGTGGTATCGCAACCCCAAGCTCAGCGCCCGCGAAGCACTCGAATGGGGCCTCATCAACCACGTGGTTCCGGACGCTGAACTCGCCGGCGCGACGAAGAAGATGGCACTCGAAATAGCCGATCGCGGCGCATTCGCGCTGGCATCGGTGAAAGCCGCCTTCAACGCGCGGCACGGCGGCGTCGGTGGATTGTCGCGCATGGCGCATGACCTGCTGCTGCGAGGCTATCTCGATACCGGCGAAAGCAAGGAGTTGTCCGCCTCGTTTGCCGGCAGGCGCCGGCCGGACGCGTCGAAATTCGGCTACTGATCATTGGCTTCGGCGGGCGATATCCACATGGCGCACCTACTCACACTGCATGACCCCGCCACGGCTCGCGAGCACTATCTCTCGGGCATCTGGCAGACCGATACGCTGTATTCGCTGGCACGCCGTCATGCCAGCGAGCGGGGCGAAGCGTACGCGGTGCGCGACAGCCAACGGCGCATGACGTGGAGCACGCTCGTCGCGTGGGTCGATGGTGTTGCCGCTGATTTGCACGATAGCGGTCTGCGTCACGGCGATCGCGTATCGGTCTGGCTGCCCAGCCGGATTGAAGCGGTGATCGTGCAGCTTGCATGCTCGCGCAATGGGTACGTATGCAATCCATCCCTGCACCAGAATTACACCGTGGCCGAGATTGTTACTTTGCTGTCGCGCGTCGAATGCCGCGCGCTGTTCGCCCAGCCTGGGTACGGGGCGGATGCCAACATCGAAAATGTATTCGCGCGGGCTGGCGAGTTAAACCACATCAAGCGGTTCTACGCGTTGCCATCGTTACTCGCGCCACCAGCACCGTTGCCGCACGGCGCCCACCCGATGCCGGGTCCCAATCAACGCCTCAGAACCTCAACGCCGCAGCCAAGCACGCATCCGGACCAGATCGTCTATCTGGCGTTTACCAGCGGCACCACCGGCATGCCGAAGGGCGTCATGCACAGCGATAATACGCTGCTGGCCAATGCCCGCGCCATGGTCGCCGATTGGCGGCAGGACCACCGCACGGTCCTGCTCAGCTTCAGTCCGACGAGCCACCATATCGCGACCGTCGCGCTTGCCCAAACACTAGTGTCGGGATGCGAGCTCGTCCTGTTCGACCACTCGGCCGGGATTACGGCTCTCGACTCGATCGAAACCTCGGGCGCGACTTACGTCATGGGCGTGCCGACCCATGCCATCGACTTGCTCAAGGAGGTGGACCGGCGCGGATTGACGCGCTTGGGTGTCGTGAAGACCTTCTACATGGCCGGTTCGGCGATTCCGACGGAGGTCGCACGGCGGCTCCTGGCACTGGGCGCCACACCGCAGAACGTCTACGGCATGACGGAAAATGGCTCGCACCAGTACACCAAGCCAACCGATTCAGTGGAGGTCATCACCGGCACGTGCGGCAAGGCATGCGCCGGCTACGAGGTCCGCCTTTGGCAACCTGAAAACCCAGACCTCGAAGCCGCTCCCGGCGAGATTGGCGAGATCGGCGGTCGCGGCGGCGTGCTCATGCTCGGCTACTTTAACAATCAGTCCGCGACGGAACATTCGTTCAATAGCAGTGGCTGGTTCTTGAGCGGCGATCTCGGACGCTTCGATGCGGACGGCAACCTAGAAATCGCCGGTCGCAAGAAGGACATGATCATCCGTGGCGGGCACAATATCTATCCCGCTCACATCGAGGAGTACGCGCACCGGCACCCGGCAGTGTTCAAGGCTGCGGCTTTCGGTGTCGCAGATGAGAGACTGGGCGAGCGTGTCTGCCTGGCTGTCATCTTTAAAGGCGCACCGCTCGAAGCCAGCGACCTGCTTCAGCATCTGGCTGGCGAGGGGCTATCGAAATTCGACATGCCCGAATTCTTCATCGTGGTGCCGGAGTTTCCTTTGACCGCCAGCGGCAAGATCCTGAAACGCGAATTGGTGGAATGGGTCAAGAGCGGCCGCCTGAAACCTAGGCCAGTTCGCTTCACAGCATCGCCTCGTTGTCGAGTCGCCCAGGGGACTTTCACCCCCAGGCGCTCCTAGAACCGTGCGTGAACCTCTCGATTCACACGGCTCCCGATGTTCGGCCGTTGCCATGGCATAGTGGCCAATGCGCAAAGAGGCTCGGGTGCGTTCGGCG
>JANLPY010000310.1:0-16691 GCA_031367505.1 Hyphomicrobiaceae bacterium | reverse complement strand
CAACTGAAGAGGAACAGCGCCGCGCAGACCAAACCGCCCTCATCCGGCGGATGCGGCTTCATGCAGCGATTGGTTGCCGGCAATCCGTTGTCGGAACAACGCGCGCGACAAGCAGGCACGTTGAGAAGGTCGGGCTAGGGGAGCTGAGGCGGATTTCCCAAACATTTCAGAGACGGGGACGCTCCGAACCTGCGCACTCGCGCTGCAACGCCCGGCTTTCTCGCAGATTTTCCCCATCTGGGCGGCGGCAGAGAACTTTGGTCTGATCGACGCCCCATACCTCAGTTCTTGCAAATAGAAGAACTGTGTGCCGTGTCCAACTCCTTTAGATTTCATTAAATTTTCCAGACTGAGGAGATTTTGCAAGCAGTCAGTTTTGCGCACGTTCGGGGCTTCCCGAGGCACTCGGAGGCCAAACGTGCCGGCATCGAATGGTTGGAAGACCAATATTCCGTAGCGATCAAGCAGATCGCAGTTGTGTAAAGGAGTTAGTTCCGTGGCCAGCAGCTTCACCATCAACCTCGCCGACCTCACCAAGATCTTGGCCCAAATCAAGATCGCCGAGCAGAATGCCGGCAATCAGGATTTGAACCCCGGCGCGGTGAACATTGCGGGTCAGAACCTCGTCGATATCATCGGCCAGGATGCAGCGCTCCTGCCTTTGGGGTTACGCACGGTCAGCGGTGTTTATAACCATCTGCTGCCGGGTACTGAACTCGCAGGGTCTGCCGATCAGCCGTTTCCGCGCTTGCTGCCGCAAGAGTTGCGCACGGGTGTCGCCGCGACGGGTTTTCCTGTTCCCGGCGATGCAATTTACGATACATTTGGAAACGTCGTCGATACGCAGCCCCGCACGATTTCGAATTTGATTGTTGATCAGTCGACCAACAATCCGGCTGCCGTCGAGGCTTGGTTTGCTAATCCCTTGTCCGCTGGCCTATTCGAACTTGCCCATCCAGGCATGACCCCTATTCGACCTGGCCAGACTGCAGGAACTGGGGAACTTGCAATCAACAACACCGACCTTTCATTGATTGCCAATCAGTCGCCCGATATTGGCCTGTCGCCGCAGTTCAACGGCTTCATGACGTTCTTCGGTCAGTTCTTCGACCACGGTCTCGACCTTGTGCCGAAGGGGGGCAATGGTAACGTCTTCATTCCGCTACTGCCGGATGATCCACTTTATAGCACTGCACCTGGAGCGCCAAACTTCATGGTGATATCGCGGTTGCTTCCTAATGCGATCAACATTACTACGCCATTTGTCGACCAGAACCAAACCTACACGTCGCATCCTTCACATCAGGTATTTCTGCGTGAATACAAGATGGTTGACGGCGTACCGATTGCCACCGGGCATTTGCTGTCGGGCGCACACGGCGGCATGCCGACATGGGCCGAGGTGAAGGCTCAGGCTGCTTCGATGCTCGGTATCCAGCTCGTAGATGCCGACATCTTAAAGGTGCCATTGCTCGCTACCGACGACTATGGTCGGTTCATTCGAGGAGCTCACGGGTTTGCCCAAGTCGTGCTCTCTGATGGCACGTTGCTCGAAGGCAACCCCGCGGCCAATGGCGGACACGGCGTGCCCATTCCACATCAGTCAGTGCCAGCGGTGGTCGGTGAAGTTTTCGCTGTCCCGGCCGGCACGGCATTCCTCGATGATATTGCACACGATGCTGCGCCAAATGCAGGACTTGCTGCAGACGCAGATAACCTCGTTGGTTTGTCGTTAGACGGACAAGCGCCCCGTACCTACGACAATGAATTGCTCGATATGCACCTTATCACGGGTGATGGCCGCGGCAACGAGAACGTTGGACTGACGACGATTCACACGGTCTTCCATAACGAACATGACCGCCTCGTCGAAGTCTACAAGGGGACGATCCTGGCTTCGGGTAATTTGGCCACAATCAACGAGTGGCTAGATCCGCACCATCAGATGCCTCACATTCCGACGGCAGCCGAAGCTGCAGGCTTGATCTGGAACGGCGAGCGCCTGTTCCAAGCTGGGCGATTTGTCACCGAAATGCAGTATCAACATCTCGTATTCGAAGAATTTGCACGTAAAGTCCAGCCCAACGTCGACCCGTTTGTCTTCACCAACTCGGCCGACCTCAATCCGGCAATCGTCGCAGAATTTGCTCATACGGTTTATCGCTTTGGGCATTCGATGCTGACGGATACCGTCGACCGGCTGGATCCATCGTTGCACGTTATAGACGGGAATGCGAACGTCCCCGGCGACCAGCAAATTGGTTTGATTGAGGCTTTCCTCAATCCCGTTGCGTTCCTTACAAATGGTACGGGCGTCAACGCAGGCACTGAAGCTGATGTAGCCTTTCACACCGTCGATGCTTCGGTCGCCGCAGGCGCTATCTTGCGCGGTGTCACGCGCCAAGCTGGAAACGAGATCGACGAGTTTGTCGTCAATGCCCTACGCAACAATCTCGTGGGTCTGCCGCTCGATCTGGCCGCGATCAACATGGCCCGCGGTCGCGATGCTGGGATCCCAACGCTCAATCACGCACGCGAAGAACTTTACGGCATGACTGGCGACGCTCAGCTCAAGCCGTACACGAGTTGGGTCGACTTTGCCCAGAATCTTAAACATCCAGAGTCGATCATCAACTTTATGGCGGCCTATGGCACGCACGCGTCGATAACGTCGGAGGCGTCGCTGGCAGGCAAACGCGCGGCCGCGATGGCGATCGTATTTGGCTCTGACCAGATCGTTCCAGAAAACGTGGCTATGGGGGTTACCGCTCACACGATCCACGCTCCGGGGGACGCGTTAGATTTCATCAATGCGACGGGTCTTTACACCGCTGACGGCACAGGGCCCCATGATGACAGCCTCGGCGGCCTCAACAACGTAGATCTGTGGATTGGCGGATTAGCCGAAGAACTGTTCCAGTTTGGCGGGATGCTAGGCTCCACCTTCGGCGCTATCTTCGAATACCAGATGGAGCATCTACAGAACGGCGACCGGTTCTATTACCTGAGCCGTACGCAAGGTATGAACCTGATCAATCAACTTGAGCCCGATACGTTCGCCGATCTTGTTACACGCAACACAGACCTCGGTGCTCTTCACTCGACCCATATTTCTGGCGCAGCATTCGGCACGGCAGATCTGATATTAGAGCTCGATCCACTGGTTGCCCAAAATAACCCGGGCCTCGGCGCGGCCGATCCACATCACGACACGACGACGCTGGCTGGTAAACTTTTACAGGTGCTCGACCCTATCGTCGAGCGAGTTAATGGCACGATCGATATCGATGGCAACGGCTTTGCCGATGGCAACTTACTAAAGTATTCGGGCGCTGCGCACGTCGTGCTCGGCGGAACCGAGGGTAATGACAGGCTTCTTGGCGACAAAGGCATCGACACTCTTTGGGGCGACGGCGGCAACGACTATCTCAACGCCGGCATGGAGTCCGACCAGGTGTTCGGCGGCGAAGGCGACGACATCATCGAAGATCCGTTCGGTGACAACTTCCTGCGCGGCAACCAGGGTAATGACGTCATCAGTGCCGGCCACGGTATCAACCTGCTGTTCGGCGATACCGGCAAGGACTTCCTGACGAACACCACCGACCCGACTGAATTCTTCGCTGGTGAAGGCAACGACTTTATCCTTGCAGGCTCGGCTGCCGATGTGATTGGCGGCAACGAAGGCGACGACTGGATCGAAGGTGGCGAAGGCTTCGATGACATCGGCGGCGACAACTCGGAATTGTTCTTCAACTCGCCAATCGTTGGCCACGACGTTATGGACGGTCAGGGTAACGACACCGACTATGACGGTGAAACCGGCGACGACATCATGGTCCAAGGACCAGGCATCCAGCGCAACAACGGGATGGACGGCTTCGATTGGGCCATCCATCTGCGCAATCCCAACGGCGCGGATAGCGATCTGGGCATTCGCGCGTTTGACACCCGTGCGGCACTCATCCTGCGTGACCGGTTCGACTCGGTCGAAGGCCTGTCGGGCTGGAAACACGACGACATTCTCACCGGCGCCTCTAAACTGATCCTGGGCGAGAACTTCAACAGTGACCTGACCCAGGCCGGCGTCAATCGCATCAACGGATTGCGCGCGATTATCGGTAATCCTGCCAACACCAGTAACCCTGACGATGTGGTGCTCGCCAATACACCCTTTACCGGTAATGAGATCATCCTCGGCGGTGCTGGCAACGACACCATCCGCGGCAACCTCGGCAACGACATCCTCGATGGCGATGCCTGGCTCAACGTGCGTCTCGATGTTTACTCCAACCGCGACCGGGGCACCGTTGGTGATCACGTCGTCACGACCGTTGATACGCTTTCGACGCACATTAGCGCTGGAGCAGGCGTGCCCGCCGGCTGGGCCGGAAAAAGTCTCGCCGAGCTCATGATTGCGGGCACGATCAACCCAGGCCAATTGGAGATCGTACGCGAGGTCCTGAACAGCGATGGCAGCAAGGTCGGGGGGACGCTGCACTCCACGAACAGCGCGACCGATGTAGACGTTGCAGTCTTTTCAGACGTGTTGGCGAACTATACGGTAGAAACAAATGCCTCAGGCGTAATCGGTGACGGCAATGGCGACGGCTTCATAACCGTCGCTCATACCCCTCCCGGCGGCGGCGGCGGCGGCGGTGTAGCCGATGACGGCACCGACCAAATCCGCAATTTCGAAGTGCTGCAGTTTGCCGATCAGCGGATAATCCTTAATGGCATTGTCAACAGCCCGGCCACTGGTTTGCTAGCAATTCTAGATAGCGGGACGCCCGGCATCTCAGTCGGTGAGACTCTGACTGTTCAACAGGGGACTGTGGCCGACACCAACGGTGTTCCGGCATTGAATACCTTTACCTTTGCATGGCAGTTCGAGGCGACGCCGGGTGCCGGAGACTGGCAGCCCGTCACCGACCCCGCGACGGGTAATGACGTGTTTGGTCAGAGCTTTGTGCCGACGGTAGCACATGCCCTTGAAGGGCTCAGACTGCGCGTAATCGGCACTTTCCGTGACGGTGCAGGGCTACCTGAAGTTGTGCTGTCGAGCCCGACCAGCGAAATCGCCCCTGCTGTGGTCACTCCTGCCACTGCCGGTCCTGATACGATCTTCGGCACGCTAGGTGCCGACGTGATCAATGCCCTCGCAGGCGACGATACGGTATTTGCACTGGCCGGCAATGATATTGTCAACGGCGGTCCAGGCAGCGACTTGCTGGACGGCGGTGCAGGCTCGGATACGGTTGTGTTCGATAGCACGCTCGCCAGCGCGACTTTCGGTGCAAGCCAAGCCGGCAATCTTACGGTCACGATTGGCGCAGATACCGACGAAGTCATCAATTTCGAATCCCTACAGTTTACCGATCAAACGATCTTGACCGGAATAGCAAATACAGCAGCGGGTCTTATCCGTGGTACGGCCTCAGGCGACACGCTCACTGGCACGGCTGCGGCGGAAACATTTGTCGGGCTCGGCGGCAATGATACGATCATTGCGAACGGTGGCGATGATGTCATCGTGTGGAACGCTGGTGATGGTCTCGACACCGTTGATGGTGGCGCTCATACTGTTGCTGACACGCTCTTTATCAACGGTATCGCTGGTCTGTCGGAGACGTTCCGCATCTATACTAGCGCTGCCTGGACTGCATTATTAGGCGCTGGTCATTCGGTCACAGCCGGTACGGAAATTGTTATCACCCGCAATGGTACGACCGACGCGGATCGCATCGTTCTCCTCGATAACGTCGAGGAACTTCAAATTAACGCGCGCCCAATTACGGGAGCGACAGTTGCCCGCGGCGACACGGTGCAGATTTTCGGCGATTTCTCGACGACCTCGCTGGCTCTAAACACAATCACCATCAACGGCGGCGCAGGCGACGACACCGTTGACATTACCGGGCTCACCTCCTCCCATCGCATCGTGTTCCGTGCCCATGGCGGTAACGACACGATCGTTGGAGATTTGAGACCGCAAGACGTGATCGAACTACCAGCGGGCAGCGATCTTGCAAGTTTCGACACCATCAGCAATGCCGATGGATCAAAGACGCTTTCGAATGGTGCGGACACGATACACTTCACCGGCTCGACACCTCACGTTGTTGTCACCGGCACCTGCACCGGCACCGGCACCGGCACCGGCACAGGCACCGGTACGGGCGGCAACGGAACCGGTACGGGCGGCAACGGAACCGGCAATGGCAACGACGGTGCCGGTGATGACAACACAGGAACCGGAAGTGGCAACGGCGGTGCCGGGAATGACAACACAGGAACCGGCAATGGCAACGGCGGCTCGGGCAACGGCGGCTCAGGCAATGATGATAACACCGGGCAAGATGACGACACGGCTCATTGCGGCGGTGGAACTTCAGACGGTGGCACGGGTGGCGGCGCGTCAGGCGGTGGTTCGTCTGGTGGCACCGGCGGTTCGACGTCAACGCCGAGTTCATTTGTGGTCCAACTTGGCACGCCCGATAACGATACGTTCGTTGGCACGGCGGGCGGCGACACACTGACCGGTCAAGCCGGTGACGATACGCTGCTTGGTCTCGCTGGCGACGACAATCTCGTCGGTGGTGCGGGTGCCGACAACCTTGTCGGCGATGCTGGCCGCGACATCATCTTCGGCAACGACGGCGACGACATCATCCTGGCCGGCGTGGACGATGACCAGGTGTTCGGTGGCAAAGGCAACGACACCATCTTCGGTGACGATGGCAACGACAATATCTTCGGCAACGAAGGCCGCGACATCATTGATGGCGGGTTGGGGCGTGACGTCATCTTCATCACTGTAAATGACGGCGACGATGTGATCAGCGGCGGCGGCGGCATCGATACACTCGACATGTCCGCCCTAACGACGGATGCCGTTGTCGACCTCGGGACTTCTGGCATCGGATTTGCAGAAAGCGTTGGCTCAGGACACGACACGCTCGACAGCATTGAAAACGTCAAGGGCGGTGCCGGTAACGATACGATCTACGCGAGCAACAGCGTCAATACGTTGGATGGCGGATCAGGCCATGACGTCTTCGTCTTCCGAACAGCAGCTGCCGCCAATGGCGATACAATTGAAGGGTTCCAGCCTGGCGATAAAATCGATCTTTCGCCGATCCTCGGTATTAATTCCATCTTGCTTCCCGAGGATGCTACGTTCAGTATGGCGGGACAATTCCGTATGCACGTCGTCGGCGGCGATACAATCATCGAGGGCAATACCGACATCTCCAACGATATTGATTTTACCATTAAAGTGGCTGGAAAGATTTTGACGGGGTCTGATTTCTCGTAACAACAGCAGTGGCAAGCTTCTTGCTTGCCTTCGGAGAGACGGGTTACCGTCTCTCAACAGCCTCTAAGTTCAATCCACCAACCTCTGGCGCAAAATTGACGACACGGTTTGTTGCAGGAGCGTTTCATGCGTAAGAAGAGTAGCAAGAAATTTTTTACCGATCGAAAGACGCCTATTTCTGTTTTGGGCGGCTTGCGGGCGATACTGATATTCATATTTTTGGTGTCGGGCGTGGTGAACGTGTTAGCGCTCACCGGTTCTTTTTATATGATGCAGATTTACGATCGGGCGTTATCCAGTCAAAGCATTCCAACATTGCTCGCATTATCGGGATTGGCGATAGGGCTTTATCTGATCCAGGGCATCCTGGATGTGAGCCGGTCGCAAATCCTGGTGCGGCTCGGCGCCCGGTTCGACGACAAGCTGGCGCCTCTCGCCCACAAAGTCGCGATCGACATGCCGCGTTTCGGCTTCTCGACAGCCGAGGCGATGGAACGCGGACGCGATGTCGACACGCTGCGCAATTTCACCGCCGGGCAGGGGCCGATGGCACTGTTCGACCTGCCGTGGATGCCGCTGTACCTGATCTTCGTCTACTGTCTGCATCCGTGGCTCGGCATATTGACCTTCGCTGGCGCGCTGCTGCTGACGGGCCTTACCGTCCTCACCGAGATCTTCACCCAGAAGCACAGCGGTTCGACACAACAGTCGGCCGTGGCCCGGGCGGCGATGATCGATTCGCACGCGCGTAATGCCGATGTCATTCGCGCCATGGGTTTTTCGGGCCGTGCCGTCACTCGCTTCGACAAGCTCAATGCCGAGCATCTGCAATTGCAGACCAAGACCAGCGATATCACCGGCACGTTCAGTGGCATTTCCAAGGTGCTGCGCATGATCCTGCAATCGGCGGTGCTGGGTGTCGGTGCCTACTTGACGATCAAGGGCGATATGTCCGCCGGCTCGATCATCGCGGCCTCGGTCGCATCGGCGCGGGCGCTGGCGCCGGTCGACTTGGCGATCAGTCAGTGGAAGAACGTGGTCTCGGCCCGGCGCAGCTACGCGCGCCTCGGCGATACACTGTCGGCCATGGACGACGCGCCGATGCAGGTCTCACTGCCGGCACCCAAGCGCGATCTCAAGATCGAGAAGATCACGGTCGCCGCGCCTAGCAACGGCACGATCGTGCTCAGCGATGTCAGCCTCGAATTGAAAGCCGGACAAGCAACCGGCATCATCGGCCCGAGCGGCGGCGGCAAGTCGTCGTTCGCGCGCGGCTTGACCGGGGTGTGGCCACTGCTACGCGGCAACGTCCGGCTCGACGACGCCGATCTCGAACAATGGCCAGCGGACGTGCTGGGCAAATCGATCGGCTATCTGCCGCAGGACGTGTCGCTCCTCGACGTCTCCATCAGCCAGAACATCTGCCGTCTCGATCCCGAGGCCGATAGTCAAAAGATCATCGCGGCGGCAACGGCTGCCGGCGTCCATGAAATGATCGTGCGGATGCCGCAAGGCTACAACACCGAACTCGGCCCCAACGGCACCGCTCTGTCGGCTGGTCAGCGGCAACGCATCGGGCTGGCCCGCGCGCTCTACGACAATCCGTTCCTGGTGGTGCTCGACGAGCCCAATTCCAACCTCGACGCCGAGGGCGAGACCGCGCTCAGCGAAGCCATCCTGGGGGTTCGTGCGCGTGGCGGCATCGTCGTGGTTGTGGCCCACCGCCCGAGTGCGCTGTCGGCGGTCGACATGATCGGCGTCATCCAAAACGGGCGCCTGAGTGCATTCGGACCGAAGGACGAAATCTTCGCGCAACAATTGAAACCAAAATCCATTCCATTGCAGCAGACGCCCCGCCCGGCGGCCGTCGGCGAGAGGAGATTTTGATGCAAGTCGCAAACAATCAACAGCCCCTCAATGACGATGGAACACCGCGCCGCAAGTATGAACTCGATGAGCCGGAGAACGGTAAATACATTCTGCGCGCGACGATCGGCCTGGTGTTCGCCAACGCGTTCATCCTCGTCAAGAACATGTTGTTCGGCAACGATCCGGCACCGAAACCGCAGATCGCGTCGATGACGGCCATCCGCGACAACGTCAGCACAGCTGGCGACGAGCGGGAGGCCGCGGTTGCCGACGGCGGCAAGACCAATCGCGACGAGGAAGAGGATAGCGAGGCTGACCAGCGCGACGGCGACGCGCCGAACGGATTTGTAAAGCTGCTGTACACGTCGTCAGGATCGGCACCAATGCTTGCCGATCAATCGTCGGCAGCCGCGGTCCGCTTTACGTCAGCCTTGGCCAAGCACGGCAATGACAATGTCGCCCTTTATGGTGCCTTGCCGGGCAAACCGATCGCGCTGTTTTCGATCGATGGCAGCCATGATTCGTTTGTGCTTCGAGCCGCGAATAGTGGCGGCGGCGGTGATACCGGTGGCGGTTCTGGCTCGCATCCCGGATCAAGTGGCGACACCGGTGAAACTGGCGACACCGGGGGCACCGGGGGCACCGGTTCAGGCGGCGACACTGTTTCTCCGTCCCGCACCAACCGCCTTCCCATGGTTGGCGGTCCGGTGATCCTGGCGAGCTTGCTGTCGAACCAGAGCGTCGTTATCGCGCTCAGCGAGCTGCTGCGCAACGCATCGGACCCGGACGGTGATCAGCTGTCGGTGCGCAATCTGACTTCCTCGTCAGGCTCGCTGCAGGTGCGCCGCGATGGCAATTGGACCTTCACGCCGGATCCCGACGATACCTCGAACGTCACCTTCAGCTACAGCGTCAGCGATGGCGTCGGCGCCACCGCGCAATCGGCGGTGCTCGATCTGATCCCGGCGGTTCGCCCGCACATCGTGGGCACCGACGGCGACGACACCATCATCGGCACGCCCGGCGCCGATGTCATCGACGCGCTCAATGGCCACGACGTCATTCTCGGCCGCGAAGGCGACGACACGATTTTCGGCGGCGACGGCAACGACCGCATCGTCGCCGGCGACGGCAACGACGTGGTCTATGCAGGTGCCGGTGACGACGTTGTGTTCGGCGGTGCCGGTAACGACGTCATCTTTGGCGGCACCGGCAACGATCTGCTGTTCGGCGACGATGGCGACGATGTCCTCGTCGGCGAAGAAGGCAACGACACGATCTGGGGCGGGGCTGGCAACGATATCCTCGTTGGTGGCGCCGGTGACGACGCCTTGTATGGCGATGGTGGCGACGACTTCCTCGACGGCGGCAGCGGCCATAATTACCTCGACGGCGGCGCCGGCAACGATACGTTGATCGTGCACGCTGGCGACACTGCGATGGGCGGCGCCGGCAACGATACATTCCATCTGGTGCCCAAGCCCCAGTCGGTAGCGCCCCAAGCTATCGATGACGTGCACAACACGAGCTCAACAGCACCTGCACCCACCGCTGCGCAACCGGTCGTCGTCGAACAACCTACGGACGACGCACCCACGCACCACGTGGATTTGAGCACGGACGAGACCTTCGTGGTCCCTGCCGCCACTGAAAGCAGCACTGCCGAAGTTCTGCCGGTCGCCAAGACGGTCGCAAGCGTGCTCGCCGCCGCCGAGGTGGCGCCAACGCCGGACGTGTCCAGCGATAACGAACCAGCCGTCGTGACCAAGATCGACGGTGGTCCGGATGAAGATACCATCGACGCGTCGGCGATCAGTGCCCCACTGACTGTCAATCTCGACGTTGGCTCGGCGACCAGCGCTGACACCGGCTTCATCGAGATCGTCAACATCGAAAACGTGATCGGCGGCAGCGGCCCCAATACGTTGGTCGGCAGCGATGTCGCCAACAAGCTGACCGGCGGCGAGAACCACGATGTGATCCTCGGCAAAGCTGGCGACGACCAGATCCACGGCGGCAAGGGCGACGACATCCTCGCCGGCGACAAGGGGGCCGACATCGTCCACGGCGACGATGGCGATGACGTGATCGCCGCAACCAAGGACGACGGCGACGATAGCTACGATGGCGGCACCGGTCACGACACTTACAACGCATCGATGACGTCGGCCAATTTGACGGTGGACCTCGAGCAAGGCACCGCCAGCAGCACGGAGACGGGTCACGATACGGTCGTCAATATCGAGAACGTGGTTGCAGGCGATGGCGACAATAAGATCGTCGGCAACTCGGCTGCCAACGAAATCACTGGCGGCGCGAACCACGACGAAGTCCATGGCCGGGATGGCAACGACGAGATCCGCGGTGCAGGTGGCGACGACCTACTCGCCGGCGACAAGGGGGCCGACATCGTCCACGGCGACGATGGCGATGACATCATCGTTGCAACCAAGGACGACGGCTGCGACACCTACGATGGCGGCGATGGCACCGACACCTACGATGCGTCGATGACGGCAGCGGACGTGACGATCGACTTAGCGCAAGGCACCGCCAGCAGCACGGAGACCGGCCATGATCAACTGGCAAGTATCGAGAACGCCTGTGGCGGGTCCGGCAACGACACACTCATTGCCAGCCAAGAGGTCAACGCCTTGACCGGTGGCGACGGCGCCGACACGTTCGTATTCGGCTCGGTGGCAGCCATCGGCCGGGGCGAGGGCCACCGCGACCGCATCCTCGATTTTGCAGTTGGCGATCGCATCGATCTCGACAAGATCAGCGACGAATTCATCGACGATCTGCAAGCGTTTGGCGACCAAGTGATCCGCCGGTTCGTTTTGATCGGCGAACAAGAGGCGTTCACAAAGCCTGGCCAGCTGCGAGTGAAATACCAAGAGTTGGACGACCACCAGATAACTATTCTGGAAGGCAACATCAATTGCGACGCGGATGCCGAGTTCGAACTCGAGTTGCTGGGCTTCAATAATTTACAAGACGAAAATTTTATTCAGCATCAGTGAAGGTCAACCCAATCGCTGCACCCGCGTTGTGAACGGCTTGAGTTTTTTGGAGCGTTACTATGAGTACCGCAGCGACAGCCCCCGGCACCGGGCAGATCAAGAAGCGCCGCGATTTCTCGATCGCAAAGCATGTGATCTTTGCGTCCTCGACGATCGCGGCCCTGGTGTTTGGGGTCGGCGGGTGGGCCGCCGTCTCCGAAATATCGGGTGCCGTCATTGCGCCCGGCACCTTCGTCGTCGAGCGCAACGTCAAGAAAATCCAACACAGCTATGGCGGTATCGTCGCGGCTATCAATGTGAAGAACGGCGACCGGGTCGATAGCGGGCAAGTCCTGCTGAGCCTCGACCCAACCCAGATCGGCGCCGAGATCGGTGTCATCAAATCGCAGCTGATCGAACTCACCGCGCGCAGCGTCCGGCTGGCAGCCGAGCGCGACAGCCTGCCCAATCTTGTTTTCCCGGCAGCCTTCCTCGAGCGCGGCGATGATGCGAAAGCGGCAGCGACTGGTGAAATCCGCCTGTTCGAGGAGAGCCGCCGCACCAAGGACAGCCAGAAAGAACAGCTGCGGTTCAAGATCGAGCAATCGAAAGAAGAGATCGGCGGGCTCACCGCGCAGCGCGATGCCAAGGACGGTGAGCTCAAAATCATCCAGAAGGAACTCGGAGAAATTCGCGGGCTGTATGCCAAGCAACTGACGCCGGTGTC
This sequence comes from Hyphomicrobiaceae bacterium, assembly GCA_031367505.1. Classification (GTDB taxonomy): domain Bacteria; phylum Pseudomonadota; class Alphaproteobacteria; order Rhizobiales; family Hyphomicrobiaceae; genus JAKFWF01. The sequence goes on along the minus strand of JANLPY010000310.1, from coordinate 3,775 downwards.
GCGCGTGTACAATATGGAGCGTGAAGAAAAGAAGCTCGGCGGCGAGCATGGCGGATTGATCGCGCAAATCGCCCGCGCCAAAGGCCAGATCAGCGAGATCAACGTGCAGATCCTGTCGGTCGATGAAAACGTGCGGGCGCAGGCACAACGTGAGATGCGCTCGATCGAGGCCAAGTTGGCCGAACTGCAAGAGCGCGAAAACGCCGCCAGCGACAAGCTCCGGCGGATCGACATCCGAGCGCCACAGCGGGGCACCGTGCACGAGCTCAATGTGCACACGGTTGGCGGCATCATCACCGGCGCCGAGCAAATCATGCTGATCGTACCTGACGAGGATAGCCTGACGGTGCAGGCGCGCATTGCGCCCAACGACGTCGATCATGTCGTCGTTGGCCGGCCGGCGCGGCTGCGGCTATCGGCATTCAACCAGAAGACCACGCCGGAGATCGCGGCCCGGGTGACCAACGTTTCGGCCGACGTGGCGATCGATCCAAAAACCGGACAGAACTACTATGTCGTCCGCGTCGAAATGGACGAGAAAGGCCGCCGCATCGTCGAGGATCTAAAGCTCGTTCCCGGAATGCCGGTCGAAGTCTTCATGTCGACCGGTGACCGAACAGCGCTGTCATACCTGCTCAAACCCTTCACCGACCAAATGAACCGCACGTTCCGGGAATAACTTCCTCCTTACCGTCAGCTCACAACTGTCCGGAAGTGTCCCACGTTTCGAGCAGCTTGCAATAGATGGGATCGTCGTATCGGCTCGGGTTGAAGGCAGGCGCGTAACCGGATAGCTGCCCGCCCGTGACGTGCTGCGCCAAGAGCTCGCCGGCCGCGCATGACGCCATGATGCCGAACCCGGAGAACGCCGAGCAAACATAAGCACCCGCGACCGCAAGCGGCCCTATCAACGGCCGGTTTTCCGGCGTTTTAGTATAGTAGCCGCCGTCGACAAAAGGCTTTGGCATCGGGTCGAAATAGGCCATTAGCCCAGGCACCAGGACCGACATCCCCCTGAGCGTGATCTCAGGCAGATCGGGCTGCCAAGTGAGAGGGAAGGCCGGGCGGTCGTCGCTCCGGCAATCATACGTCCAGTACATGAGGACCTGATTGCCTGCGCCAACGGGGCGGCCATGCACGCCTGCAGGAAATTCGACGAGGAGATGCTGTGTCTCCTCCGCCTGCGCCAGTGCCTCACGCTCATCCGTAGACCAGGGCAACTTGATCGGATCGCACCAGATAATCAGCGGTGCCGAGCGCGGTACGACTCCAAGCGGGTCGGCCAGGCTGATCTTGATGTGCTTCTCGACAACGATCGGCAGTGTCACGCCGAGCATTTCTGCGGTCGATTTGACGTAGGGGCCGGTGGCGAGGACCAGTCGATCCGTAGCGATTGCGAATTCCCTCTCGCCAGCCCGCAGATGGACACCGCTGATGCGACCACCAGCTGTCTCCGCGCCAGCCATTTCGGCCACGATCAGCTCGACCCCGTTGGCCCGCGCGGTTTCAAGCAGGAACATGCCGAGCTGCTGGGCACTGAGCGAGCCGCAGCGGCGTGCGTGCAGCACCGCGATGGTGTCGGGGTTCAAATAACCGAAGTGTTCTCGAATCGTTGCCTGGTCGAGCAGCAAGTCGGCACCGTCAAGGCCGCCTCCAAACCCTTTCGGTTCGCTGGGCCGATAACCGGTTTGCGATGTGACGTGCCGAAGCCGTCCGGCCCCCAGCCCCTCCGCCTCCGTCGCCTGCTTCTCCAGCACCTCAACCATATCCGGCCGTGCCGTCGCGTAGACATACCCACGCTGGTTCATGTGGAAGCGGTTGTCAGATCGGCGAGCATGCCCTTCCATCAGGTCGATGCTGCGATTCATCAGCGCGACCATGGCGTCGCCGGGGCCTGCCCACCAGTTGCGATAGCACTCGGTCGACTTGTCGCTGGTGAGGCCGAGTGGCGGCCCCGGATCGACCAGCGCGACCCGCTTGAGCCCCGCTTCACTCAGCGCGTGCGCAGCCGCGATGCCGGAGATGCCGGCTCCGCAAACGACCGCGTCATAGCGTCTCTTCTCCATGGCGATCAACCCGTTTCGTGTTCGATGAGGAGGGCGCGCGCGATTCTCGTGCGCGGCGTAGTCACCAAACTTTCGATTAGTTCGCCCGGTCCGTCAATCTTGTGCACGGCCTTGGGGACAGAGCGCGGCGTCTTGCAAAAGTCACGGCCTGGGCAAGCATACATTCAAGTTGTAAGGTGGCATCGTTGGTATGCTGCAAGAATGGATAGAGTAAATCAACAATGCGACGTCTACCCTGATAAGCGCAATATCAGCCCATCATCACGCAAGGCGATTTTGCTCGTGCACCAGCGAGGAACTTTACATGTCATTGCAGCCAATCCAGACGCCCGAGCTCACCGCATTTTATGGCCGGATCGATAAGTCGAACCTGACCGCACTTTGGACGGTACTAAGCGCGCTCGTTACCACCGAGCCGAAGAGCCCGTGCGTACCCTATCTCTGGCGGTTCCGGGAAATTCGCGAGGCGATGGTCGAGGCCGGAGGATTGATCACGGCAAAAGAAGCCGAACGCCGCGTGCTCATCCTTGAGAACCCGGGAATGCGCGGACAATCCAAAATTACGACATCGCTCTATGCGGGCGTCCAAATGGTATTGCCGGGCGAAGTGGCGCCAGCACACAAGCACTCACAGTCGGCATTGCGCTTCATTCTCGAGGGTTCGGGCGCCCACACGACCGTCAACGGCGAGAAGACGCTGATGGAAGTCGGCGATTTCGTCATCACCCCATCCGACGCCTGGCACGATCACGGCAACGAAACGAGCGAACCGATGTTCTGGCTCGATGGTCTCGACATTCCGCTGATCCAATTTCTCGATGGCTCGTTCCTGGAGCACCACACGGAGGATGCACAAGCCGTCACCAAACCCGAGGGCGATGCGCTCGCCCGCTACGGCGCCAACATGTTACCGGTCGATCAGCGCCGGCGCTCGGTTACCTCTCCAATCTTCAATTACCCCTATTCCCGTTCGCGCGAAGCGCTTGAGCGCATGCGCAATGCCAACGAGTGGGACGCCTGTCACGGTTTGAAGATGCGCTACATCAATCCCGAGACGGGCGATCATGCGATGCCAACAATCGGCACGTTTTTGCAGTTGCTGCCAAAGGGCTTCAAGTCGTGCCGCTATCGTTCGACCGACGCGACAATTTTCACGGCCGTCGAGGGCGCTGGCCGGTCGCGCATTGGCGACACGACAGTCGAATGGGGGCCGAAGGATCTATTCGTGGTGCCAAGCTGGAGCCCAGTGGTGCATGAGGCGAGCTCCGATGCCGTGTTGTTCAGCTATTCGGATCGGCCGGTTCAGGAAAAAATCGGCATTTGGCGCGAAGATCGCGGCAATACGTGAACCAAGGGCAAGTGGATGGCCGCGTCACCGGCGTAACCACTGCACCCAGCAAATGAAGCAAGGGCGCCGACACTGGAATAATGCTTGGAGAGATGCAAATGCGCACGAAAGTCGGCATCATTGGCGCCGGGCCGGCCGGATTGCTTCTGTCCCAGATGCTGGAATTGGCGGGTATCGAAACCGTCGTAATTGAGAGTCGCAGCCGTAATGCGATCGAGGCGACGATCCGAGCCGGTGTTCTCGAAGACGGCACCGTCAAGCTCATGGAGCAGGTGGGAGCCGGCGAACGAATGAAGCGCGAAGGAGCTGTTCATCACGGCTTCGAGCTGCGTTTCAACGGACGAGGCCACCGAATCGACCT
>JANLPY010000382.1:0-2445 GCA_031367505.1 Hyphomicrobiaceae bacterium | reverse complement strand
CGGTGCGCCCCATGATCAGCCAGGTGCGCGCGAATACCTTGTCGCGTTCCAGTTCGAAATAGGCGGCAGAGCGATACGGCTCCATTGAGACCGGTTCCTGTCCCAGTCCTGCGGCTTCGGTGAAGTTAGAGCGCATGTTGCTTCTCCTTGCGAGTTGTTGACGCGTTTGATGCGGTGTATGAATAGCCTTTGCCGAGTTCCGACTCGCGATCCTCGAAGGTCACGAAACGGATCAGGTCTTTCTCGAACAGGTTGACCTCGTCCGCGATGATCGCCGCGCGGGTGGCCGGCGCTATCAGTTCTGCCATGCCGCGCTCGAAATCGGCGCGATCGTCAAACCAGATCTCGGTGATGGCGTCGTAGGGCAGTTCGTCGACACCGTATTCTTCGTTGCCGAATGGGGTCAGGAAATGGCGCACGTATTTTTTCAGGCTGGGCACGCCCTTGACCGCCAGCAACGCATGAATCGATTCGTAATGCTTGATGAAGTCGGGCATCGACATGCCCTTCTTGCGTTTGAGCAGCGCTGCGGCCTTGAACATGTTCTTCGTGCCCTGGCAGGCGTCGCCGGAGTAGCCCTTGCCGAGTTCCGACTCGCGGTCCTCGAAGGTGACGAAGCGGATCAGGTCCTTCTCGAACAGGTTGACCTCGTCCGCGATGATCGCCGCCCGGGTGGCCGGCGCGACCAGCTCTGCCATGCCGCGCTCGAAGTCGGCGCGATCGTCGAACCAGATTTCGGTGATGGCGTCGTAGGGCAGTTCGGCGACGCCGTATTCATCGTTGCCGACCGATGTCAGGAAGTGGCGCACATATTTTTTCAGACTGGGCACACCCTTCACCGCCAGCAGTGCATGAATCGATTCGTAATGCTTGATGAAGTCGGCCATCGACATGCCCTTCTTTCGCTTCAGCAATGCGGCAGCCTTGAACATAGGTTTTCTCCTCTATTGATCTCGCGTTTATATTTCCGGAAATTCATTGGTCGCGTATGGAGCAAATACTAGCGATCGCTCTCGATCTTTTACCCATACTTTAAGGTGGTGTTCCGGGACGGCCGGGCATGTGTCCCCGGGGACACGACGGACGCAGCGAGGGAGGTTACTTCGGCAACAAACTCAAGGCCCGTGCACGCGCCAGCGCGGCGGAACGGTTGGATACGCCGAGCTTCTTGTACAGGTTATTGAGATGCCATTTAATGGTGTTAACTGAAGCATTGGTGCGGTTGGCGATCTGATCGTTGGACAATCCCAGATCGATGAGTTGCAGCAGTTCCACTTCGCGTTTGGTGGGGCTGACCGATGGTCCCTGATCGGCGCCGGAGAACACCGACAGTTCGTGCAAAAAACGATTGCTAATCGGCAAGCTGCGGCAAATGCCGGCGAAGAATTCCCGTTCCTCGCTGCGCACAAATGGCCACGACGATATTTTCGTGTCATTCACCAGTTCAACGACGGTTTCCGCCCGGTCGAGAAATGGCCGGACAATGTGTCCCTGGGTCGCCGTGCTGATGGCGAGGATCAACTCCCTGGTCGCCACTCTGGAATTTCCTGTCCGCATTGCGATCGTTGCCTTTGCCAACCCGAGTTCCACCAGCCGTGCGGCGCGCCCGTGGGCCTGCGCGACCGGAATGCATTCGGCGATAAAGATTTCCGCCTGCTTGAACTCGCCGGCGGCGATATGCAAATCGATGGCTGTCGCGGTGAACAGATCATGGTAATGGGATATGGCGAGGGCTTCGGGGTCGGGCTCGCGGATTCTTCCGGCCGGCCCCAATCCTAGGCGTCCGGCTTCCGCCAGTGCCTCGGTCAGCAGTCCGAGGTGCAATAAACGCCGAACCAGGTAACAGGAGAGCGTCAGCGCAAGGCGCGGCGGGTAGCTGCTGGCGATCTCGCGCAGTTGAGGTATCGAAATAGGTTCATCCAAGCCGCCTTGCCAAAGCTTGACGGCGGCATCGAAGCCGCAGGCGATGATTCCCACCAGCCCGTGGCTATGCGCCGTGCGCAGGCCGAGGAGCACGCTGTTGCGTGCTTCATCGTTCAAACCCATTTCCACCGCACAATTGGCCGCCGCCAGCGACAGGTTGCCGCACAGCCCCGCCTCCTCACCCAACGCTTCGCTGGTGCGTGATATGGCCGCCAGCAGTTCCTTCCGGGCATGAGCATAGTCGCCTTGGTAAATCGACAGCGTTCCATAGATCAGGCTGATCCACCCTGCGGTGTAGGCGCCGGAGACCTCAAGCATGATCGGTTCGGCAACGCTCATGGACTTTCGCGCTTGCGAAAACTTGAACGCGCTTGCCAGGCAGCAACTCTTGATGCAGTGGATCGATGCGAGATTGTAGGGGTCGTGGGTTTTTGCCACCGTCAGCCAGCGTGCCGCACCAGCGTCGGAATCCGCCAATCGATCCGTGAACAGATCGATGCAGATACGCAAGTGATCGATCCG
>JANLPY010000327.1:0-2819 GCA_031367505.1 Hyphomicrobiaceae bacterium | reverse complement strand
CTTTCTGGCAAAGGACCTTTCATGGTCTTTGCACCGACCAACGCGGCTTTCGACATGTTGCCAGCCGGCACTGTCGAGTCGCTGTTGAAGCCAGAGAACAAGGAAAAGCTGGTCAAAATCCTGACCTCGCACGTGGTCGGTAAGGCCGTGATGTCCGATGCCATCAATAAGATGGTCGCCGACGAGAACGGGGCGCATCCAGTCAAGACGCTGAGTGGCGCCATGCTGATTGCCAAGACCAGCGGTGGCAAGCTGACCCTGACCGATGAAAACGGCGGGGTGGCTACCGTCACCATCGCCGACGTCACGCAGTCGAACGGCGTGATCCACGTCATCGATCACGTGTTGCTGCCGAAGTAACAGGCTGCATCGGCTCGCGGGTCTTTTTGGATCCGCGAGTTTCTCTGTAAAAAAATGGGGATGCCTCGCTCCGTTCCCTTCCGCAGCCAGGATTCGCTAATCCTCGCGACCGCTAGCGTGGCAGGCGGCTGTCACGTCCGTGATCGCCGACGAGGCGTGCCGCAGCAGCCATGTCCAACCACGACGAGACGCATACCGCTCGCGTCGTCATGATGCGTTCGTGCAACTCGACTTTGGCGGTCGCTACGCCACCTTCGCAGCCAACGGGGGCTTTTACATCCAGGCTTCCAGCGGATTGGTCACCCGTCCGGCCGCTGGAAATGACTACAAGGGGTTCGAGTAGTAGAGGAACAGAAAGTCCGGTTCAGGCTGTCGGGTGGTTGATCCAATTGAGTTTTTTGCCGGATCCTCGATCGCCAGTCCGCCGCTATGACCGGGCAGCGGTGGCTACTATGCCGGCCGGCTAACCTATTGATTTGTCAGTCACCGACCGCGTGCGCGCGTGCCGCGACCTGTGCGAACCCGACTTTCTGCACCGTTGCTACCGGAACCCCACGATGCCTTCGAGCGGCATGCCTTCTCAGCAATGGTCACATGCTGGTCGACACAAAGGACTCTCCGCTTTCCGCGCATGAGAGGCTCGTCTGAACGAACGTCGCTCAGGCTCGCGGTCCTCCGGCGCCAGGCGTCGTGGTGTTTGTTCCATCCAGACGAGAGCCGCTCATCTGGCACAGCTCGCTGTCGACGCAAATTTCCTGGCGAGCGGTGTCGGTTTCGGCGAGATATCGATCTCTCGTCGCGCAGCGCTTCTCAGGCGCGCCTGACGCGGCGCCCACAAGGGGTGTGAGGCTGGTGCGATGCGTCCAGGCTGCTCATAGCTCATGCCGAGCACACTCTGCTATCTTCACCAAGCGATATCGCTGGCGGACGCAAGGAACCGCGAGCCCCTAGCTGGCGTTGTTACGATGGAGGACCGCAATCAATGGCTCGCATTCGCACACGGCAGCGATACTGTTCCATCCTTTGGCAACAGGTCTGGCGATTAATGATTGCTCTCATGATTGGCCAAAGCCCAGTCGTCTACGCTCAGACCGTTCAGCCTCCTAACAAAGGTCCAGACATCGTCATCAATCCGACCATCGCCGAGTGTGAAGCCGGATGGCAGAGCGAAGTCGAAGCCAAATGGACCAAAGAACAATTCGAGAAGTTCTGCGCGATATTGAACAGCCCAGCCCCTATTCTTGCAAATCCCACATTAGCCGAGTGCGATAGGGGGTGGAACGCAACGACGCGGTGGACCGCGGAGCAGTTTGACGCCTTCTGTGTCACTCTCAGGAAAAGTAAGTAACAAAGGAGCAGGGACGTGTTCAGTCAGCTCAGACAGGGCGGCACGCCAGACGATCCAACACATCCGACGCCGCCGCGCCCATTCGATCCACCGATACCGTTGCCGGGCGATCCGGTGCCACGGCCTCCAGATCTGCCACCCATCGATCTGCCGCGACCCGCGCGCCTAATCCATACGGCGTTGACCTTGTAACGCTCAGCTCCCAAGGAACATGCGGGGCGGGCGGCGGCCCAGCAATGCTCAACAACGAAATTCATGACATCATGACCGACGGCATCGAGCAGCAGGTGACCCAGTACATCAAGGGCTCAAGCCGTCCAACGCGACCGTCGACGGCTCGACCGACCTGATCGCTAGCGGCATGCTCGAGTCGATAGCGATACTCGAGTTCATCGCGTTCTTGTCGGAGCGCTTCTCAACAAAGATCCCGCCCCGCGAGGTCACCCCTCGCCAACCTGCGCACGCCGAGCGCCGCGCGGCCGAGCGAAGGCGAGGGGTGACGGGTTTGCATACGGTTGGGTCAAACACAGACGACAAAGGAGGACTAACAATGGCACGTGCTCGACAGCTCCTCAGGGAGGCCGTCTATGACCCAGCTACAGTGGCGCTGCTCGAGAACGCATTCGATGAAGCTTGGGTCGTCGTCGCGCCGAATTATGCCGCGGTCATGGCCGTTGAGACCGCGCGGGTGCAACTGGCCAATATCATTTTGAGTTTGGCAGCAGAGGGCGAGCGCGACTTAGAGCGATTGAAAGAGCGGGCGATCGGCACGCTAAGCGCAGTCGGCGCGATGTAGTCGCGGTCCACATCGCAGTTTCGAGATCGTCGACTTGCGTAGTCGACCACCGATGCGACCCTCTGCGCGTGCGGCGTTGAGTTCGCGATATGAGATCACGCTCACACTGGGGTCCGAGTAGCAACGGCGCAGAAAGTCGCTTTCCACAGGGCCCGGCACGCGAGCTGCGTTCGGTGACTGACAAATCAACGGGTTAGCCGGCCGGCATAGTGGACACTGCTGCCCGGTTATAGCGGCGGGTTTGCGATTGATGGTCCGGCAAAAAACTCAATTGGATCAACCACCCGACAGCCTGAACCGGACTTTCTGTTCCTC
>JANLPY010000316.1:0-1542 GCA_031367505.1 Hyphomicrobiaceae bacterium | reverse complement strand
AGCGACGCATAGCGTTTCAGGAACGACACGCGATATGCGTAGATGCCGATGTGGCGCAGCGCTGGAAAATCATTCGGCAGCGCCTCTTTCGATTGTGCAAACGCGTCGCGTGCGTACGGAATCGGCGCGCGGCTGAAGTAGTGGGCAAAACCTTCGGCATTGCACACGACTTTCACCACATGCGGACTGAAAAACTCGCCAGCGTCCGTGAGGACATGCGCGGCAGTTGCCATCGCTGCGGCTGGCTTTGCGGCCAATGTTTCGGCAACTTTGGCGATCAACACCGGATCGATCAGCGGCTCATCGCCCTGCACATTAACGACGATGGTCTCGTCGGCGAGTGCGAGTTGCGCAACCACTTCGGCGATGCGGTCGGTGCCTTGTGCGTGGTCGGCGCGCGTCATCAATGCCAGGTGTCCGTGCTTTTCTGCTGCTGCCTTCACGTCCAGGTTATCGGTCGCGATCACGACACGTTGCGCACCAGATTTACGCGCTTGATCAGCCACGTGTACCACCATCGGAGTACCCGCAATATCAGCCAGCGGCTTGCCTGGCAGGCGGGTCGAGGCGAATCGCGCCGGAATGACGGCGATAAATTCCATCGTCACAGCTTTTCCTTTCCGAGCCGATTGTGGCGTTCAACCACGCACTTCTTCAGCCTTCAACTCGCGCGCCTCATCAGCCAGCATCACCGGAATGCCATCGCGGATGGGGTAAGCCAATCGTGCTGAATAAGAGATAAGTTCGGTCTTGTCGGCCGACATTGTCAACGGTCCTTTGGTGACCGGGCAAACGAGAATTTCAAGAAGCTTCGGATCGAGTGACATGGTCATGCTTTCTATTGATAAGTTTGTTCATCACAAAATCGGTAAGGTCATCCGGCAGCACGGCATCAACGCGCATAAACCACATCCGCTGGTCAGCGAAAGTGCCACATTTTACCGCGTCCTTTTCAGTCATCAGAATAATCCCGGCATCCGATCCCGGCATATCTTCGGCCCGATAGTGGTTGTGATCGGGGAATGGCCGCGCAGCGGTCAGCGCGAATCCCAAACCCGCGAGATGCGAAAAAAACCGTTGTGGATGACCGATGCCCGCCAGCGCGTGAATGCGCATGCCCTGGAATGCATCGAGTGCATCGTTCACGCCGATACGTCGGTCAGTTTTCAGATTAACGAAAAGCTCGTTTGTGAGGGTCATCGCGAACACAGGTGTCGTCGCAGAAAAACACATTGGATCAGCGTTGCCACCATTTTGGTTGACAACTATTGCACTCACGGTATTCAGTCGCGACGCCGGCTCGCGCAACGGCCCTGCGGGAAGCAGCGCGCCGTTGCCGAGGGCTCTGCCACCGTCGATGACACAGATTTCAATGTCTCGATGCAGTGCGTAGTGCTGGAGGCCATCGTCGCTAACGATCAGATCTACTTTCGTATGATTACGCAGCAGTGTTCGCGCGGCTTCTACCCTGTCTCGCCCCGCGTAAACGGGGACACCGGATCGACGCGCGAGCAGGGTGGCTTCATCACTCACCAAGGCATC
>JANLPY010000311.1:0-1890 GCA_031367505.1 Hyphomicrobiaceae bacterium | reverse complement strand
CCAAACCGCGCATCCTCACGATCACGCAATCGACCTACGACGGCGTGCTCTATAACGTCGAAATGTTGAAAGAAGTCCTCGGCAGTCGCATCGATACATTGCACTTCGATGAAGCCTGGCTGCCGCACGCCACGTTCCATGTTTTCTACAAGAACATGCACGCGATCGGCAAGGATCGGCCGCGCCCGAAAGACGGCATGATTTTCGCGACTCACTCGACGCACAAATTGCTTGCCGGTATTTCGCAAGCCTCGCAAATCATCGTGCAGGAATCCGAGAATCGCAAACTCGATAAAACCACCTTCAATGAAGCCTACTTGATGCACACCTCGACTTCACCGCAGTACGCCATCATCGCCTCGTGCGATGTCTCGGCGGCGATGATGGAGGCGCCGGGTGGACACGCGCTGGTCGAGGAATCCATCTCCGAGGCGCTCGATTTCCGCCGCGCCATGCGCAAAGTAGATGACGAATGGGGCAAGGATTGGTGGTTCAAGGTATGGGGGCCGGATAAGCTGACCAATGACGGCATCGGCTCGCGCGAAGACTGGATGCTGAAGGCCAATGACAAATGGCATGGCTTCGGCAATATGGCGGCCGGCTTCAATATGCTCGATCCCATCAAATCCACGATCGTCACGCCCGGCCTGGATGTCTCCGGAAAATTTGCCAAGACCGGGATACCTGCATCCATCGTCACCAGGTTTTTGGCCGAGCACGGCGTCATCGTCGAGAAAACCGGGCTGTACTCATTCTTCATCATGTTCACTATCGGCATTACCAAGGGCCGCTGGAACACCCTGCTCACGGCGTTGCAGCAGTTCAAGGATGACTATGACAAGAATCAGCCGATGTGGAAAATCCTGCCGGAGTTCGTCGCCAGCCAACCCCGCTACGAGCGGGTGGGTTTGAAGGAACTGTGCCAGCAGATTCACGATATGTACAAAGCCAACGATGTAGCGCGGCTGACGACAGAAATGTATTTGTCCGACATGCAGCCGGCAATGAAACCGGCCGACGCGTACGCGAAGCTCGCCCACCGCGAGATTGACCGCGTTGCCATCGATGATCTCGAAGGCCGCATCACCAGCGTCCTGGTCACGCCGTATCCGCCGGGGATTCCGCTGCTGATTCCGGGCGAACGATTCAACAAGACGATCGTCCAGTATCTCCGCTTCGCACGAGAATTCAACAGCAAGTTTCCGGGATTTGAAACCGATATCCACGGCTTGGTCGAAACCGAACGTGACGGCAAACTGGCCTATTACATCGATTGCGTCAAGCAATAACCAGCAGCATTGAACCAGCCGGGGAAAGCATGCCTACCGCCACCAACGAAGCACAAAAACGGGTGCTTGTCGTCGACGATGACAGCACCATGGTTGAGTACGTGTCCGCCGTCTTGCGCCGAGAAGGCTATCAGGTTGAGATTGCGGCCGACGGCATGACGGCGCTCGAAATGTATCGGGCCGGCGCGTTCGACGCGGTGGTGTGCGATGTACGCATGCCCAAGCTTTCCGGCATCAGCTTCCTCAAGAATTTGCGCCTGACCGCAAATCCGGCTTGCCGCGTGGTGCTGCTCTCGGCAATGGACGACCAGAACATCCGGCGCGAAGCCATCGATGCAGGTGCGGTCGCGTATTTGGTCAAGCCGGCGTTAAGCAAGGCCATCATTGAGGCCGTTTCCGGGATTAGCGCCGCGTAATCGTACTTTTCGAGCGCGAAAACTGACTGTAGCGGGAGAAGGGCGACAAACACGCTGCGAATTTGAAACTCTAGCATTGGCGCGCCCTCTGGAGGCATTTCGCCGCAGAAGGCGCGCCGAATAGCGATCTACGTTATTCTAGCCGGCGCTGACAAAACTCCCAATGCTTTCATCCGTCTGAAACC
>JANLPY010000304.1:0-3337 GCA_031367505.1 Hyphomicrobiaceae bacterium | reverse complement strand
AGATCGGTGGCAGCAGCGAAAACACCGCAAAAATTGTCAGAAAAAAATATGACCAGCGTAACGCCCAGGTCCGATCAGCTTTCATGCTGCCGTACTTCGTCGAGCGGCGTGGCCCGCTCTTGTCGATTGACGGAGGATTGATCGAGGAAGCGTTTGCCATCAGCCTTCGTTCCCACGTTTGTTGATGTCACGCAGTATGAAAATCGCCGCGACTGCGAGGATCGGCACCATGAAAAGCGATACGCTGGCACCCAGCGGAATGTCACCACCTTCGATGCCGAGGCGGAATGCCCACGTGGCAAACAGGTGCGTGCCATCAAGTGGACCACCCGCCGTCAAAACGCGCACGATGTCGAAATTGGCGAAGGTGACGATCAGCGAAAACAAGGTCGTGATAGCGATGATATTGCGCATCATCGGCAGCGTTATGTACCAGATCTTTTGCCACCAATTCGCGCCGTCGATCTGCGCTGCCTCGTAGAGCTGTTCGGGCACCGACTTCAAAGCCGCCAGATACATGATCATGAAGAACGGCGCGCCGTACCAGACGTTGACGAGGATGACACAGAAGCGCGCCCAGGAGGCATCGCCGGTCCACGGGATTGGTCCGATTCCAAAGTAGGCCAGCACGTAGTTGAAGGCGCTATAGGAGGGATCGAACAACCAGAGCCAGGCGAGCGTGCTCATGGCGGGCGGAATGACCCACGGCACCAGCAACATGCCCCGCCATTTGCGCTGACCCTTGGCCGGGATATTGTGCACAAAATGGGCGACGATGAACCCGATCAACGCCTTGAAGATCACGGCCGTAATCGCAAATAGGCAGGATTGGTAGACCACCTTCCAGAAGGTTTCGCGCTTGAACAGAAACTCGAAGTTTCCGAACCCGACGAACCGTTCCATGGTCTTATTCAGCGTCGCTAAATGCAGCGAATAGAACGCTGGATAGATCACCAGTATCGAAATCAATACAATCAATGGCAGCGCCATCCAGAATGCGATGGTGGACCTGCGTTGCAGGAACTTGGTCATGCCCGAGCGCGGTGGCGCCTTTCGCTTGGCTGGCGCCGTGGTCGAGGGTGGTATTGCGGCGTCGACCATCATCGACCTCTCAATCCGGAGACGGGCTTGAATGTCGAGATGCGAACGATTGACTATGTGTGATCGTTCGCATCCGATACGGGCGCGCGAGCTGCAACGTCAGCCGCGCATGTAGCCTTCGCACTCGCCTTCGGCCCACGCGAGTGTCTTCTCCATCGCCTCGCCCTGATAGAAGCGCACGCACATCTTGGTCAGCACTGCTTGCGTATAGACCTGCTGCGCGATCTTCGGCGGAGCGGGCGACGCTGCGATTGAAAGTGTCTGATGGTTGTGCGGGTTCGGGTAGTGGTAGAGCGTGCCCTTCGGCGGACCTTCTTCGGCCCAGGTTTTGAAGGTCGTCAACTTTTCGAAAGCGGGTAGGTCATAGCCGCCGCTGGCTGCCACCATCTTCTCGGCGGACTCAGGCTGCGATAAATGCACGAGCAGGCTCTTGGCGGCTGACTTATTCTTCGAGAAATTCCAGATGCCCCAGAAGTACGGGAGGAACGGCGCGAACCGACCCTTCGGACCGGATGGGAAGCCGTGCGTCCAGCACTGCTCGGCGATCTTCGGCGCGTCGCGCTTGGCAACGGCCCAAGCGCTCGGTGGGTTCATAATCAGCGCACCCTTACCTGCCACCAACCACTTGTTATTTGACGCATCGTCCCAGGCTGGAACGTCAGGCGGCATGAACGCCATCAGCTTCTTGTAGAACTCCAGCCACTGCCGTACCGGATCACTTTTGACCGTGATCTTGCCGGTTGAATCGATCAGTTGACCGCCGAACGCCAACAGGAACGCACCTGCTGTGTCGACCGAGTCCGACGTTTCGCCAAGGCCGATGCCAAAAGGCACGCCGCCCTTCTGACAGGCTTCGGCGGCTTTGAGAAAGGTCTCCAGCGTCCAGTTGTCGGCTTTCGGTGGACCACCCGCCGGGTACATTTCCTGAATGTCGATACCAGCGTGTTGTTTCAGAAGGTCGATGCGTGAGCACGGGCCTTTGATCTGGCTGCCGACGGTGGCTGGTACGGCCAACCATTTGTCACCGGCCTTGCCAAGATATTCAACCGTACCATTGACCTTGCCGTTTTGCGCGATCAGCGGCTCCATGATGTCGTTCACGGGCTCGAGCAGGTTGGCCTGTGCATGTGGCCACCACGTCGGCATGGCCAGGATATCGTGACCAGACTTCGCCTGAGATTCGGCGGCGATCGTCAGCAGGTTCTTGTTGCCCTGACTCGGGATGAAGTCCATGGAAACACTGACTTTTTCCTTCTCAGCCCAGGTGTTGACGAGGGCCTTGGTGGCGTCATTGGCTCCGGGCACCCAATGATCCCAGAATCCGATGGCCAAACTGCCAGCAGCTTGGGCGGTTCGAACGTAGGGCATGGCGATTAAAGTGCTGGCGGCCGCCGCCGTACCGACGAAATGGCGGCGCGTAACAGAATCAGTGATCAAACCCGATTTACCGAATGGCAGGACACTCTTAGGCATGCGTATTCCTCCAATAGAGAAACGTTTCGACCCTCGATCTTCGATCTTCATTTTCCGCATTTTAGTCGGCGGAATTCGTTGGGCTTTCCGTTTTGTTGTGGCCCTGTCACGGCGGTGGCAAGTCGAACTCCCTCGGATTTATAAACCTGGACCAAGCCAGTAGAACGCAACTTCAAAGAAGTTGCTAGCCGGTCTGTTCGTGTCGATGTCGATTTGGTGCGATGCACAAAGGTGTGGCGCAGTGCAATATCCAGAGTTCCACCCAATCGGGCGGACCGTCGTTAGCGATAAACCGTATTCGCTATTAACGGGAGGAGCACTGGGTGCTAAGGTTATATTCGGATATGCTTTAACCGAGTGGATCGTAACATGGCCTCGAGCAAGCTTAAATCAAAAGCGAAAGTCGGAGCAAAGGCAACCGCTAAGGCGGAGCCGAGCCGGAGCAAGAAGCCGGTCAAAAAGGTACCCGTTAAGGCAAAAGCCGCAGACAAGCATAGTTTCGCTGTTGGTGATAAAGTCACTCACAAGATGTTTGGTCCCGGCAAAATACTCGGGCTTCGCGATGACAAGCTGTCAATCCAGTTTGGCAAACATGTAACCAAAGAGATTCTCGTCGATTTCGTTTCATACCTGTCTCCTTAGTTACGGCGCAATGATGTCGTCAGCTTTGTCCATCAAGGAGATAGAGCATGTCGGACGAGCACAAAGACGATCTGTGGCGGGATTTCCCGAAGACCGCCGTGGCATTCGAGAAGCGGTTTGC